>NZ_JAVROT010000158.1:0-25316 GCF_032162605.1 Mycobacterium sp. | reverse complement strand
AGCACGAGAAGGACCAGGAAGCCGACGATGAGTGCCGACCACAGGGCCGCGGCCCTGGTGAAGTGCACTGCGTTCTCTGGCGGCGGGGTCTTGATCGACGCGGCGTCGACCGCGGGAACCTCGCCGGGAATCGGATCCAGGGGGCCGGGCGCGCCCTGATCGACGGGCGGGAACTGTGGGTCGGTGCTCATGGGCTCATCCTTGCCCCTTTTGCATCGGAATGAAACCAGCGGTACCGGGTGGTCACGCACGCGTCACCGTGCGCTCATCCCGAGCTAAACCCGAGCGATCCGACGGCAAGCTGGTTAGGGTCGCACGAGGCAGGTGACGCCGAAAGGACGTTCTGGTGAATCCCGTACGACGATCCACGCGCAGAAGCACTCTGGCCGTCGTGGCCACGGTCCTGGCTCTGGTGACGGCCGCTTGCGGCAGCTCGAACCCGCTGGGCGGTGGTGAGGTATCAGGTGATCTGAAGTCGATCGCGGTCGGGTCGGCGGACTTCACCGAGTCCAAGATCATCGCCGAGATCTACGCGCAAGCGTTGGAGGCCAACGGATTCGACATCCGAAGGCAGTTCGGCATCGGCAGTCGCGAGACCTACGTGCCTGCGGTCAAGGATCACTCGATCGATCTGATACCGGAGTACACCGGAAACCTCTTGCAGTACTTCGACAAGAACACCAAGGCCACCGATCCGGAGGCGGTGGAGCTGGCGCTGTATCGCGCGTTGCCCGGTGATCTGTCGATCCTCACCCCGTCGCCCGCCAACGACCAGGACACCGTCGCGGTCACGAAGGCGACCGCCGAGAAGTGGAACCTCAAGACCATCGCCGACCTCGCCGCCCACTCCCCCGAGGTCAAGTTCGGTGGGCCGTCTGAGTTCCAGAGCCGCGCCGAGGGGTTGCCGGGCCTGAAGGCGAAGTACGGGTTGGACATCACGCCAGCGAACTTCGTCTCGATCAGTGACGGCGGCGGCCCTGCCACGGTGCGCGCGCTCGTCGACGGCACGGTGACGGCCGCGGACATCTTCAGCACGTCGCAGGCGATCCCGCAGAACGACTTGGTCGTCCTTCAAGATCCGAAGAACAACTTCCTGGCCGCCAACGTCGTTCCGCTGGTGGCCTCGCAGAAGATGTCGGATCAACTCAAGACGGTGCTCGACGCCGTGTCCGCGAAGCTCACCACGGAGGCGCTCATCGAGATGAACACCGCGACGTCGGGCAACAGCGGCATCGACCCGGACCAGGCGGCGCGTAAGTGGGTACAGGACAACGGGTTCGACAAGCCCCTGCAAGGGTGACGATGAGCGCTTGCGCGAAGAGTAGAGGGTGACGATGAGCGCTTGCGCGAAGAGTAGAGGGTGACGATGAACGCTTGCGCGAAGAGCAGAGAGCAGAACCGATGATCAAGTTCGACGGCGTCACCAAGAGATATCCGGACGGCACCGTCGCCGTCGATGACCTGACACTGGAGGTGCCCGAGGGCACCCTCGCGGTGTTCGTCGGCCCGTCGGGCTGCGGCAAGACGACGTCGATGCGGATGATCAACCGGATGATCGACCCCACGTCGGGCACCTTGACCGTCGACGGCAAGGACGTCACACGAGTCGACGCGGTAAAACTGCGGCTGGGCATCGGCTATGTCATCCAGAGCGCCGGGCTGATGCCCCACCTGAAGGTGGTCGACAACGTCGCGACGGTGCCGGTGTTGATGGGCGAGTCCCGTCGCAACGCGCGCAAGGCCGCGCTTGGCGTCATGGAGCGGGTCGGTCTCGACCTGAAGCTGGCCGACCGTTACCCGGCACAGCTCTCCGGTGGTCAGCAGCAGCGCGTCGGCGTGGCGCGGGCGCTGGCCGCCGATCCACCGATCCTGCTCATGGACGAGCCGTTCAGTGCAGTGGACCCGGTGGTCCGCGAGGATCTCCAGACCGAGATCCTGCGGCTGCAAAGCGAATTGCGCAAGACCATCGTATTCGTCACCCACGACATCGACGAGGCCGTCAAGCTCGGCGACAAGGTCGCGGTGTTCGGCAAGGGCGGAAAGCTGCTGCAGTACGCAGATCCCGCATTCGTGTTGTCCAACCCCGCCAACGAGCTCGTCTCGGGATTCGTCGGCAACGACCGCGGTTACCGCGGCCTGCAGTTCTTCCAGGCGACCGGACTGCCGTTGCACGACGTCCGCAGCGTCGTCGAAACCGACGTCGGCGCCCTCGAGCTCAAATCGGGTGAATGGGCGCTGGTGACGAAGGCGGACGGTAGGCCCGTCGCGTGGATCAACGGCGATGGCGTCGACGTTCACCGCAAGGGCAGCTCGCTCTACGACAGCACGGTGGGTGGCGGCTCCTTCTTCTCGCCCCATGGCACGCTGCGGCTGGCTCTGGATGCCGCACTGTCCTCGCCGAGCGGGTTGGGTGTCGCGGTCGGCGAAGACGGCCAACTGCTCGGTGGCGTGAAGGCCGACGACGTGCTGGACGCACTCCAGAAGCAGCGCCGTGTGCCGGAGGTGGGGTAGGTCGTGCGCTACCTGTTCACCCACCTCGGAGGGGCATGGGACCTGACGCTGATCCACCTGTGGTTGTCGCTGTTGCCGCTGGTGCTCGGGCTGTTGATCGCGGTACCCCTGGGCGCTCTGGTGCATCGCACCACGGTGCTGCGGCGGTTCACCACCGTGGTGGCGAGCATCATCTTCACCATCCCGTCGCTGGCCCTGTTCGTGGTGCTCCCGCTTATCATCCCGACCCGGATCCTCGACCAGGCCAACGTCATCGTGGCCCTGACGCTGTACACGGTGGCGCTGCTGGTCCGCGCGGTACCCGAGGCGCTCGATGCCGTACCGCCCGCGGTGCTCGACGCCGCCACTGCGATCGGCTACAAACCGCTCACGCGGGTCGTGAAAGTCGAACTGCCGCTGGCGATTCCGGTACTCATCGCCAGTCTCCGCGTCGTCGCCGTCACCAATATCTCGATGGTGTCGGTCGGTTCGGTGATCGGCATCGGCGGGCTGGGCACCTGGTTCACCGAGGGGTATCAGGCCGACAAGAGCGACCAGATCATCGCGGGCATCGTCGCGATCTTCGTGCTCGCCATCGTCGTGGACACCCTGATCATGTTCGCGGGCAAGCTCGCGACGCCGTGGGTGAAGACAGACCGCCGAGCAAAGGCAGGCGCCCGATGAACTTTCTGCAGCAGGCGCTGACCTACATCTTCACCGCGGCCAACTGGGGCGGACCTGCCGGACTGACCGTGCGAATACTCGAACACCTGCAGTACACCGCCGTCGCGCTGGTCTTCTCGGCGCTCATCGCGATCCCGATCGGCATGATCATCGGGCACACCGGCCGCGGGACGTTCCTGGTCGTCGGCGGGGTGAACGCACTGCGGGCACTGCCGACGCTCGGCGTGCTGCTGCTCGGCGTCCTGCTGTGGGGCCTCGGTCTGGTGCCGCCGACGGTCGCGCTGATGCTGCTGGGCATCCCACCCATGCTGGCAGGCACCTACTCGGGCATCGCCAACGTGGACCGGACCGTGGTGGACGCCGCGCGTTCGATGGGCATGACCGAGTCCAGAGTCCTGCTGCGCGTCGAGGTGCCCAACGCGCTCCCGCTGATCTTGAGCGGCGTGCGCACCGCGACGCTGCAGATCGTCGCGACCGCCACCGTGGCCGCATACGCCAGTCTCGGCGGGCTGGGGCGCTATCTGATCGACGGCATCAAGGTGCGCCAGTTCTATCTCGCACTGGTGGGCGCATTGGTGGTCACCGCATTGGCACTGATCCTCGACGCGGCACTGGCCTTCGCGGTGTGGTTGTCCGAGCCGGGCGCCGACCGCTTCAGGAAGATGCCGCAGCCGTTCCTCGGCGATGAAGTCGCGCTCGAAACCGCGTCGACATCACGATCTGACGGGCATTCCCGAGGCGGCTACGAAGCAAGGGGACCGTCGCCTACGGTAGAGGGATGAGTGAAGTAGTCCGCTCTGACTCAGAGGAGAACTGGCCGGCGATCCTGACGTGGCGCGCACACGACGTTCCTCGAATGGAGTCGGTGCGGGTGTCATTGACGGGCAACCGCATCAAGGCCTACGGCCAGATCGTGGCCGCTGCCACGCCGTCGCATCCGGCGTTCAGCGCGTCCTACGACCTGGTCACCGATGATGCCGGTGCCACCAAACGCCTGTCGCTGACCGTCAGCCTGGCAGAACGGGAGCGCCAACTCTCGATCGCCCGCGACGAAGAGAACATGTGGATGGTCCAGGACCACCAGAGTCAGACCAAGCGCGAGACGCACGACGGTGCGTTGGACGTCGACGTGATGCTCAGCCCGTTCTTCAACGCGCTGCCGATCCGGCGTACCGGGCTGTACCAGCGCAGCGACGAGATCGCTTTGCCCGTGGTCTACGTCCGGCTACCGGAACTGACGGTCGAAACCGTGGTCATCTCCTATGCGAGCGAAGGTCCGGACCCGAAGGCCGGGATCAAGCTGCGCTCGCCGGTCGCCGAGACCACCATCACCGTCGACGACGACGGATTCATCCTCGACTACCCCGGATTGGCAGAGCGGATCTGACCACCCCGCCTGCGCGTCCCGCGGCGGCCAGTTCCTGACGCCAGCCGTCCTCGCCGATGGCGGTCACGGTGATCTGCGGCCGGGAAAAGCTGTCGTAGCGCGTGCGGGCCCCGTGCCCCGATTCGACGAGGTCGGCCACCGAGCCCGTCGTCGCCAGTCCATCGCGGGCGCGGGACAGCAGACCGATGGCGCGGTCCAGTGCGGGGCGCAGCTCGTCGGAGTTCGCCTCGCACATCGCGCGAACCAGGTCGGGCGCGGTCGCGGCGACCCGGGTGCCGTCGCGGAACGAGCCCGCGGCCAGAGCGAACGCCAGAGGCACGTCGGCTGCCGTAACTGCGATCGCTTCGGCGAACAGGTGGGGCACGTGTGAGATGGCTGCGGCTGCGGCGTCGTGCTCGTCGGAACGTGCGGGGACGACGACGGCGTGGCAGTCGAGGGCCAGTTGCATGACCTCGGCCCACACTTTTGCGTTGACGTGGTCGTCGACGCTGATCACCCAGGGCGCCTCGACGAAGAGCTTCTCGTCGCCTGCCGCCCAGCCGGAGCGCGCGGTGCCCGCCATCGGGTGACCGCCGACGTATCGGTCGAGCAACCCGTGCTCCCGAACTGATTGCAGGACAGCGACTTTGACGCTCGTCACGTCGGTGAGCGGGCAGTTGGGCGCCGACTCGCGAACGTGCTCGAGCATGATCGGCAGCGCAGGCATCGGTACGGCGAGGACGATCAGTGCGTCGCTTGCGGAGGCACGCTTCAGCACCTCGCCGAGACTTGCGGTCGCGTCGAACCCGTCGAAACGCGCGGCCTCAACGCCGTCGATCGACCGGTTGTATCCGAAGACCTCACGGCCGGCGGCCTTCGCGGCCCGCATCACTGAACCGCCAATCAATCCAAGGCCTAGTACGCACACCGGAGTAGCCACCCAATAAGGTTGGCATACCGCCGCGCCGTGCGGGCTTCGGGCTTGGGCTCGATCGCTGGTCAAAGCGCGTGATCTGGGACTAGCGTTGGATTCATGGGAGCACAGCGAGCACAGGCGCAGAACCAGGCCGCAGATCTCCCCGATGGATTCGGCCTCGCAGTCGTCCGCGAAGACGGCAAGTGGCGGTGTTCGTCGTTGCGGCGCACTGCGCTGACCAGCTTGACGGCCGCCGAGACCGAACTGCGGGAACTCCGCAGCGCGGGCGCGGTCTTCGGCCTGCTCGACGTCGATGACGAGTTCTTCGTGATCGTGCGCCCCGCACCTGCGGGTACCCGCCTGTTCCTGTCCGACGCGACCGCTGCGGTCGATTACGACATCGCCAGGGAAGTGCTGGAGAAGCTCGACGCCGACCTCGACCCGGACGATCTGGAGGACGAGGACCCGTTCGAGGAGGGCGACCTCGGCGTGCTGTCGGACATCGGCCTGTCGGAGGGCGTGCTCAGCATCATCCTCTCCGACGACGACTACGCCGACGAGCAACTGTCGCGGATCGCGCAGGAGATGGGCTTCGGCGACGAGATGTCGGCGTTCCTCGACAAACTCGATCGTTGACGGACGACGACCTGATTCGCCTCGCGCTCGAGGCCGCCACTGCGGCGGGCGCTCGTGACGTGCCGATCGGTGCGGTGGTCTTCGGACGCGATGGCACCGAGCTGGCGCGTGCGGCCAATGCTCGTGAGGAACTCGCCGACCCCACCGCGCACGCCGAGATCCTGGCGCTGCGGGCGGCCGCGAGGGTGCTCGGCGAGGGCTGGCGGTTGGAGGGCGCGACGCTGGCGGTGACCGTCGAGCCGTGCACGATGTGCGCCGGTGCGCTGGTGATGGCGCGCGTCGCCCGGGTGGTTTTCGGTGCGTGGGAGCCCAAAACGGGTGCCGTCGGCTCACTCTGGGACGTCGTCCGCGACCGGCGGCTCACACACCGGCCGCAAGTGCGAGGCGGTGTGCTGGCCGAAGAGTGCGCGGCGCCGCTGCAGGAGTTCTTCGCCAGGCAGCGTTGAGGCCGGTGCACTGACCTCGCCGAGTGTGCGTCCAGGGCGGTTTTTCGGCCGAGTTTCCGCCCTAGGCGCACACTCGGCGGTGATTAGGGGCTGTGGCGGGTTCCCGGTAAGCTGCCCGACGGTGGCGTGTCCGAGCGGCCTAAGGAGCACGCCTCGAAAGCGTGTGACGGGTAACCCCCGTCCGAGGGTTCAAATCCCTCCGCCACCGCCACAACCGCCCTCCTGTTAACGCAGGCAAGGGCGGTTTTGCGGCCATGACTCGGGTCAGTTCAGCCGCAGCACGATGGCGTAGCCGTCGTGATCGCCGGTGGATACTGTCCCCTCGTTGTAGACGTTGTCCATCTTTTGGACGCCGACGAACGTCGCCTGCCCGCTGAGAATCAGCCGAAGGGCCAGCATGTCGCGGGCCAGGTCGTACGAGAGATACCGGTGCGTGAACTGGTTGTCGTAGATACCCGGCACTTCGGTGCTTGCCGCGGCGGTCCACAGATACCCCGTACCGTCCGCCGCAGCCACCGGAGCGGGTCCGAACACACGGGCGTGATCGTTGGGGAGGAAGAAGGGTAGGTCGGAATAGGCAGCCTCGGTACCGTCTCCTGGCAGTTGGTCGTACGTCGTGCCAAGCACGGTGCCGTCGAAGCCGGTGCTGTGAATCGGCTGGGCCGGGAATCCAGACCAGAACATGGCCGAGTTGAGTCTCGCCGTGGACTCCCCGGGTGTCTTCGAGTTCGGGTCGACGATGATGACGTTGACCGGCTCCCTGAGCGTCTTGTCGCCATAGATCTGTCCGCCCCAGTTCGCGACCTGCTCACCGTCGGACGTCAGCATCCACTTACCGACTCTGCCGTACGGAGTGTCGACGACGTCGCCGGGGCCCGGGGTGGTCTGGGTGGTGGTTGTCGGGCTGGTCTGATGGACGGCGTTGTTGAGCGACTGCTCGATGTCGCGGCTGATCAAGCCCAGCACGCCCAGCAGGGACTGCACCGGGGTGAGAGGAGCATCATCGGTACGCGCGCCGGTGGTGACGGCGACGGAGGTCAGTAGTTTCGAGACTGTCGTTGCGATGGGCGCAGGGTGTGGAGATACGGCGAGCTGCGGCGCCAAATCCGTTGTTGGAGGCGATGTTTGGGTGGCGTGGCGTGGCGTTGCGGCGATGTCGCGGACCACGGTACGGACCTGATCGTCGACCTGCGTGGTGACGGCGGCAAGAGGTTTGGCGACGGCGCCGGGGTCTGGAAGATTGCGCCCCACCGGGGCGCGAGCCGCCGTGGTCCCCGGGCCGCCTGCACGGATCGCGGGTGTCTTCACCCGGATACCGCCGGGGCGCGGGGTGGTGGTACGCGCGCCGCCGTTGGCGCCCAGCACCATTCGCGGCACGCGCAGCGCCGCCTTCCGCACCCCGGGTGTCCAGCTGGGGGAACCGTGGGACTGCGGGTCCTTGCCGACTGTGTCACTCGGGCCGGCCGTAACGTTCGTGTCCGGCGAGGATTGCACACTGTGCGTATCGCCTGGGGAGTCGTGCGTGGTGTCGTCGGCGCGGGCAATCCCGCCGCCTCCGGCGACGGCCGCCCCGACACCCAGCGCCACGGCCAACGCGCCGACGCGGCCGACGTATCGAGCGGCGCCCCCCGATGTCGCCACCCGCGCGGTGGCCAGTGTCCAGTGCGTGGTTGCGGCGCTGTGACGTCCCATGAGCTTCTCCGTTGTCCCCCCAAGCCGATCCCCCAAGGTCATGCCAATGAGTTCTCAGCTAATTCGTAGCGGAGTGAGTGTAAGCACACATACGCCCACCGTGAAGTAGTGGAGCCGAGAAATAGACGGGTGTGTTCATTTGCCTCGGGCAAACTCACCCGGGGGTGGGCATCCGCTCTCGGAGGCTGTCGTAGATCGGTGGGCATCTCAGTAGTTCTGCGACGAGCACCGCTGCGGCCGTGGCGGCCAGCATCGGCACCGTCACCGACGTCGTGGCCGTCATCTCGATGACGATGACCATGGCCGTCACCGGCGCCCGGACCGTAGCCCCGAAGAACGCCGCCATTCCGACGATCGCCATCGGAATCGCCAGGGACGTCTGGTCGCCCGGCCACACGGTGTCGAAGCCTCCGACGAACAGCACCCCCCACAGCGTGCCGATGGCCAGCAGTGGGGCGAACAATCCGCCGGGCACGGCCGCGGAGTACGACAGCGGACCGGCAATGAACCGCAGCGCCAGGAATCCGGCTATCGCCGACAGCGCCATGCCGCTTCCGCCGAGGAGCAGCTTATTCAACGTGTCGCCACCACCGGTCGCGAGCGGGTGAATGAACGTCACCAGCCCGATCACCGCGCCGATCACGGCAGCCTTCGCGACGGCGGGAACGCGTGGCACCCGCTTGACGTGGTCGAGGAATCCCAACACCAATCGGTTGTAGGCAACACCGAGGCATCCGGTCAGCAGTCCGAAGACGACGAACAGCGGAAGCCACGAAAGCGACGGGGAGGCAACCGGTTCGACGTGAAAGTCAGGATGGTCCCCGGTGATCAGCCGAGAGCAGCCGACGGCAGCGGCAGTCGCGAAGACCGTGGCGAGAACGGTCCTGAGCCGGAAGGACTTCGTCACCTCCTCGAGGGTGAAGAGAGCCCCTCCGATCGGTGCGTTGAACGTGACCGCCAGGCCGGCGCCCCCGACGGCGGCTTGCAGCATTCTGACTTCGGGGTCGGCCAGCCGGGCACGTCGCGCGGCCTCTGCTCCGATGGCGGCACCCATGTGCACCGTCGGTCCTTCGCGACCCAATACGAGTCCGGAGCCGATCGCCAGCACTCCGCCAATGAATTTCGCGGGCAGCAGGCGCAGCAGTGGGGGCTCGGCATCGCCAAGATGGACCGCCTCGACGTGTTGAATGCCGCTCCCTGCGGCCAGCGGTATCCACCGCACGATCAGTGCGGCGAGTGCCGCCCCGGCCGCGGCGGCGGCCATCAGTAGGAGCCAGCCCGGCCCGGGTAGCCGGTGTGCCCAGTCGGCAAGTTCGGTGCGCAACCCATCGGCCGATTCGAGGCACCAACGGAAGGCGCCGCCGACGAAGCCGATGACCACACCCGCAACGATTGCGGTAACGCTGACGAGGACGAACCCCTGCATTGAGTCGGTCGGCAGGTCCGGATCTGCCGTCATCCACGCCACCACGAGGACAACGTCATGACCTCAGGATTGCAGGCGGGCGCGGATGCTGGTGAGCCGTTCGTCGAGTTCTGCTTCGCTGATGACGCCGCGGACGAGCAGGGAGTGGGCAAGCGACACCAACTGGTTCTCGGGATAGGGCAGGTCGGAGTACAACGTCGCCGAGAGGGCGTCCTCCTCGTCGCGCCGCTCCTTGAACGTGGGGACGTCGGTGCTGCACGAGGCCTGGTCGAGAGCGTCGCACAGGCCGTCCAAGCTCGTCTTCCACGGCGGTATGGGGTTTTCGACCCCGTACTTCGCGGCCATCTTGGGCCAGACCTGATCGCGTTCGACGATCCGCTGCAGCGGTGCGATGGGCGCTCGTTGGATCGCGCCTGAATCCTCCGACGTACTCATGGATGGATGGCCGGGCGCGTGTCGGTGATGACGTTGGTCGTCACGCCCACCTTGGGCAGTGCGACACCGACCAGGGAATCACGGGTCAGGATCTCGGCCAGTTGGTCCTCGGTCCAGCTGTCCGTGCCCTCGGGGCGCATGGGCATGACCATGAATCGATGCTTCTGGTTGGAGTCCTGCACCCGCACGTCGACGTCGTCGGGCAGGTAGAGGCCGAACTCGGCAAGCACTTGCCGTGGCCAACGCACCAGGCGCCGCCGGTAATTGGGGGTGCGGTACCACTCCGGGGAATTGCCAAGGATGGGCCGCGGGTAGCACGAACACAGCGCACAGACGATCACGTTGTGCAGGGTGGGTGTGTCCTCGAGGATCTGGAACGCGGTGAAGTCGCTGGGAGTGCCGAAGCCGGTGGGCTCCATCCAGTCGACACCGACCTCTTTACTGGCCGTCATCGGTTCGGTGAGGGCGAGCGTCTTGAACTCAGGCTCCAGCCACGCACGCGCTACCAGGTGGGCGGCGGGAGTCGGGCCGATCTGCTCGGCGAACTCGGTGAAGTGGCGATGCTCCGCAGCGGTGAAGATGCCCTTTTCGATGCACAGTTCGCGCAGTGCGACTTCGAGTACTTCGAAGTCGGTGATCTCGTCCACCATGGGCGCGACCGTGCGCTCGTGGTCGTGGTCGTGGTCGTGCTCCGGCATGGCAAGCCCTTTCTGGCAGAACTGAATTGGAGGCTCGAGACAGCCTGCTGTCAACTGGCGGCTCTGAGCCAATGCTGGGGAATCTCCGTCTGCAGGGTGTCGGTGGCGGTCCCGGTGTAGCCGTGCCACAGCTCAGACATGTTGAACCGCACCACGTAGAACCATTCCGCCGGAGCATCGGGGTTGTCCCAGGTCTCGTCCTCGGCAGCCGGGCTCTCATACGCGACGGCGGAGATCTCACCCGTGGCGCCGCGCACGTACTCCGGCGTGCGGGTGTAGAACAGGACCGGCAACTCGTCGCGCACCACCACGCGATCACCGACCCCGAACGCGGCCGTGCCTGCCTTACCGGCATACACCTGGGGATCGCCCTTGCCTACCGCGTGAATGTGGTGAGCGTTGCGCTTGACCTGTGACCCGTCGCCTTCGAACTTCGGCTGGGCTTCGATCGACCTGCCGTTCAGGCCGCCGGCGTAACGTGACTTCACCTCGGCCATTCGCTCGGTGAGCTCGGTCAGCCCGATGTGGTGCTTCTCCACCAGAATTCGAGCCACGGACAACAGCCAGCGACCGTAGTAGGGGAGCCCCAGATATTCAGCGCGGCCGACGTCGACGTTGCCCATTCGGCGCCGTTCCTCCGACAGCCAGATCCCTCGCCACGCCAACACCTCGCAGATCACGTACGTCAGTTCTTCCCACGACTCGTACTGCTTCTCCTCGTACTTCATCGGCGCGTCCGGTTCGCCGCCGACGTCGTGGACGGGTTTCAGATACGCGGTAATCCGGCCGTGGTCGAGCAGATCCGGCGTCGGCGCATCGGGCAACTCGGGGTAGGAGGACTTCAATCGAGCTACGAGATCCAGTTGGGCGGCACGCTGCGCGGCGGTACTCATCGACACTCCCTTGAACTATGCGGATGAACGGCGCGAGCAGGGTTCGGGTCCGTTGCAGACCGTCGGCGCGCGCCTCGCGCGTCGACGTCACAGCACACTGCGACACGACGCAGGAGAGGGCGATCGAAGTCTCCTCAACGACTTGAAACACCTGGTGGCTCAGTGACTGTATCCAGAAAGGCACGTCATCATGGCGAAATCTGTTTGATAGTTCACACTAATTTAAATTGTCGGAAGTGCACATTCGGCGGCGGTCGATGCCGCGCGTGCCAAGACCCGAATTCGCCTTCATTCCACAGTGCGCGCTGGATATAGTCGACGATGGCATCCGCCGCGTAAGGAGAAGATGAGCGATGGCCGTACCGAGCTCACGAACTGCCCGAGAGTCCGCCCTCACGCCGGATCTCTCGGTCGTGCGCGCTGCCGCCTGGCTCAGCGGCACGGTGTTCCTCGCACTGCTGGTTCTCTATTTCGTGGGACTCGATCAGGGTGCCACCTCAATGTTCGGTAGCGACACCCACATTCACGAATTCATCCACGATGGCCGACACCTCCTGGGCTTTCCCTGCCACTAGGACCTGCCACTAGGAGCCAGGGTCGATCGGCTGACAGAGTTTGCTCGCGGTGCTCTAATTCAGGCATGGGCGTCGAATTCGTGTTACGTCAGTTGGGCAGGCTGGCCGCCGTCGTGGCGCTCGGCGGTGGACTCCTTCTGGTGACACCGGGATCGGCGTTCGCGTCGGTTCCCGTCGTCTTCGAGCTGACCGGGACCTTCGGTGACGGCGTACAGGTGTCGTACTTCGGAGCCAACGACGAGCCCGGGGTCGTCGTGGCAGGCCTGCCGTGGTCGACCGCGTACGACTACGGCGGCAGTGCGCGTTCGCCGACCTTCACCGGCATACATCCCGGCGGTGATCCGGGGTCGGTGACCTGTCGGGTGTCCATCGGCGGGCGGACGGTCGTCTCGCACACCAACAATGCTCCCAAGGCCGCCGGCACGGGCGCCTACTGCAATGTCGTCAACCTTGGCTCCGGCTACGTCGGCAACTAGAGAACTAGGGCGTCCGCCGGGGCTGCTTGGCGTCCTGCGGGCCAGGGCGGTTGTGTGGCGGGACGATTCGCGTGTTGCGCAGCGTCTTACCGTGGCCCGCGACGGTGCTGAGACCCCGGTGACAGCTCGGACATATCGGATTGCCCGCATTGTTCACCGTCCAGTTCTTGCCACTCCCTCGACAGGGTGTCCTCGAGCTCATGGGTTCATCTTCCTCCCGTTCCGCAGACGAAGGTGATCGCAGGCGACGGGACCTTCAAGGTCGGCGACCGCGCGCGGTAGATTCGCCGGTGATGGGTAGCGATACCGGTGTCGCCCGGGACGAGACGAACTCTGGCGTCGAGCCGGCCGTCTCCTCGAGTGTGCGCAGGGCGTTCGGCCTGCTGGAGCGCTTCGCGCCCGCGGTGGGCTCGCGATGGGCCGTCGAGCTCTGGTGCACGCCACCGGCCGTCGAGATGAGTCTGCGCATGCCGCCCGGCGTGTCACCGGGGGAGCCCGTGGAGGCGTTCTGGGATGGTCACCGGGTCGCAGGCGAGTCGTGGGGTGCCGGACCTGCGGTGTTCCTGGTCCACGGGTGGGGCGGTTGCCGCGCGCACCTCGCGGTGTTCGTCAAGCCGCTCGTCGAGGCCGGCCACCGGGTCATCGCCTTCGACCTGCCAAGCCACAACGAGTCCGAGACCGGCGAGATGGCGCAGGGACGAACCACGATCGTCGAGTGCGCCGAAGCGGTACGGGCGATCGTGCAAGCCCACGGGCCTGCGCATGCGGTCGTTGGACACTCGCTCGGTGCCAAGGCCGCAGCGTTGGCGGTGGCGAAGGGCGCACCGATCGAGCGGATGGTGTTCCTGGCGCCGATGGGCGACTTCGCGTTGTACCTGGACCTCTTCGCCGACCGTCACGGCTTCGGACCTCGGATCCGGGCCGGACTTGAACGCCGACTGAGCCGACGACTCGGCACCCCGCTGTTCGATACCGACATCTCCCGCGTGGCAGGCAGAATCAACGATGCGATGCCGCTTCTGGTCGTTCACGATCCCGACGACCCCGACAGTCCCTACGAGATGAGCGAGCGGATCGTCGAGGTCTGGCCCGGAGCAAGCCTGGTGACCACCCGCGGACTCGGCCGGCTCGCGCACTACCGCATCTTGCGGCATCGCCCCGCGATCAATGCCGGTGTCGAGTTCATCGTTCGCCCAGCGACCATCTGAGGCCGACGTGGTGAACTCTTCCTCCGACGTCACCCGTTTCGCGCAGAATGGCGTCTTCGAGAGACTCGCCCGCGCCGGATACGTGATGAGCGGCCTCCTGCACCTCGTCATCGGATACCTCGCCATCCGGATTGCGTTAGGCAGCGGCCGCGGTGACGCGGACCCGTCTGGAGCGCTGGCGGCCGTCGCCGGCCAACGCGGCGGCAACATCGCGCTGTGGATTGCCGCCGCCGCGTTCGGATTCATGGCTCTGTGGCGGCTCGTCGAGACGGCGCTCGGGCGTGCGACGGACCCGAAAGCACAAGGCGCACTGGCAGAGACATCGGATCGAGCGAAGGCCTTCGCGCTCGCCGTCGTGTACCTCGCGTTCGCGTACTCCGCGTTCGGATTCGCTCGGGGCGCCGGCGAGTCCTCCGCGAAGCAGAACTCGACGATGAGTGCTCGGCTGATGCAATCCGGTGCTGGCACAGTGGCTCTCATCGCCGCGGGAGTGATCATCGTCGCCGTGGGCGCCTACCACGTCTACAAGGGCGTGACCCGCGGCTTTCTCGACGATCTCAAGGGCAAGTCCGGCGATCTGGCCGTCAGGTTGGGAGTGCTTGGCTACGTGGCCAAGGGTTTGACGATCGCCGGGGCCGGGGTACTGGTGATCGTCGCGGCGAGTCGTTCCGAGCCGGACAAGGCCACCGGCCTGGACGGTGCTCTCAAGGCGCTCGGCGCCCAGCCCTATGGGGTGGTTCTCCTGGTCCTTGCAGGCATGGGCATCATCACCTACGGGTTCTACAGCTTCGTGATGGCGCGTTACACGAAGATGTAGGCGCGATAACGGCGGTGAGATGCCGCGGTCGGCTCAGACTGCCGGACGCTCGGCGCCTTGGCTCAGCCGCTGGACGAAGTCGGTGGCCACCACGTTGAGCCGGACGTTCTTGTCCTGGGATTCCTTGCGCAACATGTCGAAGGCCCGGTCGGCATCGATGCCGTGAATCGCCATCAGCATGCCATTGGCGATCGACTCGTCGACCCGGCAGCCGGTGCTGTCGATGGCGCCATTTTTCAGGTAGAGCGGTGGTCGCGCAACGATCTTGATGTCGCAGTCGTTTCGGAGGGTGATTCCCGGGTACGGGCAGCGTATGACGTCTCTGTGGCTCGCCGACCGGGTGGAAACACCGATGGCTTCGCCCGCTCCGCTTTCCGGCGAGCCATCCGCCGACGTGGTGGTGGTGGGCGCCGGTATCACCGGACTGATCACCGCGGTGCTGTTGGCCAGATCGGGCAAGGACGTACTGGTCCTCGAGGCCCGCACCATCGGCGCGGGTGCGACGGGTAACACCACCGCGAAGATCAGTCTGTTGCAGGGCACCAAGCTGTCCAAGATCGTCGCGAAGCACGGAGCCGAGTTGACCAGCCAGTATCTGGACGGCAACCGCGAAGGACAGGCCTGGGTGCTGCGGCACTGCGAGAACCACGGGATCGACGTCCAGCGCGAGGATGCCTACACCTACGCGCAGTCCGACGACGCTCTTCGCACGGCTCGGGCCGAACTCGACGCCGCAAGGTCGGCCGGACTCGACGTCGAATGGGCCGACGACGCCGACGTGCCCTTTCCGTTCAGCGGCGGCGTCCGTCTGCGCGACCAGGCCCAGTTCGATCCGATGCCGTTGTTGGACAGCCTCTTCGCCGAGCTGCAGGCGCACGGCGGCCGAGTCGCCGAGGGGGCCCGCGTGCAGCGCGTCTCCGGTCTCGGCGCGAACCTGCGTCTGAAGGTGCGGACCTCGGAGATCGACGAAATCACCGTCAGGACAGAGCAACTCGTCTTGGCGACGGGAGTGCCGATACTGGACCGTGGCGGATTCTTCGCCCGACTCAAGGCCCAGCGGTCCTACTGCATGGCCTTCGAGGTGCCGGGAGACATCACCCGGGGGATGTACATCTCCACCGACTCCCCGACCCGGTCCGTGCGCTACGCCCCCACCGCGGACGGCGAGGTGCTCATCGTCGGCGGCGCGGGCCACCCCGTCGGCCGGGAGAAGAGCCCGTCCGAAGCGCTCGACGAGCTGACGACGTGGACCATGCTGCACTACCCGGGGGCGATGAAGACGCACTTCTGGTCGGCTCAGGACTATTCACCCGCCGACGAACTGCCGTACGTGGGCGCACTCCTTCCCGGACTCGACAGCATCTGTGTGGCAACCGGTTACGACAAGTGGGGCATGTCAAACGGGCCCGCCGCCGCGCTCGCGCTCGCCAGTCGCATCCTCGGTGGCCGCATCGACTGGGCCGGCGCGTTCGCCAGCTGGAGCCCGCACGAACTGTCCGGCATCACGACGGCAGCGCAGGCCAATCTGGAGGTCGCCTTCAACCTCGCCAAGGGCTGGGTCGCCCCACTGACTGCATCCTCCGATCGCGCTCCGGAGGGGTGCGGCGTCGTCAGCGGGCCACCATGGCATCTGCAGGCGACTAGCACGGTCGACGGCGTCGAGCACGTTCTGTCCCCGGTCTGTCCGCATCTGGGCGGCATCGTCAACTGGAACGATGCCGACGAATCGTGGGAGTGTCCGCTGCACGGATCGCGGTTCGCCCCGGACGGCACACTGCTCGAGGGCCCGGCCACGAAGGACCTCAAGAAGGCCGTCAAGGCTTGAGAATGATCTTGACGGCGCCGTCCTCTTTCTTCTGGAAGATCTCGTAGCCGTGCGGCGCCTGCTCGAGAGGCATCGTGTGGGTGGCGAAGGCGTCGACGCCCAACGGGTCGTCGTCGGTCAGCAGCGGCATGATGTCGTCGACCCACTTCTTGACGTTGGCCTGCCCCATCCGTAGCTGAATCTGCTTGTCGAAGAGGGTGAGCATCGGCATCGGGTCGGCCATGCCGCCGTACACGCCGCTCAACGAGATCGTGCCGCCACGGCGCACGATGTCGATCGCCGCGTAGATGGCGTTGAGTCGGTCGACGCCTGCCTTCTGCATCATCGGCTTGGCGAGCGCGTCGGGCAGCAGACTCGTGACCTGTTGAGCGATCTTGGCGACCGGTGACCCGTGGGCTTCCATTCCGACCGCGTCGATGACCGAGTCGGTGCCGCGCCCGTCGGTGAGATCGCGGATCACGTCGCCCAGGCCGTCGTGATGATCGGCGAGATTGACCGTGCGAATGCGGCGAGCCTCGGCGCGGGCCAGGCGTTCCGGTACCAGGTCGACGGCCGTCACGTCGTAGCCGAGGTGGGCTGCGATGCGGGTCGCCATGTCCCCGATCGGACCCAGCCCGAGGACGGTCACCGAGCCGCCGTCCGGGATGTCGGCATAGGCGACGGCCTGCCAGGCCGTCGGTAGTACGTCCGAGAGGTACACGAACCGCGAATCCGGCGGTCCGTCGGGAACCTTGATGTGGGTGAACTGCGCCTGGGGCACGCGCAGGAGTTCGGCCTGACCGCCGGGGACCTCGCCGTACAGCTCGGAGTAACCGAAGAGCGCGGCACCCATGCCCTGGTCGCGGACCTGAGTGGTCTCGCACTGCGTGAACAGCTGCTGATCGCACATGTAGCAACTGCCGCAGGAGATCTGGAACGGAATGACGACCCGGTCGCCCACCGCCAAATTGGTCACCGCGGCACCGACCTCACGGACGATCCCCATCGGCTCGTGCCCGAGGATGTCGCCGGGATTCATGAACGCGCCGAGTACCTCGTAGAGATGAAGGTCCGACCCACAGATGTTGGTCGACGTGATCTCGATGATGGCATCGGTCGGCTCTTCGATCCTCGGGTCGGGGACGGTGTCGACGCGGACGTCGCGCTTGCCGTGCCAGGTCACTGCTCTCATCGGGAACTCCTCTTGTCGTCGTCTGTGAACGCGGTCGGGTCCTGCTTCTCGGCGATCATCGCCAACCGCCAGGTGCATTCGCGATTGCGTGGCGCCACGCCGAGCATCTGCACCACGTCGGGGACCCAGCGCAGCGGCGCCGAGACCGCGACCTCGGACATCTCGATGCTGCACCCGCCGGGAATGTCGCTGAGCCGCAGCGTGATCCGCGCCTGCGCCGCGGGGCGCACCTTGGCCAGCAACACCAGCTCGCTGCCGGCTTCGCAGCTCTCGACGACGGTCTCGTCGTCGATTACCGCAGGCCACGCGCCGATGGAGTGCAGGATGCGCGACCCGGGCGCGGGCCAGTCCGGACTGACCGCGCGGATCCGGCTGTTGCCCACCACCCATCCCGAGTAGCTCCAGCCGTCGGCCAGCACGTCCCACACCCGCTGCCGGGTCGCTGCCACATCTCGGGTCACCGTCATCCGTCTCGTCCCTTCGTTCAGATGGCCGGGGGGACGGCGGAGGCCATCACCTTCGGGGCCCTGTCCCAGGCGCGGTGCAGGCCCAGCGCACTGGCCAGGTTTGCGACGAAGACCTTGTCGACGTCGTCGGCCACCACGATGCCGGGACCCTTGGGGATCCGGGCGGCCTTGAGGACCGCGGCGCCGTCACCCCACGCTGCGACCGCCTTGCAGTGCCGGAACGCCTCCTGCAGCAGGACGACGAGCTTGATGTCCGCGGTAGGTGTGGTTCCCGAGGCCACCACGAGCGCATCGAACTCGATGGATCGCGTCGTCGCCAGCGTCCGGTCGACGGTGACGTTGCGCCGACCCGACTTGAGCACGCCGCCGACCGGAGCGACCACCAACGCCTTGACACCAAGGGCCGCAGTCGCCTTCACCAGTTTGGCGGTGCCCGCGAGGTCGGAACCAGCGTCGGCGATGATCCCGATCTCGCGGCCTTCGATCGGTCCCGGCTCGGCCAGGAGCTGCACGAGTGCAGGGGAGACGGTGATCTTCTTCTCCCGGAGGTGGAAGTCCTCCAGCAGCGTGGGTCCCCGGGCGCCGGCCTTCAGCGAGTGGTCGGTGTCGGGAAGTCGCAGGCCCTCGGCAGTCGTCAAGTAGGCACCGGACTGGGCTCGCGGATGGGGATCGGGGACCTGGCCGTCGGTCACACGGGTCGGACTGGCGGGTCGGGGGGCGGTCTGATCTGGTTTGCGGGCGGATGGCATGAGTACTCCTGGGGCTTCGAAAGGCTGGACGTCTCCGGTAGCTACACGGCAATCCGATCGCCGTCCTTCACCGTCCCTGTTGGCCGCATACCCCGTTTTGGTCACCGCAAGCCCGCACCCATGCGCTGGGTTCCCGGCTAGATTTGGGTTAATTCACGTCAAGGGAGATATGTCATGACCGCCACCGTCTCGGCCCAACCCACGTACCGCGTCGTCAACCCAGCCACCGGTGACGTCGGGCAGGCGTTCGACTTCGCCTCGGATGCCGAGGTCGAGTCAGCGCTCGAAGCGTCCGCGGAGGCATACCGCTCGTGGCGGGACACGCCCATCGGCGAGCGGGCGCGGATCGTAGCCCGGGTGGGAGAGCTCTTCAAGGAGCACTCCGCCCGACTCGGAGCCATCGCCACCGAGGAGATGGGCAAGCCGCTGCCCGAATCGGTGGACGAAGCCGACTTCTGCGGTGACATCTTCGACTACTTCGCGACGGAGGGTCCTGGCTTGGCCTCGGATCAGCAGATCAAGACGTTCGCCGGGGGCAAGGCCTACGTGCAGAAGCTGCCGATCGGACCGCTGCTCGGCATCATGCCGTGGAACTACCCCTTCTACCAGATCGCGCGGTTCGCGGCCCCGAACCTGGTGCTGGGCAACACCATCCTCCTCAAACACGCCGAGTCCGTGCCGAAGTCGGCGCTGGCGGTGCAGGAGATCATGGACGAGGCCGGGGTGCCGCGGGGCGTGTACCAGAACACCTTCGTGTCCTACGCGCAGGTGGAGCAGATCATCGGTGACCGCCGGGTCGTCGGCGTCTCGTTGACCGGCTCGGAGCGGGCCGGTTCGGTGGTGGCGGCGATCGCAGGCAAGAACCTCAAGAAGTGCGTGCTCGAGCTCGGCGGGTCCGACGCCTACGTGGTGCTTGACACCGACGACGTCAAGGCATCGGCAGATCTCGCGTGGGACACCAGGATCGGCAACACCGGCCAGGCGTGTAACTCCAACAAGCGCATCATCGTCACCAACGACATCTTCGAGGGCTTCGTCGACCAGCTCGTCGAACGGGCAAAGGATCTCAAACCCGGCGATCCGGCCGAGGCCGCCGACGGCACCTTCTCGCCGTTGTCGTCGCGCCGGGCCGCCGAGACACTGCACGAGCAGGTGCAGGACGCCGTCGCGAAGGGCGCGACGCTGCATACCGGGGGCGTGCTCGGCGAAGGCCCCGCGGCCTACTACTCGCCCGCAGTACTGACCGGCATCACCCCCGAGATGCGGGCCTACCGCGAGGAGCTGTTCGGTCCGGTTGCGGTGGTGTACTCGGTCGCCGACGACGACGAGGCGCTGACACTGGCCAACGACTCCGACTACGGGTTGGGCGGCGCGGTGTTCAGCACGGACACCAAGCGTGCGGAGAAGATCGCGCAGCGGCTCGAGTCGGGCATGTCGAACGTCAACACGCCGGCCAACGAAGGCCAAGAGGTGCCGTTCGGTGGTGTCAAGCGAAGCGGTTTCGGGCGCGAACTCGGACCGCTGGGGATGGACGAGTTCGCCAACAAGCGGCTGTTCTACGTCGCCGACTGACCTCTTCGAGCCCGGGCCCGGCGCTTGCCCTCGTGCATGGCGGCCACCCGGGCCACGGGAATGGTTCGACCCTGTTCGATCAGGTCGATCGGAAGACGTTGCGGCGCAGGCATCGACTCGGTCCACGAATCGCGTTCGACGATGGCGTCGAGAGCGGTGTGGACGGTGAAGTCGCCGGGTGTGACCCGGTCGAGGTCCGACCAGTCGAGCGGAAAGGACACCGGCGTGCCAGGGCGCAGTCGCGGGCTGTAGGCGGCGGCGACGGTCGCCCCACCGGACCGGGTGGAATCCACGAACACCTTGCCGCCGCGATCCTCGGTGATGAATGCAGTGGTGGCCAGTTCGGGGTCGAGCACCTCCGCGCGGGCGGCCAGCGCACGGGTCGCCGCCGCCACGTCCTCGACGGGTGCCGCGTCGTCGATCGGGACGAAGACGTGAATTCCCTTGGCGCCGCTGGTCTTCACCGCTCCGGCCAGTCCGCTGTCGGCAAGCGCTCGGCGGACCAGATGCGCGACGGCGACCACCGCCGCGAAGTCGTCGTCACCCGGTGGATCCAGGTCGAGTATCAAATGCGTTGGGCGATAGATGTTCTCGGCCAGTCCCAACGTTGGGTGGTACTCGACGGCCCGCTGATTGGCCAACCAGAGCAACGTCCGCCGGTCGTCGCACAGGGCGTAGTGCACCTCCCGCTTGGAGGCCTCCGCCCAGATGGGCACCGTGGCTACCCAGTCCGGGGTGTACTTGGGCACGTTCTTCTGCATGAACGGCGGCCGCCCTCGCAGCACACGCAAGACCGTGAGCGGGCGCCCGGCGAGTCCGGGCAACATCCGCTCCGCTACCGCATCCAGATAGTCGACCAGATCGCGCTTCGTCGCACCCGCATCCGGGGTCAGCTCCTGGTCGAGGTTGGTCAGGTCGACGCCGTTTCGCTGCTCGCTGGTGCTCACGGATACCATGCTGACACTCGTGGTCCGGCGACACGCACACGTTCGCCGCAACCGCGTCGGAGCACTGCCAGGCCGTTAGCCTCCTGTCGTGGGGTTCATCGAGAGCGTCGAACTCGTCGGCACGGTGATCGACGGTGTCGGCGTGGCGATCATCGCGATCGGTGCGGTCGTGGCGGCGGGGATCGCGCTTGGCCGGCTGTTGCGGAGATCGACTGACACGTACCGGGTCTTCCGTGAGCAGCTCGGTCGGTCTATCCTCCTCGGCCTGGAGTTCCTGGTCGCCGCCGACATCATCCGTACGGTGGCGGTCACCCCGAACGCGCGGAGTGTCGCCGTGCTGGCGGGCATCGTGGCGATCCGGACGTTCCTCAGTTTCTCCCTGGAACTCGAGATCACGGGCCGCTGGCCGTGGCAGAAGAAGTCCCGCACCGGCGATGCCGTGACCGATCCGGCTGCCGCTTAGGTCCCTGACGCCGTCGTCGCTATGCCGCCGTCGACGGGGATGACCGTCCCGGTCAGATAGGACCCCGCGCGGCTGGCCAGGAACACGGCGATGCCTGCCATGTCGTCGTCTCGCCCGATCCGTCGAAGCGGGGCCGCCGCGGCGATCGCGTCGCCGAACGCATCGAGGGTCGCCGCCATCATCTTCGACGGGAACGGTCCCGGTGCCACCGCATTCACGGTGATGTGTTGCGGTCCCAGCTCGCGGGCGAGCATTCGGGTGAGCTGATGCAGAGCGGCCTTGCTGCTCGCGTACGAGTACACGGGCAGCTGGCTGACGTGGATCGCGTCGATGCTGCCGATGTTGATGACGCGGGCGGGGTCGTCAGCGGTGCCTGCCCGACGAAGAGCGGGAAGCAACGCCTGAACTAGCCAGAACGGTGACTTGAGGTTCAGATCGATGACCTTGTCCCACGCCGAGTCGGGGAACGTCTCCAACGGCTCACCCCACGTGGCGCCCGCGTTGTTGACCAGAATGTGGAGGCCGTCGCCGTCGGCGGTGACGAGGTCCGCGAGGCGCTGACACTCGTCGTGCCTGGAGAGATCGGCGGGGATGGCCCGCACGTCGCCGAACTCGGACAGCTGGTTCTGCGCCTCGGCGCACGCATCGGCCTTGCGTGAGCTGATCAGGACGCGGGCGCCCGCCCGCAGCAGGCCGCGGGCCATCATCATCCCGATGCCCCTGGTGCCACCCGTGACGAGGGCAGATTTGCCCGTCAGATCGAAAAGGTCTGCGTGCGTGGTCGTTTGGCCGTCCGGCATGTGGTCGCCTTCCATGGTGGTTTCGGGGATGCGGCTGTCCTGTGAACGATACGGTTGACACCTCCGGGCGTTCGGGTCAGGCTATCCGAACCGATCGGTCCACGAAATGGCGGTGCGAGATGGCTGAAGCGTTCATTCTCGGCGGCGTGCGAACTCCGTTCGCGCGATACGGCAGCATGCTGTCGCATATTCGCACCGACGACCTGCTCGGAATGACCATGAAGGGCGCCTGCGAGAGAGTGGGTGTCGAGCTGGGCGCGGTCGAGGACATCGTCGCCGGCTGCGTGAACCCGGCCCACGAGGGCATGGGCGACGTCGGCCGCTGGGCCGCGCTGGCGGCGGGCTTCCCCGACAGTGTCGCGGGCGCCACGATCAACCGGTTCTGCGGTTCGTCGCTGTCCGCCACGATCAACGTCGCTCACGCCATCAAGGCCGGGGACCTCGGTGTCGGCATCGCCTGCGGCGTCGAGTCGATGTCCCGCTCGGGCTGGGCGCTGATGAAGGGGGACGCGGCCTTCAGCCCCCGCGGACCGGTCTTCATGTTGGACACCATGTGGGCGGGCGCGGGTGGCCCGCCGAACCCGGCCCTGCTGGCCCGCAACGCCTACATCGCGATGATCGAGACCGCGCAGAATGTCGCCGACCGATACGAGCTGTCCCGGGAGGAGATCGACGCGTTCGCACTGCGGTCACAACGGCACGCGAAGGCCGCGCGGGATTCCGGCAGACTCGGGAAGGAGATCATGCCGGTGACGATCCCGGCGACCCGCAAGACGCCGGAAGTCGTGTTTTCCCACGATGAGTTCATCCGCGACGACACCACGGCCGAGTCGCTGGCGAAGCTCCCAGCCCAGCCAGGCACCACTCAGATGACCGCGGCCAACTCGACACCGCTGACCGACGGCGCCAGCGCAATCGTGCTCGCGTCGGGGGAGCGGGCCTCCGAGCTCGGCGTCGAACCCCTGGCCCGCGTGGTGTCCTCGGCGGTCTACGGAATCGACCCGCTCTACATGGGATTGGCTCCCGCGTGGGCGATTCCCCTGGCGATCCGCCGCGCCGGTCTGACGCCCGAGCAGATCGACGTGTGGGAGGTGCACGAGGCGTTCAGCGCCCAGGCGCTCGGTGTCCTGCGCGAACTTCCAAATCAGTTGGGCGGCTTCGTCGTTCCCGACGACAAGCTCACGCCCAACGGGGGAGCCGTTGCCATCGGGCATCCCTTCGGTGCCACTGGAACTCGTTACGTGCTGACACTGGCCACCGAACTGCGCGAGCGCAACGCGCGCTACGGCGTCATCGGTGTCTGCATCGGGTCGGGACAGGGCGTCGCGATCGTGCTGGAGAACCCGGACGCCCGCGGTTAGAGGAAGTCGACCTTCGCGGAGTTCTCACCCCGCTGGCCCATCAACGTCGTGTACGCCTCGATCACGACGTTACCGTCGTCGTGGAAGCAGGTGTTCTTGCTCACGACGATGTCGGCGCCGAACCGCTCCTGCACCGAGACGATGTCGAAGTGGCACCACAGCCTGTCGCCCGCGATCACCGGCCTGCCGTAGACGAACTTCTGGTCGACCTGGACGATCTGCATCTCTTCGAGTCCGACGTCGACGGTCTTGAAGAAGTCCTTCTGGGCGAGTATCGCGAACAGGGTCATGAACGTGGCGGGAGCGACCAGGCCGGCATAACCGAGTTCGGCGGCGGCCTTCTCGTCCAGGCTCGCCGGGTCCTCGCACTTGATGGCAGCGGCGAACTCGCGGATCTTCTCGCGCCCGACCTCGAAGTAGTCGGGGTATTCGTGGTGCATCCCACGGATGTCGGTCTTGAGTGCCATGGATTCTGCGGTGTTCCTCTCGGGGCGGGGTTTTGGGTCGTGGGTGGGCTCAGTACTTGCCGAAGGCGATCGCGACGTTGTGTCCGCCGAATCCGAACGAGTTGCTGATCGCGTACTGGAAGTCTCCGGTCCGGGGTTCACCGGCCACGACGTCCAGGTCGACCTCGGGATCGAGGTTCTCGAGGTTGAGAGTCGGTGGGATGACGCCGTCGCGCAGCGCCAGCACGGTGAGGATGGACTCGACGGCGCCGGATGCGCCGACGGAGTGGCCCAGAGCCGATTTCGGCGCGTACACCGCCGCCGAGTTTCCGACCGCGCGGTTGATCGCCTTGGCCTCCGCCACGTCACCGATCCTGGTGGCGGTCGCATGGGCATTGACGTGGTCGATGTCATCGGGCGTCAGGCCCGCGAGCTGGATGGCGCGGGTCATCGCGTGCCCGGCGCGCTCGCCACTGGGGTCCGGCGCCACGATGTGGAATCCGTCGGAGGTGATGCCGGCGCCCATCAGCCTGCCGAGGATGTTGGCGCCGCGGGCCTTGGCGTGTTCCTCGGTCTCGATGACCATCAGCGCGCCACCCTCGCCGAACACGAAGCCGTTGCGATCCCGGTCGAAGGGGCGGCAAGCACCAGGGGGGTCGTCATTGGTCGTGGACAGCACGATGCGCATCTGGGCGAACGCTGCGATCGGCACCGCTTCGATCCTGTTCTCGACGCCACCGCAGATCGCGATGTCTGC
>NZ_JAVROT010000157.1:0-5495 GCF_032162605.1 Mycobacterium sp. | reverse complement strand
CGTGTGTGACGAGTACCGACGAGCGGCCGTCGCGCACCAGGACGTTCCGCAGCACCTTGCGCATCGCGGCGGCGACACTTACGTCGAGACCGGCCAACGGTTCGTCGAGCAGCAGGACGTCGGGGTCGGCGGCCAGCGCACGGGCCGCCGACCCCGACGTCCTGCTGCTCGACGAACCGCTGACAGGGCTCGACGTCGGAGTCGCCACCGCGATGCGCAAGGTGCTGCGCCGCGTCCTGGTGCGCGACGGCCGCTCGTCGGTCCTGGTCACGCACGACCTGCTCGACGTCGTGACCCTCGCCGATCGGGTGATCGTCCTGGAGGCGGGTCACGTCGTCGAGTCCGGCCCGTCGACGACGGTGTTGGCCGCGCCTCGCAGCAGTTTCGGGGCACGGTTCGCGGGCGTGAACCTGGTGACGGGCCGGGCGGGTTCCGACGCGACGTTGGTGACGGCCGCCGAGCAGCTGTGGCACGGCCGCTACGACGAAGGCGCCGTGTCCGGGATCGACGGCGGTGACCCCGTCGTCGCGACCTTTCATCCGTCGGCCGTGGCGATCTTCCGCGACAAACCACACGGAAGCCCGCGCAACACCGTCGAGGTCGTGGTCGCCGAACTCGACAGTCGCGGCCCGGCCATCCGCGTTCGGGCCGACCAACAACCCGACGGATCGCCGGGCCTGTCCGCCGACATCACCGCCGAGTCGGCGGCGGATCTTCGCCTCGGGCCGGGGGAGCGCGTCTACTTCACGGTGAAGGCGCAGGAAGTGACGATTCATCAGGTGCGGTAACGGCGGCCGGGGCCGTCGCGATCAGACCAACAGAACTACCCGCGCGCCTCGCGCGCGTCGCGGCATGCCGCCTGTCATTTCAGCGATCGCTGAACTGCGCTCTTGTCATGTTCTTAGAGGCTTTCAGCAATTTCCCAGATCGATTTTATTAGAACAACTCACACTTGCGTCACGGCCGTAACACGGTAGTTTCTTCCACATGCAGCACCCTCCACGACGCAGGAGCATCTCGAAGACGCTGGCCACGGCCGCGGTCGCGGGTGTTTCGGCGGTGGCCCTCGCCCTTACCGGCCCGGTCGCCTATGCAGACCCCGTTCCGCCCGCTCCCGCGCCGGCGCCCGCTCCCGCGCCCATCGATCCGAACGCGCCGCCGCCACCGCCCGCCGACCCGAACGCGCCGGCCGCTGACCCGGCAGCACCGCCCGCGCCACCGCCGGAGCCCGGCCGCGTGGACAATGCGGCGGGTGGGCTCAGCTATGTCGTCCCTGCCGGCTGGAAGGTCTCGGACAACACCCAGCTGTCGTACGGGCAGGCACTGTTGACCAAGATCCCCGAAGGGGGAGCAGAGGCGCCGTCGGACACCAGCGTGCTGCTCGGCCGACTCGACCTGAAGTTGTTCGCCGGAGCGGAGGCGGACAACGCGAAGGCCGCCACCCGGTTGGCCTCTGACATGGGCGAGTTCTTCATGCCGTTCGCGGGCACCCGCCAGAACCAGGACGCCGGGCCTCTCGACGCCGCAGGACAACCCGGTGCGTTCTCCTCATACGAGGTCAAGTTCACCGACACCGCCAAGCCCAACGGCCAGATCTGGGCCGGCGTCGTCGGTGAAACACCTCCACCAGGTACGCCCCGCGGACAGCGGGCCCCGGCGCGGTGGTTCGTCGTGTGGCTCGGTACGGCAAACCATCCCGTGGACAAGGCCGCTGCGACCGTCCTCACGCAGTCGATTCGGCCCTTCGCGCCACCGCCGCCACCGCCGCCGCCTCCGCCGCCGGATCCCAACGCTCCGCCGGACCCGAACGCTCCGCCGCCGGATCCCAATGCGCCGCCACCACGACCTGGTATTGGCGTGCCCGTGCCGGTGACCGACGCGCCGCCCGGGATGATGCCAGGCGGCTGACGCGCACAGGCCGCGCTATCGACTGACTAACGTGCACCTTTCGCACGTCGAATCGTTACCCGCTGCGAGTAGACCGGACGGTGACCCAGCGGCTGCGCTGGGTCGGTCGGCGATGAGCAGGAGTTCGTCATGAACATGATTACGGCAACCGAGTTTCTGGCTGCACGATCCACCACCCTCACCAGCGTGGGATGGATCGGTTACATCATCATCGGCGCACTCGCCGGCTGGATCGCAGGCAAGATCGTCAAAGGCGGCGGATCCGGCATCCTGATGAACATCGTCATCGGGATCATCGGAGCGCTCATCGGCGGCTTCCTGCTCAGCTTCTTCCTCGACACCGCGGCAGGCGGTTGGTGGTTCACGCTGTTCACCGCAATCATCGGCTCGGTGATCCTGCTCGCCATCGTGGGCGCGGTCCGGAAGCGGTAACCGGACCGGCGCTACATCGCGGCCAGCACGCCGCGCATCTCGGCGGCGACGCTGCCGGGGCCCGGGCGGTACACGGGGCCGCGGCCGTCGCCAAGCAGGATGCGCAGTCGTGCCATGCCCCGCGCGCGGACCAGCTGCGGATCCGCCAGCCGTGACAGCACATCGTCGATCACGTCCGCCGACTTTCGGATCGCCTCGGCCTGGATGGGAACGCGCGTGCTGACGCCGACGCCGTCGTCGAGCAGGCCGGCATCCCGAAGCAGGAGCACGAGCGCATTGGTCATGTCCTCTCGCTCTGCCTGCGACGTCAAGCGAACGTAGTGCGCGGCCCGCGGGCTGCCCCCGGTGACCGTGGCACCGGCCTCGATCTGCTGGTCGTAGCGTGCGGCGAACAGTCGTGCCCACATCCGGCTCGACAGTGGCACGTCGGCTCTCTCGTCGCGGTGGATTGACCGGTCGGTCGTGTCGTCGATGGCGTCCGTTCGGATGCCATTGCGCAGTGTCATCGCCATCTCCTTATTTCGTGACCTACGTGGACGCTATACCGGTCATGAGTGACCAGTCAAGCTTTTATACCAGTCACGTAAGGTTTACCATGTGCCCATGACGTCCCACGGTATGCAGTGGAGTGGAGACACCGAGTCGAAACCCGCACCCGGTGCCCTGCGCCGCGTGCAGGCACTCATCAACACCGTCGATCTCGAATCGGGTCAGGACCGGCTGGCAGCTGTCGACGATGCCCGCCCGTGGCTCGTCGACAACGGCCTGCTCGCGCCCGACGCCACGCCGGGGCCCGACGGGCTGCGCCTGATCATGGGCGTCAGGGAGGGGCTGCGCGCCCTGGTGATCCACAACTCGGGCGGCCCGGTTCCCGATCCGGCGACGATCGCGCCACTGCACGAGGTCTCCGAGGGCAGTCGGGTTCGAGTCGTCGTCGACGAGCACGGACGCATGGCCCTATCCGCCGACGACGGGTCGGTGGGTTCACGGCTGCTGTCGCTGCTGCTGATCGTCAAGGATGCCCAACTCGACGGCACCTGGACTCACATGAGGGCCTGCGCGAACGACGACTGCCGATGGGCGTTCTACGACCACTCACGCAACCACGGTGGGACCTGGTGCGACATGGCGACCTGCGGAAACAAGCTCAAGAACCGCGACTTCAGGGCCAGGCGCCGCCAGCCCGCCGGCTAAGTCGACAGGTGCCAGACCAGCGCTGCCGCGAGTGCGCCGAGCCCGTTGAGTGACCAGTGCAGTGCGATCGGCGCGATCAGACTGCCGCTGCGCCTGCGCAGCCAGGTGAACACGAAACCCGCTGCTCCGGTGGCGATCACCGCCATCACCACACCCGCGAGCATGCCGACCGCCCCGGCACCGAAGAGCTTGGTGAACCCGACATTGCCGCTGGTCAAGCCGAAGGACGTGGCGATGTGCCACATCCCGAAAAGCAGCGAGCCGGCCGCCGCCACGCCACGGAAACCCCAGGCCCTGTCCAGCGCCCCGTGCAGTACGCCGCGGAAGGCTAGTTCCTCGGGGATCACGGTCTGCAGCGGAATGATGATCATCGAAGCGAGCAACGCGCCGGACAGCGTGGCGTAGTGGTCGTTCATGAACATGGGCCGCGTCCACGGCAGCAGCGCACCGATGACGATGACCGTGCCGACGAACGCGACCGCACCCAGCGCGTACCAGACGCCGGATCTCCAGTGGTCGCGCCCGAGCCCGAGTTCGCTCCAGCCCAGACCCCTCGACCGCACCAGTAGGACCAGCCCGATCGCTGCGGCGGGTACTACGACGAAATTCGCGAGCGGGGTGGTGAAGTGGGCGATGAGGTTCGTCAGCGCCAGGACCACGACGACGACGCCGATGTCGACGTACACACGGAAGTGGTGCAGTGCGGATAGCTGACCGATCAGCGGATGGGGGGGCGCGTGCACCGCGCTGACATCAGACATAACCGGCCTAGCATACGTGCGATCGGGTATGCCCAGGTCAGGGACGGACAAACTGTGCCAAGGGCCATTTGCCGTCGGGTGGCCGGGAGGTGAAATTCGGGAGCTGCTCCGCGCGGTCAGCCGGATGGAGGCGTTGGATGGCCAGGAGGGCTTCGCACCGACGCCGGAGGAGGGTGTTCGCCATGACCGCCAAGAAGACTGCCGTACCGACCGCCTGGCGTTCCGCCGAGCCCGACCCGTTGAGCGACGAGACCGTTGCCATTCTGGACGGCTGGTGGCGCGCCGCCAACTACCTGTCGGTGGGTCAGATCTACCTGCTGGACAACCCATTGCTGCGCACGCCGCTCTCGCGCGATGACGTGAAGCCCCGGCTGCTGGGCCATTGGGGCACCACGCCCGGCCTCAACTTCATCTATGCCCACCTGAATCGAGCGATCAAGGCGCGCGAGCAGTCGACGATCTACGTCACCGGTCCGGGCCACGGAGGTCCGGGCCTGGTGGCGAACGCCTACCTGGACGGAACCTATTCGGAGGTGTACTCCGACATCACCGGTGACCTCGAAGGTCTGCGGAGGCTGTTCCGCCAATTCTCGTTTCCCGGAGGCATTCCCTCGCACGTCGCACCCGAGACGCCGGGGTCGATCCACGAGGGCGGCGAGCTCGGCTATGCCCTCTCGCACGCCTACGGCGCCGCCTTCGACAATCCGGATCTGCTGGTCGCCGCGGTCGTCGGGGACGGCGAGGCGGAGACCGGAGCGTTGGCCACCAGCTGGCACTCCAACAAGTTCACCAACCCGGCAGAGGACGGCGTGGTACTGCCGATCCTGCATCTGAACGGATACAAGATCGCCAATCCGACTGTGCTCGCGCGGATCCCGGAGGACGAGCTGCGCAGCCTGATGATCGGCTACGGACACCGGCCGCACTTCTTCGAGGTGACCGACGACGAGGAGGGCTCGGCCGCGGAGGAGCCCGCCGACGTCCACCGGCGGTTCGCGACGCTGCTCGACGAGGTGCTCAACGAGATCGCCGAGATCAAGGCGTCCGCTGCTACGGGAAACGCGGACGACGTAGCGCGACCATCATGGCCGATGATCGTCTTCCGCACCCCGAAGGGGTGGACGGGGCCCGCATACATCGACGGCAAGAAGACCACCGGATCCTGGCGCGCACACCAGGTTCCGCTCGCCAACGCCCGCG
>NZ_JAVROT010000156.1:0-4073 GCF_032162605.1 Mycobacterium sp. | reverse complement strand
GGCGTCCGTCATGGGTTCGACCAGGGCCTTGGTGCGCGGATCACGGCCGAAGAAGTGGTCGCGGACGTAGCCGCCGTCGTTGGCCTTGTAGGTCTGGTAATCACCGTCGGGCGTGGTGTTCATCAGGTTGACCAGAGCGCCGTCGCGGTCGGCGTGCAGCAACGCGTCCCACTCGCGTCCCCACACCACCTTGATGACGTTCCAGCCCGCGCCGCGGAAGAACGACTCCAGCTCCTGGATGATCTTGCCGTTGCCGCGCACAGGACCGTCCAGGCGCTGCAGGTTGCAGTTCACCACGAAGGTCAGGTTGTCCAAACCTTCCAGCGCGGCGACGTGGGTGAGCCCGCGGCTCTCCGGCTCGTCCATCTCGCCGTCGCCGAGGAACGCCCACACGTGCTGATCGGAGGTGTCCTTGAGGCCGCGGTCGTGCAGGTAGTGGTTGAACCGGGCCTGATAGATGGCGTTCATCGGGCCAAGGCCCATGGACACCGTCGGGAACTCCCAGAAGTCGGGCATCAACCTCGGGTGCGGGTAGGACGGGATGCCGCCGCCGGGATGGCTGTGCTCCTGGCGGAACCCGTCGAGCTTGTCCGCGGTTAGCCGGCCCTCGAGGAACGCGCGGGCGTAGATGCCCGGCGAGGCGTGACCCTGGATGAAGACCTGGTCACCGCCGCCGGTGTGCGCCTTGCCGCGGAAGAAGTGGTTGAAGCCGACCTCGTAGAGCGCCGCAGACGACGCGTACGTCGAAATATGGCCGCCCACGCCGACTCCCGGTCGTTGCGCACGGTGCACCATGATGGCGGCGTTCCATCGGATCCAGGCGCGGTAACGCCGTTCGACGTCCTCGTCGCCCGGGAACCACGGCTCCAGTTCGGTCGGGATCGTGTTGACGTAGTCCGTCGACGTCAATGCCGGAAGGGCGACGCGCTGTTCGCCAGAGCGCTCCAGCAGGCGGAGCATCAGGTACCGCGCGCGGGCGGGGCCGGAGCGCTCCACCAGGGCGTCGAACGACTCGAGCCACTCGGTGGTCTCTTCGGGATCGATGTCGGGTAGATAGGAGGCGACGCCGTCGCGAATGACGCGCACCCTGTCGGGTTCGCTTGCGGCGCCAGAGTTTTGAGCCAGGTCTTGGCGCGCGAACTCGGTGGTCAACTGAAGCTCCTTGGTTGGCGTGATCCGGGGCTCGTGACCCCGTCAAACGTGACTTTCATCTTCATTTCGAAGTCGTACCCATCGTGCCCCCATCGTGCCGCATGTGTTCCATCGGGGTTGGCCTAGTGAAATGAACCGGCGATGAATCGGGCCAGACGGTACGGTCTGAAGACTGTGACGACTGGGCGGCGGACATTGCGGCTGCGTGTCGTCGGCCTCGTCGCGGGCAGCCTCGCAGGCCTGGCGATGATCGTGGTCGGCTGCACGGGCGTCACCAAGGGCACCGCCACCTTCGACAAGGCCGACGCGCCCGAATACCGGGCGTCGGTGGCATCGAGTTCGGCCGCCCGCGCGTCGGAACGGCAGGTGGCCGTCAGGAAGGCGGCCGTGCACACCTCCTGTGACGCCTTCGGCTCGAGCAGTGGCGACTCGGTGGCAGCGGTCAATGCCTACGTGGACGCGTACAACAACGACGCGCCCGACGCGACGAACAAGTCCGGACCTGCGATCGACTCGCTGAAGAAGAGCGCTGACCTGGTTTCGGGCAGCCTGTCCGACCCCCTGCCCCCCGACCTGACCAATGCCCTCAACGGCTGGGTCGACGCCGCTCGGCAGCTGGCCGACGCCATTTCGCGCGCGTCGGGGCCGGATGACTTCAACGCCTCCATCCGCCATCTCAACGATTCGAAGACCTCGGCTGCGACCGCGTGCGAGGCCGCTTATTGATCTTTCGGGACGCCAGGAGTCGGGTGATGCCCCCCGGCGTGCAACGATAGGGCAAAAGCTGAACACGCTGGCTGAAGGAGGAGAGAGTGGTTGCGGCGGACTCGCCGAACTACGCCCAGAAACTGGGCATCGAGAAGAATCAACTCGTCCAGGAGCTCGGCTGGGACGAGGACACCGATGACGAGATTCGGTTCGACATCGAGGATGCGAGCGGTGGCGAGCTTCTCGACGAGGACGCGGAGGACGTCATCGACGTCGTTCTGCTCTGGTGGCGTGACGACGACGGCGACCTCGTGGACCGTCTGATGGACGCGATCACCCCGCTGGCCGAGGACGGCGTCGTGTGGGTCGTCACGCCCAAGACCGGGCAGCCCGGTCACGTGCGACCGGCCGACATCGCCGAGTCTGCGCCGACGGCGGGTCTGATGCAGACCTCGTCGGCCAACCTCGGCGACTGGATCGCGAGCCGACTGGTACAGCCGAAGTCCAAGACGGCGGGGCGCCGCTAGCGTGCTCGACGTCGGCGCAGGCGCGCCTGACTTCACGTTGAAGGACCAGGACGGCCGGCCCGTCACACTGAGTACGCTCCTGGGCGCCAAGGATGTGTTGTTGGTGTTCTTCCCCTTGGCGTTCACGGGAATCTGCCAGCGCGAACTGGACGAGATCAACGCCCGCCTCGCGGACTTCGTCAACGACGGCACGCAGACCCTGGCTGTCTCCGTGGGGCCACCGCCGACCCACAAGGTCTGGGCCAGGCAGAGCGGCTTCACGTTCCCGATGCTGTCCGACTTCTGGCCGCACGGTGAGGTGGCTCAGGCGTACGGCGTGTTCAACGCCGACGCTGGGTTCGCCAACCGCGGCACGTTCGTGATCGACCGTGCAGGCATCGTCAGGTTCGCGGAGATGAAGGGACCCGGTGAGCCCCGCGATCAGTCGGTGTGGACGGACGCGCTCACCGCGTTGCGCGCCGACTGACGGGATTTCCCGTCGCGGCTCGTCGCCGTGTAGCCTGCCCGAGCACGGGCGTGTAGCTCAGTGGTAGAGCTCTGGTTTTACACACCAGCGGTCGTGGGTTCGATCCCCTCCGCGCCCACCACCATACTCGCAGCTCAGGGCCCTGGGCGGGACTAGTGCAGGTTTGTTCCAAACCCACGTTTGTGCCAAGAGTGTGCCAACTGGCTTCACACGAGCGAGCGACTGCGGGAGCCATCCCCGAAAAGGTGAATGGCAGTGCGGTCCAGCTACCGAGTTTCATCGAGACACCGACGATGGGAATTACGCGGACGCCAAGGCTGGATGCGCGTAGCGATCCGACCTTCAGTCGATGGGATGCGGCAATGACGACGGAGCGAGTGACGCCGGTCAGGGCGTGGTCGTACCGATGCTCGGCTTGGCGCTCAGCAGCACGTTGCCCGCGGACGCGAGCGCGTCGTCGTAGACATGGCCGTAGATCCGCAAGGTCATCGCCGGATCATGACCGAGCCACTTGGCCACCGCCGACGCGGTCGTCCTACTGTCGAGCATTCGTGTGGCGGCGGTGTGTCGGGCGTCGTGCCGGATGAGCGGCACCCCGCAGCCTTGCCATGACCGGCGAAAGTCTTGGAGTAGGTCTCTGGCCGGATCGGGGTCTCATCCTCACCGACGGCCACGAGTCCGGTGTCCCGGTAACCCTCGCCGAACGCCAACCGTTCGGCCGACTGCTGGCTGTGCAGCGCCCGCCGCGCCGCCATGGCCTCGACGGGCATCGCTAGCGTGCGCCGAGAGCGCTCCGACTTCGGTGCGCCGGTCGTCGTGCCTGCGCTGCGCACCTGGCGGTTGTGTGGACGCGTTGATCTGCTCCCGGGGTCCGACGTGCGCGCGTTCCTCGACATCGACTCGTTGCTGCGCCCGGTCTACGGACACGCCAAACAGGGCGCCTCCTACGGGCACACGAAGATCGCCGGCAAGCAGGTGCTGCGCAAGGGCTTCTCACCGTTGGCGACCACGATCAGCACCGATACAGCGGCCCCGGTGATCGCCGGGATGCGACTGCGCGCAGGCAGGACCGGTTCGGGCAAGGGCGCCGGGCGCATGGTCGCCCAAGCAATTGCCACCGCCCGCGCCGCTGGAGCCAGCGGCCAGATTCTGGTCCGTGGCGATTCGGCCTACGGCAACCGCGCGGTCGTGGCGGCGTGTGTGCGACACGGCGCGCAATT
>NZ_JAVROT010000155.1:0-6272 GCF_032162605.1 Mycobacterium sp. | reverse complement strand
CGCTCAGAGCGCATTGTTGCGGTGGACCAGTTCGATGTCGGCCAGCGTTGCCCGCAGATGCCGAACGGTCATCTCGATCGCGGCCCCGGCGTCATGGGCGCGGTAGAACTCGACGAGCTTGGCGTGCTCGGTGTTGGATTCTGCGATGCGGTCGGTGTTGGCACTCAGCGAGAGGGCAACGTACATGGACGCACTGTCGCGGAGGCCACTCAAGACGGTCGCGAGCCGGTTTCCGCTATCGGGCAGCGACAACAGGGAGTGGAACTGCCGGTTGAGTTCGGACCACTCAGACAGACCGGTGGTGCGCTCGAGTCGGCGGCTGAGCTCGTCGGCATGGTCGAGTTCGTCGGGGGAGATGGTGGCGATGACTCGGCGTATGGCCAGCGGTTCCAGGGCGATGCGCATCTCGTAGAGCTCACGCACTTCGTCGAGGTCCAGGCTGCGGACCCGGGAACCGCGGTGCGGATCGAAGACGACGAGTCCCTCTCCGGCGAGGTCGCGCAGCGCCTCCCTCACCGGGGTGTTGCTGACGTTGAGCTGTGTGGCGAGTTCAGCCTGGATGAGTCGCGTGCCTCCGGGCAACCGGCCGTCCAGGATCGCCTCCCGCAACGCCTCGCGAACATAGACGTGTGCGGTCAGGGCCCGGTCCTGCCCGGGGTTCAGCCCCAGCGTCATCGATCCCCCTCGGCTGCTCTGTCGTGTACCAGCAAGGTTAGCTTCCTACAGGGTTGTGTTCCGGTGAGCGAACTCTGCTCGAACGTCCGACCCCGCCGCAAGCAGGCACGTCAACAGCACGCGCGCCTTCCTGGCGTCGAGCCAGCCCGCAGGTATCGCGCCCCGGGAGATCAGGTCCGATTCCGACCCGTCGAAGCCGTAGCTGTTGCGATGGGTGCTGCCGGCGCCGGTTCTGGTGGCCAGCACCACCGGCACGGACCCGGCTGTCCGTTCGACCACCTCAGCCATCGAGCTGGATACGTGGCCGACGCCGAATCCGGCGACTACGAAACCGCGAAAGGTGTTGGTGTTGCGCAGGGTTTCCAGGATCTCCCCGTCGTCGCCGAGGAATGTCTCGAGGAGGGCGACCCGGGGGGCGACGAACGGATCGGGCAGGGGTAGCGCACGATGCTCTACCGCGGTGGTGGCGTACACCGGCTGTCCTTCATCGAGGTAGCCGACGGGTCCGAACGACGGCGAGGCGAAGGCTGCCGGTCCGCTGGCCCGAATCTTGCGCGTCCAGCGCGCGGCGTGAATCTCATCGTTCATCACCACGAGTACACCGCGCCGCCGGGAGGTGTCGGCTACCGCGACCCGGACTGCCGCCAACAGGTTCGCCGGGCCGTCTGCTCCGGACATCTGTGCCGAGCGCATCGCCCCGGTCACCACCAGCGGTGCCGACTGGTCCCAATAGAGGTCGAGCAAATATGCCGTCTCCTCGATGGTGTCCGTGCCCTGAATCAGGATCGTGCCGGAGACACCTTCGGCGACCTCCGCGCGGGCCCAGTGCAGAGCCCGCACGACATCGTCGAAGGTGAGCGACGCACCGGGCAGCGTACTGAGTGTCAGCGTCCGCAACTGCGCGATCTCGGCGAGCGAGGGGACCGAGGTGAGGAGTTGTTCGGCGCTCAACGACGGCCGTGCTCCTCGCCCGTCGCCACTGGTAGACGTCATGGTGATGGTTCCGCCCAGAGAAGCGGCAGCTACCCACGGTCTAGCCACTGTCGGCATCTCTCCTCATTGGTGCCACCACGGCTCGAGGGGGCCAGGCGCGAGCTCATCGGTCACCCGGACGTCGACGACCGCCGAGCTGCCCGCGTCGACCTGTGCGATGGCATCCTTGAGTACCGCCTGCAGGTCCCCTCGTGCCGTGACCTCCGCCCCGAAAAGGTCGAATGCCCTTGGTACGTGGGCGAAGTGCTGCTCGATGAAGTCGACGCCGACGCGCCTGCCGCCAAAGGCGGCATCCTGGCGCATCCGGATGTGTCCGAGGGTGCCGTTGTTGACGATCACGACGAGAATCGGCACGCGTAACCGCGCGGATGTCTCCAGTTCGCCCATCGTCATGGCGAACCCGCCGTCGCCGACGAGTGCACACACCATCGCATCGGGATGTGCCAACTTGGCGCCGATGGCCCCTGGTATCCCGAATCCCATTGTGCCCGAGGTGGGATAGTGGAAATCGCCGGCGTCGGTGATCGGGAAGTACTGGTCGGCCCAGTGCAGGTAGTTTCCCGAGTCGAGCACCAGCTTGGTGCCGTCCGGCAGCAGGCGACGTAGCTCCCGCACCAGTTCACGCCCTCCGATGGCATCGCTGGGGGTGTGGGCCGCGTCCAGTTCCTGTCGGTAGCAGGAACTTTCGTCCTGTAGGGCGGACAGCCACACCGCCCGGTCGGTGTTCGGCACCGTTCCCGCCGTTGCGATGCGTAGCAGCGGAAGCAGATCCGATAGGTTGCCGGTGATCCCGACCTCTGCCGGGTAGACCCGTCCTATCACCGCCGGATCCAGGTCGATGTGGACCATGCGAGCATCCGGCGCGAAGCGCATGTGATAGTGCTCGGTCATCTGCTCGGAGAAGCGGCAGCCGAGTGCGAGCACCGCGTCGGCTTCGGCAATGGCGCGCCGCGCCGCGGGCGAGCCACCGATCCCGGCCATGCCGACGAAATTGGGATGCCGGTCGGGAACTGGTTTGCGAAGCCACGATGACACGATCGGCGCGTGCAGTGCGACCGCCAGCGCCAGAACATCGTCCTGACGGTCGAACGGGACGCCACCACCTGCGATGATCAGTGGCCGCTGTGCTGAGGACAGGACGTCGGCGACTGCACTCAGCCGCTCCCGGCTGATCGTGGTGTCCGCGGCGGGAACGCTTGGCGGAACGTAGCGTTCGATCTCCCGCTGCATGAAGTTGTAGGGGATTGCTACGTGGACGGGCGCCGGGCGTCCCGAGAGCGTTCGCCGGTAGGCCTCGTTGAGCAACGACAGCACGCGATCGGGATTGTTGGCCTGCACCGACCATTTGGTGATGGGTTCGTAGAATGCCGCGAGGTCGATTTCCTCGAACGCTTCATAGCGCTCGTGTTCGTTGCTGACCTGTGCGCTGATGACCAACATCGGCAGCGATTCCACGTAGGCGCCCATGACGCCGATCGCGGTGTTCGTTGCTCCTGGCGCCTTGGACGCGACCACGACAGCGGGCCTGCCGGTCTGGAAGGCATACGAGTACGCCATCATCGCGGCGCCCTGCTCGTGTCGGGTGAGAATGAAGGGGACCCGCCCGTCAGCGGCGAGCCGGTCGGCGATCTCCAGCAGGCCGTTGCCGAGAATCCCTGCGACAAAGGGAGTTTGGATGTCAGCGCACCATCGCGCAATCGCGTCGCAGACTTTCATGATTCGCCTCTCTGTTTTGCCGTTGGTGGCGTTGAAGCTGGTTCGGAAGGGTCGGTCACACCGTTGGGACGAGTTCCCGCCGGGCGGGGCGGACGAAGATCACGCACGCCGCGGCCACGGCGGGGGCGGCCACCAGCACGACGAGACCGCCGACGCCCCAGCCCGCGGCCTGCACGATGCCGCCGAAGATGGCCCCCGAGAACCCCGCCCCGATGTAGTGCGCGCTGGAGGCGACGCCGGAGGCCTTGCCGATGTGCTCGGCTTGCACCGATCGCTGCGTCAGGGCATAGACGTTGACGAACAGGAACCCGCTGTTGAACACCCCGAACAGCAGGCTCAGTGTGAGCTGCTGCCACTGCGCGTGGGCGAGGTCGAACATCAGCAGGCCGACCACGATGGAACCCGCAATGGCGGCGAAAATCAGCCGTCGCTCCCCGAACCGGTCCGCCAGGTAGCCAGACAACAGACCTGCGAACGCCCCGATCCCGTACATGCTCACGGCGAGCGCGGCTGCCTGTGGCGGATAGTGCAATTCGGTCTTGAGGAAGGTTGGGTAGAGGCCGAGATAGCTGTAATTCACCACGCCGAGAAGGACGTTCGCAGCAGCCAGAAGGACGAGGTCGCGCGTCAACCAGGGCGTCCTCGACTCCGCGCGTGTCGGTGCCCGGTCTTCGTCGTCCTTGCCGAACTCGCTGAAACCGGTCGGCAGGAAGAACAGGAGTAACAGCGCGTACACGAGACCAATCAGGCCGAACACGTAGAGCGGCAGTCGCCAGTTACTGGAGCCGGCCAGGAATATCTGGATCCCGAGGATCGGGCCGATGAACGACCCGATTCCGTAAGCGGCGTTCATCCCGCCCAACGCCAGGTTGCGGCGCTGAGCGAAGAAGACGCCGGCCATGGTGAAGATCGCGGTCTGCTGCATGGCCTCACCGACACCGGTGACCACCCGGTAGGCCGTGATGTCCCAGAATCCCTGCGATAGCGGGATGAGCATGGTGAAGACCGAATAGATCAGCATGCCGACGATGAGTACCGTCTTGCGCCGGTACCGATCGAGCAGCACCCCTGCGCACACCCCGGTGATGCCGAAGCCCAGCGCGAAGATCGTGGTGATGAACCCACTCTGAGCCAAGCTCAGGTTCAGGTCCTTCTGGACGTAGGTGTTGAGGTTGGAGAAGACGCTGCGATCCATCGCGTTGGCGATGTACGAGCAGGCGATGAAGAGGTAGAGCCCGAACCCGGCGAGGGCTCCGTAGCGCGTGGGCGTTGCTGGTGATGCCGTGATGGCTTGGCTCATGATGCCTCTCCGGTTCGATTCACCTGCTGCGGACCGTGCGGCACCTTCGGTGATCGGTTGTGCCACCCTGCAATCAGTCACCATGCAGTGTATACAATGCACTGTGCACTATAGCGTCGAGTTTATCGACATGGAGAGTGGGCGGGCATGACCAACGACATCGATCGGGTGCCTGCTGCCGGACTGCCCAGATTGACCAGGGCGGTGGCACTGACCTGCCTGGTTGTCCTGGCACTGTCCTATGTGACGAACGCGATGGACCGCCAGGTGTTCCCGGTGGTGCTGCCACAGGTCAGCGGGGATCTCGGATTCACGCTGGCCCAAGGCGGACTGCTTGCGACGATCTTCACGCTGGGGATTGGCCTGGCCGGGGTGCCCACGGGGTTTCTGCTCGATCGGCTGTCCCGCAAGGCGGTGGTGCTGATCGGTATCGCGATCTACTCCGGCTTCACCGTGCTCACCGGCTTCGGGCTCGGCTTCGGTGATCTGTTCGCGTATCGCGCGCTGTCCGGAGTGGGCGAGGCCATGCAGAACGCGGCGCTGTTCTCGGCGGTCGGTGCGTACTTCTTCGCGCACCGCGCTCTGGCCATCGGCAGCCTCAACTTCGCCTACGGGGTCGGCGGTTTCATCGGTCCGATCTTTGGAGCCGGACTGGCAGCGTCATTCGGATCCTGGCGGGTGCCGTTCTTCGTCTTCGGCGCCATCGGATTCGCGTTCGTCGCGATCATTGCCGTCTTCGTCCGCCGCAGGTTCACCGAACAGGTCGAGCCGGCCGACCCCGACCGCACGGCCGAAGACGTGGTTGACGTCGACGAAGCGATGCCGCAACACTTTTGGAATCGAAACACGATTCTGCTCGGACTGACCGCCGTCGTGGTGGGTCTGGCGATGTATGGCTTCATCGGCCTGTATCCGTCGTTCCTGCAGAAGGAGCTGCATTTCGGTCTACGTGACGCAGGCTTGATCGCCAGCATGTTCGGCCTCGGTGCGATGATGGGGCTGCCCGCCGGCTATCTGATGGACCGGCTGAACGTACGCCATGTGCTGATCACCGCGATGCTGATCGGGTCGGGCGTCGGCTATCTGATCTTCAACGGACCGACGACCGTTGGCTGGCAGCTCGTGCTGTCGTTCGCCGAAGGCGCGGTCGCCAGCGGCTTCTGTTTCGTCGGCGTCTACACAGGCCTGCAGCGCTCGGTGCGGCCGGCACTCGTCGGCCGTGCATCGGGGTTCTATGTAAGCTGTTTCTATGTGCCGGCATCCGTTGCGGGATACGTCTTTTCGCTGCTAGTCGGCCGTACCGGATGGGGCGGCGCGGGATTCTGGCAGCTGACTGTGCTTCCACTGTTGGGTGTGGTTGCACTGCTGTTCGTCAACACCAAACAGCTCGCGACCGTTGGGGTGGTTGCGGGCCATTGAACCGACTGAATCGAGGATGGGAAACATGACGCGTCCCAGCGGTCCGCGGCGTTGGCATTCACAACGCTGGCTCACCGACTCAGTGCTGCGCACGGACGGTCTGGAATGGGACCAGCCGCGCATCGCATACACGCTTCGGCCGATGGGAGTCGACGCCACACCGGATTTC
>NZ_JAVROT010000154.1:0-6247 GCF_032162605.1 Mycobacterium sp. | reverse complement strand
ACGAACCAGGTATGCGAGGACCGCTCACCGATGCGGCAGTACGCGATGGTCGGCTGGGATCCGTCCAGGCCGGCGTGGGCGTAGATCGCCGTCAGGTCCTCGTCGGACTTGAACGTGCCGTCCTCGTCGGCGGCCCGACTCCACGGCACGTTGATCGTGCCGCTGATGTGACCGGCACGCTGTGCCTGCTCCTGTGGCAGGTGCGCGGGGGCCAGTATCTTGCCGGAGAATTCGTCGGGGGAGCGGACGTCGACCAGGTTCTTGGTCCCGATCGCGTCGAGGACTTCGTCGCGGAACGCGCGGATCGACACGTCCGGCGCCTCGGCCTTGTAGTGGGTGCCCGGCCGGTGAACGGCCTCGGTGCTCAGCGGGCGAGCGTCGAGTTCCCATTTCTTGCGGCCGCCGTCGAGCAGCTTGACGTTGTCGTGCCCGTAGAGCTTGAAGTACCAGTAGGCGTAGGCGGCGAACCAGTTGTTGTTGCCGCCGTAGAGGATCACGGTGTCGTCGCCTGCGATGCCGCGGTCAGACAGCAGCTCGGAGAATTGGTCCTGGTTGACGAAGTCGCGGCGCACCGGGGCCTGCAGGTCGGTGCGCCAGTCGAGTTTGACCGCACCCTCGATGTGACCACCGTCGTAGGCGGTGGTGTCCTCGTCGACCTCGACGAATACCACGTTCGGGTTGTCCAGATTCAGTTCAGCCCAGTCGGCGGTGACCAGGACGTTGTTGCGGCTCATGCGGTGACTCCTCATATCTGGGTTGGGATTGGTTCTGATTTCCTGTCATGGGTGCTGGTTTGCGGGCGACGAGGCGTTCGACGAGGCCCAGCTTGAACCGCTCGACACGTTCGATGTCGAATCCGGTCGCGCGGACCTGGGTGAGTGGGCGGCGCAGGAAGTGTTCGCCGCCCAAGGGGACGGTGACGGTTTCCAGGACGCGCTGCACCACACGCGCGGGCCGCGAGGAGCTTTCGATGTGATCGACGAGGATGAGCTGTCCACCGGGTCGCAGGACTCGGGTCATCTCGGAGATGGCCACGGTGGGGTCGGGGATCGCGCACAGCCCGAATGTGCAGACGACGGTATCGAAGGAGGCGTCGTCGAACGTGAGCGTGTGGGCGTCGCCCTGCAGCAGGGTGGCGGTGCGCCCAAGCTCGACGGCCCGGGCGCGGGCGATGTCGAGCATCGGGTCGCTGAGGTCGATGCCGGTCAGCGTGATGTCGTCGGGGTAGGCGCCGAGGTTGAGCCCGGTTCCGACGGCGACCTCCAGCACCTCCCCGGTGGCCTGTCCACACGCCCAGCTGCGGGAATCTCCGAACAAGTGACGTTCGAAGAACCGCATCTCCTTGTCATAGGAGCGGGACTTCTTGTCCCAGTAGCGATGCCACCGGGCTGGGTGATCCTTGGTGGATGTCATGGGCTGTTCACCTCTCTTGTCTCGACGATCTGGCAACAGTGGGCATTACGAACGCCCAGCTAGCGCTGAGGTGTGAAGGGGCGATGAGGACGTGGTGTGCCACCGGTGTGCGTTGCGGCCACCTCGACCGGGCGCGCCGCTGGTGGGCATGCGCACCGGGTGAACGGTCCTCTTCGCCATCTTGTCGGCTCCGACCTCAATGGATGAGTGCAACTAGGAACCCATTCCCATCATCGGCTTCATCATCGCCGGCATGCCGTCATCGACGAAGCCGGAAACTTCTCGCGCGTGCGCCCGGATGGCTTGCGTCATGTCCGGATCGCTCGAGGTTTCCACCGCGACAACGCCCTTGGGGGTGAAGCTGAGTTGGCGTTGGTAGTCGGCGGCGCGGTTGAACAGAGTCGGCAGGCTCTGGCTCATGCACATCACCTCGGCACCCTGGGCGACGTGGGTGTACATCGCCGACACGTGCCCCTGCAGTTGGGCAACGAGGTCGGGGGAATCCGATTCGGTGGTGGTGCGCACGCCACCGGGAATGTCCTCGACGGTGCGGCGGAGCTCAGTGTGCCGGTTGAACATCTCCATGTAGGTGCTCATCTCGCCACCCGACACGCCGCCCATCATCCCCGGGCCCATCATCTGCGAGGTCGCGATGTCGTTGAACCCGTTGGGCTTCACGTCGGGCAAAGGCGCGCCCACGATGCTGCGCACCGCGTACCCCAGGCCGAGGAGCCCTCCGCCCGTGCCGAGCAAGACCAGCGCCGCTCGTCTCGTCAATTTGGCCATGTCCAGTGTTCTCCTGTCGTGACTCGTTGTACCCGCAAGCCCACCGCGCACGCCCGAACTGCGCCGGCGACGCGTCACGGTCAGCCCAGCGCGCTACCTGTCAACCATTGTTCCCACGGCATGCTCCAGTCGCCGTTTTGCCACACTTGGAGGGGTTCGCCGCCGGTGTTGCGGACTTCGACGATGTCTCCGGGTTGGGAGAAGTCGAAGAACCATTGGGCGTTGTCGGCGTTGAGGTTCAAGCAGCCGTGCGAGACGTTGGTGTTGCCCTGTGCCCACACCGTGCTCTCGAGTTGGTGCAGGTAGACGCCGTCGGTGCTGATTCGGGTGGCGTAGCGGATGGTTTCTCGATAGCCCAGCCGCGAGTTGATGGGCAGCCCGAAGGTCGACGAGTCCATGATCACCGGATTGGCTTTGTCCATCACGGTGTAGATGCCGGGCTGGGTCCAAAATGAGATGGTCTGCCCGCCAATCGTTTCACTGCCACCCATTCCCATCGAGGTGGGCATCGTGCGGACCAGGGCGCCGTTGTCGTAGACACTGACCTGTTTGGTGCGGTCGTCGGCGATCGAGACGTGGGCGTCGCCGACGGTGAAGTTCGCCCAGCTGTCTTCTTGCCCGTAGAGGCCCTCGCCCAACGGGATTGCGTAGATGTTCGCGTTTGCGGTGACCGACGTGCCGGGCGCAAAGTATCGCTGTGGTCGCCAGTGGGCATTTTGGTCATCGAGCCAATACCACGACCCGGCCACGGCCGGAGACGTGGTCACCGACAGCCGGCGTTCGGCGGCTGCGCGATCGGTGATCGGCTCATCGAAGTGGGCGGCGATCACCGTGCCGATGCCGTAGGTGCCGCCGTCTTGTAGCGCGGTACCTACGGTGGTGTTGAGATAGACCTTCGTTTGATTGCCCGGGGTCAGGGTGGAGAACGTGGACACCTGAGTCACCGGCGTGCCATCGGTTCCGGCGCCGGTGGCGGTCAGGGTGTAGGTCCGGCCGTAGCCGAGGGGACGCAGGGTTTCCATACCGTGCCGTCCGGTGTCATGACGCCAACGATGCGATTGCCATGCTCGTTGAGCATCGAGACGTCAGTGAGTGTTCCCGACGTCGCGGTAACCGCAACGGTGCCAAGGGGATCGACGTCGCGGGCATCCGCGGTCGGGGTGATGGTCATCGTCGCCGGCATTGGCGGCGCAAGGTTCACGACGCCCGCGGGAGCACTGGCCCTGGCGGGCGGACACTCCGCGGAGCAACGCGGCAGCGACACGCTCACCACCGTCCCCAACACCGCGAGGACCATCAGAACCGCGCCCAGCACGACCACTCGGACTCGGCGATCGACGATCAAGGACGGCTCCCGTGTCGCAGCCGACCTGGTCGCGGCCTGCTGGGCCGGATCAAGACGTTTCCGACTACGGTTCGCGACACGGCGGTACGGGGTGAACACCGGACGTTGTCCCGTTGCCCACCAGCCTGAGGCCCATCGCCGCCGGTCGCTGGCTGACTCCTGGGCACGCCCCGTTCACGCCGCTGACATGGCACAAGCGCGGCTGTTCGACCACATTCCGCACAGTGAGATCGCCGAACTGGAGGGCCGGGCCGAATCCGCTGAGTCACGCTGGCTGCCGCCGGCGTGAGCGCGGCGGCGGGGACGTAAAACGGCGGGCGAGGACGACAGGAGGATGGGGGACGTTCATCTGATGAATCAGCCGTTCCTCCTAGCTACTTCGACCTGAAAAAGTCGGGGCGTGGCGGTCCCTGATGGTGGTGCTTTTGGGCGCGAAGATGGCCTCAACCCCTTGGTGAGAAGGGATTGAGGCCATCGTGCTCAGAACTGTAAACGACCAGCCGACGTTGTGGGATGCGGTCCTGCCGCCGGAGTTGTTGGTCCTGCCCGTCGAGCTGGGCGGGTGGATGCACTGCTGGAGGACTCGGTGTTCTTCGGTCCGTTCGCCGCCCATTTCGACGCCCGGATCGGTCGGCCGTCGATTCCGATGGAGACCTATCTGCGGTTGATGTTTCTGAAGTTCCGCTACCGGCTGGGCTATGAGTCGTTGTGCCGGGAAGTGTCCGATTCGATTTCCTGGCAGCGGTTTTGCCGAATCCCGTTCGGTACCCGGGTGCCGCACCCCCCGACGTTGATGAAGATCACCACTCGCTGCGGCGAAGACGCGGTCGCCGGGCTGAACGAGGCGCCGCTGGCGAAGGCGGCCGCGGCGAAACTGCTGCGCACCGACAAGGTCCGCGCCGACACCACCGTCATCCCGGCTGCGGTGTCCTATCCGACCGATTCGGGTCTGCTGGCCCAGGCGATCGGTTCGATGGCCCGCAGTAGTGGCGCGGATCAAAGCCGTCGGTGGTGCGACCCGCACCGCGTTGCGGGATCGGCGGCGCTCGGCGGGCGGCGGGCCCGCTCGATCGCCGCGAAGCTGAAATTACGCGGAGAGCAGCAGCGCGATCAGGCCCAGGCCGCGGTGCGCCGGATCACCGGTGAACTGGCCCATTCGCGCCGCCATGCGCGCCCTATACCTGGCACTCGGCGAACCCGATCGAGCGCCTCTGTCTGAGTCGGAAAAGTCCCTTCCGGACATGCGATACAACTGAGGTTGGATGCAGGGTCGTTAGGACGCGTGCTTGGCGAAACGGCCACGAACGACCGTGAGCGTGCCAGCTTCGAGGGCGCCGGCGAAGTTGGCGGTGCGGGTCCACCCGTCGTCGATGATCATGGGTATGCCCGGTCCGGCTGGTAGCCCAGCCCCGAAGGTCTTCTTGACCCAGGCACTGACCCAGTGGGACTCGTCGACCCAGTCGAGACAGTCGAAGCCCCCGCTAGTGATCGCGGCTCGGAGTTCGTCAGGCTGCACGACGTGGCTATCGGTGCCGTTGATCGACCACGGCAGCGGCCAGCGGATGGGTGCGTTGCTGTTGGCGCTGCAGACATCCCAGATCGCGAACTGGCTGCCCTCGGCGAGCTGATCGGCGATGGCCCGGTACCAACGTGCTTTGTCGGCGATGTTCATTTGGACGTGCATGCTCAACGCGGCCGTATACGGCCGAGCGGGGTGGTGGTCCTCGATGCCGGCGCACTCGAAGGTGACCAAATGTGCGAGCCCGCACCGCTGGGTGAGGTGTGTCGCGGTGTTGACGTAGCCGCGGGTGATATCGATGCCGTGCACCGTTGCACCGTGTTTCTGGGCGATTCGGCGGGCCGGGCCGCCGAATCCCGACCCGATGTCGAGGACGCGATCGTCTGGCGCCAGCGCCATCGCCGCGGTGACGCTATCGACCGCATCGAGACCGCCGATGTGGTACTGGTCGAGGAGATTGAGCTGCTCGGGTGTGATGGGATCGGCCAGTCCGTGCTCAGCGAGCAGGCGGTCCACCGTTTCCTTGACCCCGTGTTCGGTGTAGGTCATGGTCAAGTTCCTATCGTGAAAAGTGGGCGGATTAAGCCGACGCGTGTCGCGGCGGTCAACTAGCGATCGCGTTGGGATGGGGCTGAAACTCGGAGTGCTCATGACGCCACACTGGCGAATCCATGACGTAACTCGGCGCGTGGGGTTGGGGGTGCAGCTGTTGCCGGGCGAAGCGGTCGAGGTTGTAGCGAGGTGTCACACCGATACGCAGGAACTTCGCCAGCGCCCTCGCCGTGTTCGCAGGGGTGCGTTGCGCGATGGGAAGCTGCGCGTAACGGCGCGCCGTGGTCTCGAATGACTCCGGTTCCATCCCCGCCACCAGCCGGACGTGATCGGTCGGTGCGCCGAACTCGAACGCGCCCCGCTCGTGTTCGGCGAAGTACTCCCGCAATTGCAGCTGTTGGAATCGGTCAATGCCACCGACCCGCAAGGCCTTGAACACCACCAACAGTGGCAGAGCTACCGCCCTGACCTTTCGGTCAAGCAGGGTGGACAGCACCTCGGCCATCTGATCGCCGTCCAACAACTCCGGGCCGGTCGGCCGGTAGGTGCGGCCGTGATGGCGTTGTGGGTCGATCAGGGCGCCGACCACGACGCGGGCGATGTCCTGGTTTGACGGTGGCGCGTTCCGCCCG
>NZ_JAVROT010000153.1:0-3380 GCF_032162605.1 Mycobacterium sp. | reverse complement strand
CCACCAGCTCAACTCCACGGTGTGGGCGCAGGGCAACACCGACACCTCACATGGGTGCCTGAACCTCAACGGCGACAACGCCGCGTGGTTCTTCGACTTCTCGGTGCCCGGCGACGTCGTCGAGGTGCGCAATACCGGCGGCAAGCCGCTGGAGGTGTGGCAGAACGGCGACTGGACCGTGCCGTGGGATCTGTGGCGGCAGGGCAGCAGGCTGACGTAGGTCGTCCCCATGCCCTTGACCCGAATGTCGTTTGGGTAACAGTCCGGTTCCGCGAGCAAACCAGTATCAGATCATCCGCCGCATTCACAGGATTGACCGGTCAAATGGACGGGTGTGTCGGCAGTCAGCCTCAGCGAGTTCGGAGTGAGCGTCTCCGACGTCCCGGTCGCCGGCTTCTGCGCGCCCGAATTCGAGGCGGTCCGCGAGCAGTTCGCGCACAACTTTACCGACCGCGGTGAGATCGGCGCCGCAGTGGCGGCGTGGGTCGACGGCGAACTCGTGGTCGACCTGTGGGGTGGTACGCAGGACGCCGCGGGTGAGCGGCCGTGGCGGCAGGACACGTTGGCCAGTGTCTTCTCGGGGTCCAAGGGCCTGACCGCCACGTGCATTCACCTGCTGGCCGAACGCGGGCAGATCGACCTGTACCAGCCCGTCGCCGCGTACTGGCCGGAATTCGCCCAGTCGGGAAAGGCCGCCATCACCGTCGCCATGGTGATGGCCCACCGCTCCGGGGTGATCGGTCCGCAGCATCGACTCGAACCCGACGAGGTACTGGACTGGGACCGGGTCTGCGCCAAACTCGCTGCGGCCGAACCATGGTGGGCCCCCGGGACGGCTCAGGGCTACCACATGGTCACCTTCGGCTTCATCCTCGGCGAGCTGCTTCGCCGCGTGACCGGACGCACCGTCGGTGAATTCCTGCGCGAGCACATTGCCGGCCCGCTGTCGGCGGATTTGTTCATCGGGTTACCCGCCCACCAGCACGCCCGCTGCGCGGACATGATCGACAAACCTCACATCCGCGACGTGCTGGCCGAAGGAGGCGCACCCGAGGATCCGACGTCGCTGTCCGAGCACAGCAAGGCCGGGCTGGCCGTCGCCATGAGCTTCATCCCCGACGACGAACTCGGCTCGCGGACGATCGACCGTTGGCGATCGGCGGAGTTCCCCGCCACCAACGCGCACGTGTCCGCTATCGGCATGGCCACGTTCTACAACGCGATCGCCCAGGAGAAACTGCTCAGCCGGGAACTGATGAACCTGTCCCGAGAGTCCCAGGGTGGGACGGCGACCGACGTGGTGCTGGGACCGCGCGTCGCCGATCACGGCTGGGGCCTTGGCTACATGCTGAACCAGCGATGCGTCGCAGGCCCCAATCCGCGGATCTTCGGCCACGGTGGTTCCGGAGGCTCGTATGCGTTCGCCGATCTGGAACACCGCATCGGCTACGCCTACGTGATGAACAAGTTCGACGCGACCAAGGCGCACGCCGACCCGCGCAGCGTCGCCCTCTCGGATCAGATCTACGCGGCCCTCGACGTCAAGGCGGCATGAGGCTGACGCTCGTCGACGGCCACGCCGTACCCGTACCGGCAGAGCGGTTCGGGTGGACTCCGCGTGTCGTCGTGCAACTGGCGGTGTTATCGATCGCCGCGTACGTGTACGCCGTCGCCGAGATGGCCCCCATCGGCGCCATGCCCGCGATCGCGGCGGATCTGCACGTCGGCGAGGCCCGTGTCGGAATGCTCACCGCCGCTTACGCTTTCATTAGCATCGTGGTCACCGTGCCACTGGTCCGGTGGACGGCCCGGTGGCCCAGACGGCGGGTCTTCGTCCTGACCCTGGCGTGCCTGACCGTCGCGCAGGCGCTCTCGGCCGTTGCGCCCGGGCTGGGATGGCTTGCTGCCAGCAGAGTTCTCTGCGCGCTCACCCACGGCCTCATGTGGGCGATCATCGTGCCGATCGGGGCCCGGCTGGTCCCGGCGACGCACACCGGCCGGGCGACGACCGCGGTGTACGTCGGGTCGGCCGCGGCGCTGGTCGTCGGCATCCCGCTCACCAGCGCGATGAGCCAGGAGTGGGGATGGCGGCCCACCGTCGCCGCGATGGCGGTCGCGGCGGGCGCCGTCACGCTTGTGGCCCGAATGGTGTTGCCCGCCATGGCCGTCAGCACGGCCGATGCCGTCTCGACCACGCCGCGCGCATCGCTGCCCTACCGAAACAGACGACTGCTCGTGCTGTGCGCGCTGACGTTGATCGGGGTGACGGCCCACTTCGTCTCGTACACCTTCATCGTTCCGATCATCAGGAGCGTCGTCGGCGTCGGGACCGGGCTGCAGGCCTGGGTGCTGGTCGGCTACGGGGTGGCCGGCCTGGTGGCACTGGCGCTGATGGCCCGCGCGACGGACCGTCGGCTTCTCGCGGCCGTGGCAGGCTGCGTGGGCATTCTCGGTCTGACGTTCTGGTTGTTGAGCGCGCTGTCGGTGCTCGACACCGGCGCCGCCGGGGCGGTTCTTGGCCTCGGCGCCATCGTGGTCTGGGGCGCGGCCTCTGCCGTCCTGCCGCCGATGCTGCAGTCGGCCGCCATCCGCACGTCACCGGAGGAGGCCGCGCAGGCCTCGGCGCTCTACGTGACCGCGTTCCAGGTCGGCATCCTGTCGGGATCTGTCGCCGGTGGTCTCGTCTACGAGCACGTCGGCGTCGCAGCGGTCGTGACCACGACGGCGGTCCTGTTCGGCGTCACGCTGGTCGGCGTGCTCGCCCGCGGTGACGCGTTCCGCGCAGAGGACTGACGACCGCAGTTCCGCAGCGTTGTCGCGTACCGACCTGCTGCGCGCCGTGGCCGGCGGGGGTCTGCAGCTACGAAGCCTTGATGCCCTCCACCTTGTTGCCGCGATGCGTGCCGGCAACACCCTGCGCGCCGTCGTCACCTACGACGCGCGGATGATCGACGCCGCAGAGCAATTGGGCATCGCGACCGCGGCCCCGAAGTAGCGTGACGGTCCGCGTCCAGCGAGCTGTGTGAGTCCTGGGAGAGTCACAGGCAGTCGGCGTACCGTCCGAAATGATGGGACCGCCGATCGCGGGAAGGGTCACGATGGTGCGAACTGATGATGACACGTGGGAGATCACGGAGAGTGTGGGAGCGACGGCGTTGACCGTGGCGGCTGCGCGTGCTGCGGAGACCGAGAGTGCGCGACCCCTGTTTCGCGACCCGTTCGCCCGGGTGTTCCTCGACGCCGCCGGTGAGGGGATGTGGAGCTTGTTCGACCGCTCGGCGGCGGCGGGCGTGGATCCCGAACTGGGGGAGCGGATGCAGGCGTTGCAGGATTTCGTCGCCGCCCGCACGGCCTACATCGACGACTTCTTCGTCGCGGCG
>NZ_JAVROT010000152.1:0-3920 GCF_032162605.1 Mycobacterium sp. | reverse complement strand
GCCCTGCCCCGACTGCACCACCGTCACGTGCTTGCTGACCGCGTGGGACAGCAGAGAGAACGCCACGCTATCGTGACTCACCATCGGTTCACTCATCGCGCCGATGGTGTCCGAAAGAGCGGGAAGCATGCGCGCGCTGTCGATGCGGATCTGATGGTGATCGGTGTCGTAGTGCCGGGCGATGACGTCGGAGTACTTGAACTCGTCGCCCTCCTCTCCCCCGGCCGCCTCGAAGCCGATGGAGAAGGTCTTCAGTCCATGCTGTCCCGCCTCGGCGAGCAGACCGACGATCAGGCTCGAGTCCAGACCACCGGAGAGCAGGCACCCGACGGGAACGTCGGCGACGAGGCGCCGCTCCACCGCGGTCCGCAGCGACGCGAGGATCGCTTCCTCCCATTCCACCGCCGACCAGCCCGCCCGCTCGGCCGACCGCTCGAAGATCGGCTCCCAGTAGGTCTCCTGCGTTCTGGTGCCGTCGGCCTCGATGCGCATGATGGTGCCCGGCTCGAGCTTGCGCACCCCGCGCAGGATCGTGTGCGGTGCGGGGACGACCGAGTGGAAACTCAGGTAGTGGTTCAGCGCGACCGGGTCGAGGTCGGTATCAACGCCGCCTGCGGCAACGAGCGCCGTGAGCGACGATGCGAAGCGCATGGCACCGCCTCCGTCACCGTCCTCGACGTCGCACCAGTACAGCGGTTTGACGCCGAGCCGGTCTCTCGCCAGCACCACGCGGCCCGTGTCGCGCTCGGCGATGGCGAAGGCGAACATCCCCTTGAGGTGGTCCACCACCCGCTCGCCCCATTCGCGGTAGCCCTTGAGAATGACCTCGGTGTCGCTGTGCGAGAAGAAGCGGTACCCCTTGCCGAGCAGTTGCTGGCGGAGTTCGGGGTAGTTGTAGATGCACCCGTTGAAAGCGACCGTCAGTCCGAGTTCGGGGTCGTGCATGGGCTGGTGGCCGCTGCTGGACAGATCGATGATCGCCAGCCGTCGATGGCCGAGCGCCACCCGTTGATCGGCCCACGCGCCGCCGCCGTCGGGTCCCCGCGGGACCATGCAATCCGTCATCGCGCGGATGGCCGCGAGATCGGCCGGGCGCCCTCGGGCGATTTCGCCGGCAATGCCACAAATGGTGATCGACTCCCTCGGGTGGTTCGACGTAGGTGGGTAGATCGGCCGACATTCGTCCACGCACGACAAGATCAGCCTGGCGATATGTAGCCGCATTACGGGGGGGTCAAACAACAAGGTGGTCCAGCCACTCGATGGGCGCCGGGGCGGGGCGCGACTGCGAGATCGAGCAAGTAGGCTCATCGGCCATGGTCAGGCTCCTCGGCGCTCTCGCGGTGTCCATCGCGGCACTTCTCGCCGGCTCCACGGTGCTCGACACCGCCGTCGCGGCAGCCGACACGGACGTCCAACCGATTGGCGGTCTGCAGATCCCCGTCGGCCCCGCCCCTGCCTGGATCGTCGCTGATCTCGACTCCGGCCAGATCTTGGCAGGACGCGACGAGTACGTCACCCATCCGCCTGCCAGCACGATCAAGGTCCTTCTCGCCCTGGTGGTCCTCGACGAGCTGCCACTGGATAACACGGTCGTGGCCGACGAGGCCGACGCGAAGGTGGAATGCAATTGCGCAGGAGTGAAGGCCGGTCACACCTATACGACGCAGGAACTCCTCGACGGCCTGCTGCTGGTGTCTGGCAATGATGCCGCGAACACCCTGGCTCACATGCTCGGCGGTACGGATGTCGCCGTGGCCAAGATGAACGCCAAGGCGGCCGCGCTCGGCGCCACCGGCACGCGCGCCGGATCCCCGTCGGGTCTGAACGGGCCCGGCATCGACGGGTACACGACACCGCACGACCTCGCCATCATCTTCCGCGCCGCGCTTGGCAACCCCGTGTTCACCGCCATCACGTCTTCCCCGACGGCCCCCTTCCCCGGTGACGCGGCTCCGGTGACGCTGATCAACCAGGACGAGATGCTGGCCCGCTATCCCGGCATGCTCGGCGGCAAGACCGGCTTCACCGACGCTGCCCGCAAGACCTTCGTCGGCGCCGCGCAGCGCGACGGACGACGGTTGGTGGTCGCGATGATGTACGGACTCATCGTCGAGGGCGGACCCACTTACTGGGACCAGGCGAGCGGGCTCCTCGACTGGGGCTTCGCGCAGGACCGGTCAGTCGGCACCGGCACGCTGTAGTACAGCCGATATCCGACGGAGACCTGATCGCGCGCTTGGCGAGTCCTGGGATCCCTACGCTCGCTCGTTGTGCGCAGACTGTTCGCGGCGACCGCGCTCGCCCTCGGCACGGCGCTGACCGCGACCGCCGCGCCGCTCGCGCTGGCCCAACCCTCGATCGAGCCAGCGGGCGCCGTCGTCGCCCCACCCGACGGTCCGGCAGAAGCATGGCTGGTCGCCGACCTGGACAGCGGGCGCGTCCTTGCTGCGAAAGACCCCAACGGCTCGCATGCCCCGGCGAGCACCATCAAGACTCTGCTGGCACTCGTCGTCGTCGACTACCTCGACCCGAACTCCTTTGCACGGGCCAACTCGTCACACGAGCGCGTCGAGTGCTCGTGTGTCGGCCTGACACCGGGCCAGCCCTACACCACCCGCCAGCTGCTCGAGGGTCTGCTGATGGTGTCGGGCAACGACGCCGCGAACATGTTGGCCGACATGCTCGGAGGGCAACGCGTCGCCGTCGCGAGGATGAACGCCAAGGCCCAGCAGCTCGGCGCCCGCAGCACCCGGGCGGGATCGCCGTCGGGGTTGGACGGGCCGGGTTGGGAATCCGTCACCACGCCCCACGACTTGGCGGTGATCTTCCGTGCGGCGCTGGCCAATCCGCTGATCGCCTACATCCTGCGGCAGCCGTCGGCCCAGTTCCCCGGCAAGACGATCACCGCCCAGAACGAACTGCTGTCCCGCTATCCTGGGGATCTCGGCGGCAAGAGCGGTTACACCGGCCTGGCGCGAAAGACCTACGTCGGCGCCGCGCAGCGCGGCAACCGCCGCCTCGTCGTCGTCCAGATGTACGGCACCGGCGATCTGTACGGTCAGGCGACCGGCCTGTTCGACTGGGGTTTCAGCCAGCCGTCGTGAGGATGGTGGGGCGTGCGCTCAGTGGCAGTGCACATGCTGGGTTGCGGTACCGACACTGACCGGATTCCACGGGCAACGGCGCCCCGACGCGATCGGCGAGCGCGCCCGCGGAGTGAGCGACGGCCCCGCCGACGAGCGTCAGCTCGACGTGCTGCTCGAGTAAACCGTCGGGTGACTGCTCGTGGTCGTAGAGGTCACCTGACCACATCACCAGATCCGCCGGCAGACCGGTCTCGATCCGGCCCCGGTCATGTTCGGCGTGCCAGGCGTGCGCACCGTGAACGGTGTACGCCTCCAGCGCGCGGTCGAGGCCGACGCATTCGTCGGGCGTCCACGGGCGGGAGGGCGCCAAAGAGTATGTCCAGCAACGTATGTGGGAAAACTCGGGCGAGCTGTTCGGCTGGCTCCAGGACGGCGCGCACCTGTACGTGTGCGGTGACGAGAAACGGATGGCCAAAGGTGTCGACGCAGCGCTGCGACATCGTGGCCCGGTGCGGCGGGATGAACGCCGCAGGCGCTCACGCTTAGGTCAACGACATGATCAAGACCCACCGCTACGCGCGGCACGTGTACTAGCGCGATCTTCCGGTTAGCATGCGGTGCCGACATTTTCGGTGTCTGGCGGTGGGGTTGTCCACAGTCGCCGATTCATCCACGGTCTGGGGTTTTGGGGGTGGCGGGGGGTGGGGGTCCTCGGTTAGATTCGAATGCATGTTCGATGAGTTGGTGGCTGGCACCGCGGGGAGTTGCGGGGCCGCTGCGGTGGATGCGTGGACCCGGGTGGAGTCCGCGGCGTGTGCCCGCCGGTTGGCG
>NZ_JAVROT010000151.1:0-4380 GCF_032162605.1 Mycobacterium sp. | reverse complement strand
ACGCTCGCGTTCCTGCTCTCTGACGAATCGAGCTGGATTACCGGCCAGATTCTCTCCGTCGACGGTGGACTGATGTTGCGCGAGTAGCCATCGGCGGCTACGCCTGCGGGGGCGCCGTTTCGCTGCCCTCGCCGTCCCCGGCCGCGGAAGGTCAGTCGTGGGCCTCGATGTCGTCGAGTGCCCCCTGGAGGAGTCGGCTGGGGTCGGTCTGGTCCCCGTCAAGCAAGAACAGGTAGGCCGACCCGATGGTGAGGGCCAGGAGCTCTCTGGCCTTTGTCTCGGGCCGGACTGTGGACCGAATGGAGCCATCAGCGATGCCTTCGGCGACGTGCGCCCGGAAGTCCCGTTCAACGTCCTGCAGCCACGCTGCGATGCGAGGCTGAAGATCGGGGATCGAGGTGGCGGCTTCGAAGTTCAGGACGAAGACCGCTCGCAGGAAGACGGACGATTCGTCGGCCAGCTCCTTGAGTGCATGCGCTGACCCGCGCAGTCGACGGAGCCCAGTCGTGGCCGACGGCGCTCGCGCACTGACGAGGCGGCGCTCGTAATCACTGGCGAGGATGTCGGCGATGAGTCCGGCCTTCGAGCCGAAGCGCACTCGGACCATCTCCCTGCTGTAGCCGGCCCGCTCCGCGATCTGCGCTGCGGTGGTTCGGTGGTAACCCTGCTCGGCGATGAGCTGGGCGGCCGCTTCGAGCAGGCGATGGGTGGACTCGTCGACCCGTTCGGCTTGCGTCGGCCGTTGGAACGAAGCGGGCATTCCACGATTCTGCCCGCCCGATCCCCTACGGGCCGGTTTGGCCCTCGCGGTAGGCGGTCACGACCGGGGCGAGTTCGTCGGGCGTGGCGCCGTGGAGGATCACGGCGTCGGCACCGAGGGCGCGCTGGCCGCGGACGGCGCGAGCGCACGCCTGGGGTGTGCCCGTAGCCGCGGCTGCGAGCCACTCCTCGGGGATGAGTGTGGCGACGTGCTCGAGTTGGTCGGTCGTGGCGTGTCCGTCGATCGAAGCGGTGAAGCCAGCGACGAGCGGGTCGGCGCGGAAGCGGGCCAGTACCGCCGGGTCCCAGCCGTTGGTTTCGACGAGCAGGTCGCCGTAGGCCTGTAGGTAGGTGGCGAGCCGCCCGACGGACTTCTTGAGCCGAAGCGGCTCGGGGATGTGATCGCCGATCGTGGCGAAACAGGACCACACCCGCACGTCGGCCGGGTCGCGGCCGGCGTGAGCGGCCGCGTCCTTCACGATGCCGACGCAGCGGGCCAAGGTCTCATCGGTGAAGTACGTGTGCAAGATGACGTCGTCGAACAATCGGCCGCCGAGTGCGAGCGAGTTGGGACCGAACGCCACCAGGCCAAGAGGGATGGTCTCGTCGAAGTCTGGATCTAGACGGAGTAACGGATACGACCCGGCTGGGCCGTTGTGGCCGATGATCGCCTCTCCCTTCCAGAGGCGGCGCATCAGGCCGACGAAGTCCTCAAGCTGGTCCGTGGTGATGCGGGACAGCCCCATGGCGTCAAGAAGGAGTGGGATGCCACGACCGAGGCCCAACGTGAAGCGCCCCTCGGTCATGCGATGCATCGTCGTGGCGTAGGAGGCGGTCACGATCGGATGGCGACTGTTGTGGTTGGTGGCCGCGGTGATGATGCGCAGACGATTGGAGACCGCGGCGGCGGCGCCCGACAGGGTCACCGCCTCCTTGAGGTCGAACCGCTCGGAGATGAAGAGTGCGCCGAGGCCGAGAGCCTCAGCATCGCGAACCTCGTCGATGAGAGCGCGGGGAGACTCCGGCGCGCCACCCAAGACATAGAAGCCGAGTTCGGGCAGTAGTTCCTGCATCCCGTCAGCCTATGTAGATAGTTGCGGAACCGCAAATAAACGAGATATTGTCGCGGCATGAGTCCTGTGGCCGGGAATTCGTCTGCGTCGATGCCGATTTCGATTGGGGAGGTGACACCCGAGTGGCTAACTGCAGTGCTGCGGGCTGACGGTGCGCTCGCAGCTGATGGCACCGTGATGGGGGTGGCCACCGAACAGATCGCGGTTGGCACCGGCTTCCTGTCCGACATATTTCGCCTACGTCTGCAGGGCGACGGGCCCGCGAGCCTCATCCTCAAAGTCCCTGCGACGTCCGCGCTGTACCGGGCCACGGCCAAGGGCGCCAACGTGTACGAGCGCGAGGTCGTGTTCTACCGGGACCTCGCGCGGTCCTGCCCGCTGCGAACGCCACGCGCGTATTACGCGGAGTTCGAGGAATCCGGGGCAATGGTGCTCCTGCTCGAAGATCTCGGCCTCCTCGAAGCGCCCGACCATCTGGAGGGCCTGCAACTCGGCCGGGCCGGCCTGGTGATCGATCGCCTTGCCGAATTCCACGCTTGGGGCGCTTCGCCCAACCGCCCATCCCTTGATCCAGCGATCTTTCCCTCGGTGGTCGACCACGTCGGACAACTCGGCGCCGTCATCCCGCTCGGGTGGGAGACCTATCTCGCCAACCGCAGACACGACCACCCACCCGCCATCGACCGATTGATTGAACGCCTGCCCGATCTCACCCTCGGGTTGGCGGCTTCGCTGACAGATCCGGCCTGCCTCGCCCACGGCGACCTGCGGATCGACAACCTGTTCTTCGCCGGCAACGACGTAGCCGTCGTCGATTTTCAGTTCTGCACGCGGGCCAGCGGCATCTATGACGTCGCCTACTTACTCTCCCAGGGCCTGGACACGACCGTCCGTCGCGGGCACGACCGCGAGTTGGTCGGCCGCTACGTCCTCGCACTCCGCTCCGCCGGGCTCTCCATCGACGACGACACCGCGTGGGACCAGTACCTGCGTGCCACTGCCCTCCTGGTGGTGTTCCCGCTGGGCGCAATACTCGGCTGGTCCACGCTCGGCGAGCGAGCGCGAGATCTCGTCCTCACGCTCATCGAACGATGGGCTGCCACGGCAGTCGACGTCGAGGCCACGACGCTGGCGTCATGAGGACACCATGAGAGGTCGTGGAGGCCTACAACTTCGAGCTGTGGAACAAGCGGCGCCGGATGGCGTTGGCCGCGATCGCGAACGGTGCCGTCAGCTGGCTGGCTCGAGCAGCTCGAGGTCGAGCTCGACCTTCACCACCTCGCCGAGCATGACGGCACTGACCCCGGGCGGGAGCTGAACATCGATGCCGAAGTCCTTGCGGCGGACCTCCATCGTCCCCTCGAAGCCGGCGTGGCGGGGACCGCCCGGGAAGCTCTCGATGCCGCCGAAATCGACGGCGAGGGTGGTCGGACGGGTGACCTCGCCGATCGTCAATTCGCCGTCAACCCGGTACTCCGAACCTGCACCGGTGACCCGAGTGGAGCGGAACACCATCGTCGGACGCTTGGCGACATCGAAGAGGGCGGGCGACAGCGCGTTCTTGTCGCGGTCGGCGTTAGCGGTGTCGATCGATGCGACGTCGACGGTTGCCACGATGGTGGTCGTGTCTAGTGTCTCGCCGATGACGATCTCGGCGTCGAAGCGGTTGAAGCGCCCCCGCACCTTGGACACGCCGAGGTGCCGGACGGTGAACCCGATGAACGAGTGGTGCGGGTCGACCGCCCACCGGCCGGGGGCCAGGGGTAGCGAGACGCTGGTGGTTGATGCGGTGGTCATGCTCGGAACGCTCCTCGATGGTGGCAGTGGTGGAGACGACCGGTGCAAGCCCGGACCCCTGGTGGCGTCGGACACACCGCCCGAATATGTGCAAATTACAGTATACCGCTAGTCACTAGCAATATAGTGTTGCTAGCATTTCACTCGGCGGACACGGCAACGAAACCCCGGACGAGGTCGATGATGCGATCGACTGCATCTTCGGCGGAAATGGGCATGTCGCCGGTCCGCACTACGTAGTCGCGATACCAGTTGGCGGCGAGGATGCAAGAGGCAGCGAGCAGGTACGGTCGACTGTCGCGTGCTGGGTCAACGGCCATGCGGTCGGCGATGGCCAGAGTCACCCCCTCGATCAGCGCCTCGCGAACGGCGAGCCCTTGGGCCCGGACGCTATGGGAGGACTTGGTGAGTTCGGCGCGGTGGCGCTCGTTGTCGATGTCGACCATCAGATTCGCCGCAAGGTCCTTGATGCCCGTGCGCATCGTCTCGAGCAGGGGCAGCTCGGCGGGCTGGGCGCGCACGGCGTCGCCGAGGTGACCGGTCCAGTCGCCGAGATCCGAGAAGATCACCGCTTCCTTGGACCCGAAGTGTCGGTAGAAGGTCGAGGGGTCGACATCGGCGCGATCCGCTATGTCGTTCACGGTGACGGCGTCGAAGCCCCGTTCGGCAAAGAGCTCAAGCGCGACGGCCGCCAAGCCATTTCGCGTCTCGAGGCGCTTTCGGTCACGCCGACCGATCGCCGGGCGGACAT
>NZ_JAVROT010000150.1:0-26408 GCF_032162605.1 Mycobacterium sp. | reverse complement strand
GCAGCAGTGGATCAACCTCTTCGTCGATTTCGTGGTCACCAAACAGGGACTGGCAGCGGTGCTGCAATCCGGCGACGCCCGCTTCGAACCCCCACACTCCTACTTCCTCGATCGGCTCGTGCCCGTGTGCGCCCAATTGCTGGACGCCGCAGCCGCTTCGGGCGAGATCCGCTCCGATCTGGCGGCGTATGCGCTCATGCGCGGTGTCGGGAGCCTCTGCGGCGGCGCCGGCCGCGATCCCCGATACGACGCGCGTCAACTGGTCGAGGTCCTGATTGCGGGACTATCGCGACCGCGCTGATTCACCAGCGAGGCATCTCGATCCAGATCGAGACATCGAATGGGACGACGGCCTACGCGTGCGGCTGCATTGAGGGCGGAGTCGCCTGGCGCCGCGGTCGAGCACGGACTGCGACGACAGCGCCCGCAGATATCGGATTGGTGCTTACCGCGTAGTGGCACTATTTTTCTGGGGTGATGTCCTCAGCTGTTGGTGCATTCGCTCGATGGATCTCCCCCTTCCTGGCTGTCGCGGTCGTCGCCGGCCTGGGCTGTTCTGCCGACCTGGTGCATTCCGCACCCGCCCCGGCGGTGCGCCTGGTCGATGAGGTAAACCCGTTGGCCGGAACGCCTCTCTACGTCAATCCCAACTCGGCAGCAATGCGCGCCGCGCAGAGCACCAATCCGCCGAATCCCGAGTTGACCACCGTCGCCAACACGCCGCAGGCGTACTGGATGGACCAGGCATCTACTCCGGCTGTGGACGCGAAGTACATCGCCGCCGCCCAGGCGTCTGGTGCAATGCCGCTTCTGGCACTCTACGGAATCCCCCATCGCGACTGCGGGAGCTTCGCCGCCGGTGGGTTCGGGTCGGCCGATGCCTACAGAGGGTGGATCGACGGTGTCGCATCCGCCGTGGGCTCCGGACCGGCGGCGATCATCCTCGAACCCGACGCGCTCGCCATGGCCGACTGTCTGTCGGGTGCCCAGCGCCAGGAGCGCTTCGACTTGATGAGCTACGCCGTCGACACGTTGACCCGCAATCCGGCCACGGCCGTGTACGTCGACGGTGGACACTCGCGCTGGGTGAGCGCCGACGACATGGCCGGCCGCCTCAATCAGGTCGGTGTGGGCAAGGCGCGGGGGTTCAGCCTCAACACCGCGAACTTCTTCACCACCGATGAGGAAACCGGATACGGCGACGCGATTTCGGGGCTCACCAACGGAGCGCACTACGTGATCGACACGTCGCGCAACGGTGCCGGACCGACCGCCGACGACCCGCTCTACTGGTGCAACCCCAGCGGCCGGGCACTGGGCACCCCGCCCACCACGGCCACGGCGAGCCCGAACGTCGACGCCTACCTGTGGGTCAAGCGTCCCGGTGAATCCGACGGTTCGTGCGGCCGCGGCGAACCTGGGCCGGGACACTTCATGAACCAGTACGCGATTGACCTGGCCCACAACGCGGGCCAGTAGGGGCCTGCATGCGCCGCGGCTTGGCCGGGTGTCAGAAGACGGTCGCGGATGTGGGCGCCGGCGTATCGGGACCATCAACGTTCTCAGCAGTAGGTGGCGGACGACGGCCAGCGCCGACTCTGAGTGGGCGTATTTCATGAACCGGCCGAGGTCGACCACCAGAGCGAAGCCTGCGTGAACCGCGAAACGTGCGTACGCATCCTCACCACCGAGCCGGCCATGCGCCGATTCCTGCAACTCGACGGCGACTTCACCGTATCGCCCGCGATGCGTGAAGCGGCCGAGCAATTCCTGGAGAGCGCTTCCATGGCGATGGCCAAAGCCTTGCGCGCTGCCGGCGCCACCATGCCCGTCCCGGATTTGGTGGCGGTGGCCGAACTGCACACTCGGCTGGCCACCTCCATGGCACGAGTCAGCACTAACGTGTTGGACACCAAGGACATCGACGCTGTCCGTCGCTACGCACAGCAACACCTGTCACAGCTGGTCTTTGACCAGCACCCATGAGGCTGGCGAGGCGAGTGCGGGAGCTGGGCAGGCTAAATGGCGTGTCACAGAAGCCCTGCTCTAGGCTCGAAGAACATTTATGAGCACGCCACATCTGGGTGACTCCAGCATGCAGATGTCGCGCCCTGCACGGAGGATTCAGCTGTGACGATCGCTGAGACGGTGGCTCCGCTGGTTCGAGCGGCGGTGGGCCCAGATGTTCCGGTCAAAATCAGATGCTGGGACGGAAGCACGTCGGGGCCGGTCACCGCGCAGTGGGAACTCAATTTCGTCAATCGTCGGGGTCTGCGGCGTCTGTTGTGGGCGCCGAATGAACTCGGCTTCGCCCGCGCGTACGTGTCCGGCGACATCGACATCCAGGGCAACCTTCTCGCAGGCCTGGACGTCTTGGAGCAGTCGTCGGACCCGAGCCGCGGTCCCGGTGTACAGATCGACGCCGAGACCAGGAAGGCACTCGCCAAAGCCGTGCTGCGGCTGGGGATCACCGGCCTCCCACCCAAGCCACCAGCCGAGGAGGCGAGACTGGCGCGCCGGCACCGACACGACAGGGGGAGCGACGCCGCCGCGATCAGCCACCACTACGACGTCGGCAATGACTTCTACCGCCTCGTCTTGGGCGAGTCGATGACCTACTCGTGCGGATACTGGGAGCAACCCGGCGAGGACCTGGCCGCGGCTCAGTACGCCAAGTGCGACCTCGTGGCGCGCAAGCTCGGTCTGACCGCAGGCATGCGGGTACTCGACGTCGGCTGCGGATGGGGGACCTTCGCCTTGCACGCGGCGCGCAATTATGGCGTTCACGTCGTGGGCGTGACGTTGTCACGCGAGCAGGCGGAGTACGCGAGTAAACGGATGGTCGCCGAGGGCATCGCCGACCAGGTACAGATCCGGGTCCAGGATTACCGTGATGTCGACGACGGGCCGTTCGACGCGATCTCCAGCATCGGCATGGCCGAACATGTCGGCCTCGCACTGCTGCCCACCTACGCCGCTCACCTCTACGCGCTGCTCCGCCAAGAGGGCCGATTGCTCAACCATGCGATCTCGCGGAGACCAGGCAGACGCGCGGGCTTCTCAAAGACCTCCTTCATCGATCGCTACGTTTTCCCGGACGGGGAACTCGAACCGATGGCGACAATGGTGGACTCACTCGAGGGGGCCGGCTTCGAGGTACGTGATGTGGAGTCGCTTCGCGAACACTATGCGCTCACGCTGCGGGCCTGGGTCGCGAATTTGGAAGACAACTGGCAGGAGGCGGTCTCGAGCAGCAGCGCCGGCCGGGCACGGGTATGGCGACTATTCATGGCGGGCTCAGCGCTGGGATTCACAGCCAACCGGCTCGGCCTCAACCAGATCCTCGCAATCAAATGTGACGCACGCGGCCGCAGCGGCATGCCCGCTACCCGCGCCGATCTTCTGGCCCGGCAAAACCCGTGAGGAGCCCGCTGACCTCACTGCCGCCCGTAGTAGCACGCGTCTCGTGAGCCATCGCCGGGTCAACCAGCATGCGCCCAGCGCGACCCCCAACCCGGCCGGTATGGCCATTGGTGCTGTCGGCAAGGACACCCCGACGAGCAGCAGCAGGCCGAACGCGACGCCCGCCGCCAACAGCGCCAACCGGCCCGCTGTCCAGTGCGCGCCGAGACCAAACCGCACGGACAGCAACATGCCGAGTATCAAGGCGACGGCATGCCCACCTGCCGTGAAGTCCCCACTGGAAACCGCGACGACCAACGCGACCGTCAACCACCCGCCGACCCATGCTGGGCGCCAGCGCGTTGGGATCGCCGCCGTCAACGTTCCAAGGACGGCGACCGCGCCGTAGCTGAGCCCGACGTCGCTGGCGCGGGCGATCGAGATCGGCAGCCAGCCGCACTTGATGGCGACGGCCAACCCGGCGGCGACGATCAGGGTTGCCCCGACGTGACCGAGCGCGAATGCCTGGATCAACCGTCTACTGCGCCAGAACAGCTCTGCCAGCGCCAGCAGGCACACGAGTCCCGGCAGCAGGAGGTAGGTTTGCCCCTCGGCGGTGACGAAGGCACTTCCGAGAAGCGTTCCCAGATGGCCCTGCCGCAAGTTGTGAAGATTGGTGCTCAGACCACCTACTACGCGATTCTGGGCGCCGGGACCAAGTGCCAACAACACGGATGCGACGACGAACAGCGCCGTCGCGTAGGCCACGGTGACCCGAACCGGAGCAAGACTGGAGAACATTCGCGACACCATCATCTCGATTCAGCGTACCGACGAACGCGGGAGTCGGCGTCGGCGTGGCATGAACTCCAATGTCAACAGCACGACTAGCGCAGGCAGTAGGTGACGCAGTGAGAGCAAGACATACCGCTGCTCGCCGAGCGCGTGGTATTTGCCGAGGTATCGATACAGTGACTCCAAGCGAATGAGTCGGTCCCCCAAGTGGATCAAGACGTGGAAGAACCGCTGCAACGTTCCGCGGTGGTGGTCGTCGAAGATCTCGGGGAACGCCGCGAAGGCGAGCGAAAGGCGCCGTGCGTCGTGTTCCTTCGCCCAGGCGATCATGTCCACGCTAAGTCGTTCATCGATGCCGTTCGGGGCGCCGGGTCGGCGCCACGGCAAGTCCAGTGAGACGTCGTTGCCGTCACCGGCCAGCGCATACCGGTGAAACGCCTGCACCCGGCCCGAGCGGTCCCTGGCGATGATCAACAGGACACCCGGATAGCGTCCCTCCAGCGCACGGTCCAGGATCATCGAAAAGCCGCGTTCCGTCCGGACCCCGGAGTGCGAGGAGTACAGCACTTCGGTCAACTCGGCCAGGACTGCGTCGTCGAGGTCCGCTTCGGTGACCACCTCGGTGGTCACGCCGGCGTTGTGCGTCCGCCGCACCGCCTGCCGAAGATTGCGGTACCTGCGTCCGACCATGTCGAAGTGGCCTACGTCGATCACGACATCGCGTCCGAACGGAACGGCACGCAGAAGTGGTCGGACGGTCGTGGTGTCAGTCCATAGCGGCAACCGATGCTGGCTGCAGCCCAACACCAGAATGCGCCATCCGCGCGCGTGACACATCGCGGAGAAGTCATCCACTAGTTCCCTGAAGCCCTTGGGGTCACCGATCGGATCACCGCTGACCGCCGCAAAGCCAAACCGGGTGCGGTAGGCCACCATCGCCGTGCCGTCGGCCTTGAAGAAGACGCTCTTTCGCGATTGCATCGCGAAGGGAGCCAGGGGGTCGCCGTGCGTCGCGTTGACCAGCGCCCACACCCGTGGCAGCGCGTCGGGCTCCGGACGAGCCGTCGTCGGCCACATCAAAGCCCAGCCTGCTGCGGCGATGACGGCATCACCCAACAGATCACGAGACAAGATGTGTGCGAGCAGTCCGGTCGACAGGACCGCTGCCGCCGCGATTGCGTGCCCCGCGGTCACCGGCCGACCCAGGAATATGCCGCGGGCGATCAGCGCCACTGCGGCCAGGACTGTCAACGACCACGTCAACCGGCCTCCGGCGTACCAATCGGCGTGATCATGGTCATGCTCGAGCAGAACGACGAGCCAAGCGAACATGAGCAGCAGCGCCATCGCGCCAACATGGCGCGCCGTCTTCGAGTCCACGTCGACGACGATGCGTTCACGAGCGCGGACGCTGGAGACCTTCGTCAGATCGCGCATGCCTGCACCACCGAACCAGACCCGGATTCGACCAGTGTTCGCCAACCGGTAGCGGCCATCGATCCGACCTCCTCCAGACTCCATCGTGCCGCGGATGTTGTGCCCACGCTAGGAAGTCCCTTGGGGTGACAACTCTGGTACCTGACAGGGCGGACACCTTCCAGTCCATTCAACTGAGGTACGAGAGGACTGACCGAGATACTTGGCGAGATAGATCTTCGTTACAGTTATGAGCCACAACAACATTCAACGAATGATGATGTGGCTGCACGTCCTCAGGGAGCAGCCACCGTTCGCGCCGAACCATCGTCTTGCGGCACCCAACCCACGTATATCGTTCTGACACCACCGTTGTTGGCCAACGACGTCGCGGCACTCACTGACAGCTTCTCAGGAACAACGTGTCCTGCGGACTCGGCCAGTTATGCTTCCGCGGCGAGGCGACCGTCGACGGCATCACTTATCCCGCCTTGGCCGGCACCACCCAACGATCAACCACGTGCTTATTCCTCACGACCTACGGCAAGGCGATTAGTCCCATGCGAATGTCACCGACCCTTCTGCTGGCTTGCGCCGCGCTCTTGGCGGCCTGCTCGTCGTCCTCTGACTCGACGGGATCGAGCACCTCGACTATCTCAAGCCCTGCACCGACGCCGGTCGCCGACAGCCGTGGTGGTATCCCGCCCGGCTACCCCCTCAACATCGACGTGGTGGCGCCACTCGTCATCACGACACTCGGCCCCGACCCGATCCCGGTCACGGGAACAGACGGCAAGGTCCACGTGGCCTACGAGCTCTCGGTACTCAACTCCGGGTCCCGGCCCGCGACGATCACGAAGGTGGAGACCCTCGACGACGGGCCGGAGGGCGCCACGGTCACGACGCTCGAACAGCGGGAGATCGTGGAGCGGACCCTGCTGATCGCCAACACATCGCCCGGCCCCGTTACCGAGATCCCCGCGGGACGCACCGCAGTGCTGGTGCTCGACGACGTGTACGACACCCGTGCGAAGGTCCCCGCCGAAGTCACGCACCGGCTCACCGCCACGCTCGGTAAGGCCCTGCCGGAGTACCAACAAACGCTCAGCGTCCGGTACCCGGACTCCGTCACGCAGATCGGTGGCGCTGTCCGCACCAGCGCGGCGTCGCCGGTCGTGATCGGGCCGCCGCTCGCGGGCGACGACTGGGTGGCCGGCAACGCGTGCTGCGTCATTTCGCCACACCGTGGAGCGGTGATGGGAGTCGGCGGGAGGCTCAACGCTAGCGAGCGCTATGCCATCGACTGGTTGCGCATCGACCCAACTAAGAGCCCAGCCACCACACACACCGGCGACGGAACGCGCAACGAGGACTACCTCGCCTACGACGCCCCGCTGCTAGCCGTGGCCGACGGCACGGTCGCGGCGGTGGTCTCCGACAACAAGGAGGCGACGCCGCAGGTCATCACACCCGACCAGTCCTTCGAGGAACTCGGCGGAAATTACGTCATCATCGACATCGGCGACGGCAACTTCGCCTTCTATGCCCATATGCTCCCCGGCTCGGCGTCGGTGAAGGTCGGTGACAAGGTCACCCGCGGCCAGGTCATTGGTCGCCTCGGCAACTCCGGCAACACCACCGAGGCCCACCTGCACTTCCACGTCATGCGGGCCCCAGTTCCGCTCTCCAGCGACAACGTGCCCTTCGAGATCGACCGGTTCACCTTCGTCGGCACGCTCGTCGGCGAGCTCGATGGCGGGCGCTTCGTACCAGAAGCAAAGCCCAGCGAGCGCACGAACCAGCTGCCCCTCGCATGGGACGTCATCAACTTCCCCGCTCCCTAGCGGTGCTGCCAAAGCGTGGAACCGGTTGTCGTACATCGACATTCGCGACAGAGAGGCACCCATCGGCGGTCGAAGCTACGTTCCGTTCGTCAGCAATGTGATGATCGTGTCGAGCAGTTCCTCGGCGGTGATGTGCCACTTATCCCACACGAGGTGGCCGCTCGACTCGAAGCCCGCGATGCCGTGGGCGTTCGTCAGCAGCAATGGCCCATAGCGTCGCGCCTGCTCGGGGCCGACGACGCGTCCGACGATGTCGATGAACAGATCCCACGTGCGTTCCGCCGCCCGGACCCCCGCCGTCGGATCGCCGGTAGGCGTGGTGAACATGAGGCGGTACAGGTGGGGCCGGGTGCGGCCGATGCTGATCAGCGACAGCAGAGCCGCGCGCAAAGCCCGCGCGGGTGGATCGTCGCTGTGCGCCAACTCTTCGAGGGTGTCACCTAGCTGGCTCACCGCGTTCGTAGCGAGGACCGTGAGCAGAGCCTCCTTGTCCGCGAAGTGGCGATACGGCGCAGAGCGCGAAACACCTGTGCGGGCACCCACTTCGCGCAGCGTGACCGCTTCTGGACCACCGGCGTCGAGCAATGCACCCGCGGCTTCGAGCAGCGACTGCCGGGTCGCTGCGGCGGTTTCGGATCGCGTTGCCACCGGCAGGAGCATAAGGCCTATCCGTTGAGTTGACGCTGTCATCTCAACGAGTAGTTTGAGATGACACTGTCAACTCAACGGATGGAAACCGTCATGACTGCCTCTAATCCAGCCGACCGCCAGCAGTTGGTCGTCGTGACCGGCGCCTCGACCGGAATGGGCGCAGCCACCGCACGAGAGCTCGCGGGCAGGGGATATCACGTGCTGGCTGGGGCCCGGCGCGATGTCGACGCCGACGCGCTGCGTGCCGACGGGATCGAACCCCACATCCTCGACATCACTGATGAATTCGACGTGGCCGCCATCGCCGTCCGCGTCGCCGACGACCCGCTGCGGCGCCCCCTGCGCGCGCTGATCAACAACGCCGGCATCGCGGTCAATGCGCCCGTCGAAACCCTGCCGATCCCCGAATGGCGAAACCTGTTCGAGGTCAATCTGTTCGGCCACATCGCGATGACTCAAGCGCTGCTGCCGGCTCTGCTGCACAGTTCGGGCACCGTTGTGAACATCAGTTCTGTCGGCGGGAAGTTCGCCATGGCGACCTACGGCCCATACGCGGCTTCGAAGTTCGCCCTCGAGGCTGCCAGTGATTCCCTGCGCCGCGAAGTCGGCCCCCTGGGAGTCAAGGTCGTCGTCGTCGAACCCGGCGCCGTCAAGACCGGAATGGCCGGACACGCAGTGGCCGGTGCCGAACGCCTCACCGCCAGCATGAGCACCGACCAACGCAATCGTTACGCCGATCTGGCCGCGGCGATCTCGGCACAACAACTCTCCGCCACCAAGCGCGGCGTCCCCGTCGAACGGGCCGCGAAGGTGATCGCCAAGGCAGCAACCTCATCGAATCCACGTACCCGCTACACCACGGGTCCCGAAGCGCCGCTCCTATGGTTGACCCGCGTGGCCCCCGACCGACTCCTCGACCGCATGCTGCGGCTAGCCCTTCGGCCCCATTACGTCACGAAGGCGCAATCGTGTCCAGCAGCCACCGTCACGTCGTTGCATATGGACCCATGCCGGGCCAGCGGAACTACCGGTGCAGCTCTCACGTGAGATGGTCGAATTGACCACTGACCCAACCGATATGCCGTCGCGCAGCGCTCCGGACCACGGCGTGGGTCTCGTTTCGATGGCGCCTCCGCCGAGTGTGTACAGGCGGTCGAACTCTAGGGCCGCGGCCGTCGCCAGCCGCTGCACGGTGCCCGCCGACAAGGCAACGTGCCGGGGATAATTGCGCTGAAACGACAACCATCCGGAATCGAGGCTCCCGGCAATCGTGTCCCCGGCGAGCAGGCTGCCGTCGGGCGTCAGCGCGACAGCGCTCGACGCCATGTGACCGCCGAGCCGAATCACCCGGATCCCGGGCAACGGTTGCACGTCGCCGTCCCAGAACTCGACCACGTCATCGGGGCGGGCCAACCACTGCCTACCCTGAGTGTTGACCCACCTCGGCCAGCTCGACCAGCACCTCGGCGGACAATGTCCTGAGTTGCTCGGCATCATCGAGCACGAGCGGATGGGGTTCGGAGAAGGCCCAGTCAGCGGTGTGCGCGATGATCGGCTGCTGGCTTTGGGAGCAGGCAATCCTGGCCTGGTTCGAAGCCTCCCGGCTCCGCTGGGTCGAATTTGGGCCGCTGCGCCGCTAAGGCAGGACCGGACGAGACACCGGCCACGACCTACCTTCCCTTTCCGTCCCCGCGGGAGGTCCATCGCCGACGGCAATGACCACTGACTCCGAGATTCGGACTCGACGACTTCACGCGTCGAACCCGCTGGATGCTGATCTCTGGAGCGATCGCGTTACCCGGCCGCGGTGACGCCGCCGTGCACGGAGAGACCCAGACCCGTACTTGGCACCCGCACCATAGGCGACGCCGGAGTGCCCAGCTGTCTGGCCAGCCAAGGCAGGATCTTCGCGAATGCCCTGCCTGCGAACGGCCAATCATGCTGACCGGGAACGGGTGTGACCGCGCACCTGATGTCGTGGGTTCGCCCGATGCGGCACAACGTGTTGGCGGCACCATCCTGGCCCGCCACGACGATGAACGAACCGAACACGCCGCGATAGGGGCCATGCCTGATGATGACCGTGGCCGGATCGAACCGGGACCACGCATCGAGGCTGCCGCCGTACAGCCTGTCGATGGTCTGAGCCGTAGTGCCCGAATTGGGGCCTAGGTCACCGGCGATGTCGGCGAAGGCGCTAAACATGTCTGGGTGCATCACCGTCAGATCCACCGCACACGTGCCGCCAGCGGAGAAACCGGCCACACCCCAGTGCGCCCGATCGCCGCTCACCCCGAAGTTGGCAACCATGAACGGAACGACGTCCTTGGTGAGGTGATCGGCGGCATTGCCGCGGGGGCCGTTGACGCATTCGGTGTCGATGTTGAACGCGCCACCGGAATCGGCGAATATCAAGACAGGGGCGTTGCCGCCATGCGCAGCAGCGAGGGCGTCCGCAGCGCTCACGGCGTCACCTGCTCGTAGCCAGTCCGACGGGGTGTTGAACTCGCCACCGATCATGATCACGACCGGCAGCCGCGGCGGTGGACTGCTGGCGAACCATGCTGGAGGCAGATAGACCAGCTCCGCCCGGTGCTTGAATCCCGATGCCCGTGCATCGATGGTCACCGGCACCACCACCCCTTTGGCCGGCACCGCGCCCGCGCGCTGCATCGCGGTCACGGCGGCCCAGTCGGCTTGGTTGGGCAGCGGACCCGCGGTCACCTGAGTCCAGACCGTAAGAACAGTGGGGAAGTACCCTACCCACCCATTGAGCACGAGGGCCGCGCTCACCACGCACAGCGGTACCGCCAGTCCCGACACCGCGTGTTGCCCCCACCGCAGACCAGGCCAACCCACAGCTGCGATCGCGGCGGCGGAGCCGGACAGACCGATCCAGAACCACAACGCAGCTGGCGCCGAGTCGCCGACGAACCCCGCGGACCCGACGAACCGATGCGCCCACAGCGCCAGCGCGACGCCAGCCGCCAACGCGACCGGTAGCCGCAATATGACCCATCTCCGCGATCGCCGCCCGACCGCACCCGCGACCGTCACGATGCTGAGCGTGTGTACCGCGATTGGCAGCCAGCCATGCATCAATGACACGTTCGCAACGTCGTGACGCCAAAGTCCCACGGCCGCGGCAAGTCCCCCGGCCACCGTCGCCGTCCCCAGCGCCGCCGCGGTCGCGACGGACGGCCACGCCTGCCGACGACGGTGCCACGTCACGGGAGGCGCCGGGATGACCGTTCGCACGGGTTCCTCGACCGCTGTCGCGATCACTACGCCTCAGTCCTTCTCCGCACCATGGCTTTTGGAAACAGATTTCATGGTGCCCGTCGCATGCTGTGCTCCCGCTGAGAAGCCCGGACACCATCTCCGCACGATCGGCGCCTCACACCCCCGGGGGTGGCGCCGACCGCCCCAATGGACATGACGAGCGACAGCGCCGGCGTGGCGATTCCGCTAAGCCGGCGACGTTGGCTTCGCGGTGGCGGCAGCGGCAGCGGCAGCCGCCTTCGCGGCTCGACCTTCTGGACTCGCTGCGGAGAAACCGGGTTTGGTGGCAGAGGCCTCTGGGTTGTTGCAATTCAGCGACAGAGCCACTGTCGTGCCGGCGGTCGAGTGGCTACCGGCCTGCGCGACGCTCTCACCGCGCTGGCTGACTACCAGGCACTTCTCCTTGGGCAGTCGGTCGCCCACCGTAACCGCAACGATGGGTTTGAATCCCGCACCGCTCAGCACTGATGAGGCGTCACCGTATGTTTGGCCCGTAACACTTGGCGTCGCGCGGGCCTCGCTGGCGAACACCGCCAACATCGACGACGCCACCATCGCTGCTCCGGCAATCCGAACGATCAAGATGCGCATCGCTTCGACCAACTCCCTGTGTCAACCAAGACCGCACTCCCTGCGTGGACGCGGCGCGTCCTTTGACATGTGGGAAGTGTGCTCGCCACCGGCTGAAGAAATGCTGAGATACCCACGACGAAATCCATTGACGCACAGCCATATCACAGGATATGACCATGGCCCGCAACTCCGAAACCTTCAGCGGTCTCTCAGGACGTTCTGTCTACCGTCGACCCCCGCGGCATCGGTCGGCACGAGCGACACGCGGCCGAGCTGCTGAACCCTCTCGGGTTCAGTACGCACGACGTTAGGACAAAGGAAATGCGATCAAATCAAGAAGAATCGAACCGCCCCGCCGTGCGCATACGCGTCGCCGCGTCATTGGTCGGCGGTTGCGCGGTGGTAGCCATGGCCGCCATTGCGCTCCAAACCAACGGAGGGACCACCGACACGACGAATCTGCGAAGCGCGGGCTCCATGCAAACGGGAGTGACGTCGACTGAATCGGTTGCCGTCGCAAAGCTGCCGACATCGATGGCCTCGCCCACGCTGAAGGCGAAGCCAGCATGGGGCCAGCCGTCCGAACCTTGATATTGGCGTCGCCGCTTGGCCACGCCCGTCACTCACCCGGTCAAAGCCGACCCAAACATGTCGATGGCGGTACCAGGCGAGGATCGCTCCGGTCTGGATGGTGACGCGAACGTGGTAACTGCCCGTCGTACAGGGCTAGTCTCATCGTCTTGACGATGGTCAGGTGTCCGGTGCTCGAGATCGGGAGGAACTCCGGCTCGAAGATGTCCACGGCGCGGTTCTCCTGATGTGTATGGCTGCTCGCCAAGGCGCACAACACATCACAGCTGCTGAGGAATCGTCGGCAAGCCGGCATTTACAACCGACGGATCACCGCGAGCGGCGAGCGTCTCGCGAAGCCCACCGTGAACGCCGACACCACACCAATCGCCGCCACCGTCGTCACGGCGACGGCGGCCAGATACGCCCAGGGCACCGACAGCGACGTCGGGGGCGGATCGAAGACGGCACTGAGGACGCTGACCAGCATTCTCGACAGCGCCGATCCCAGCACCGCGGCGCCGGCGAACCCGCACAGGATCAACATCGACGACTCCGACCACACGAACGAGCCCAACTGTCGGCGGGAGGCGCCCAGGGCATCGGCGATCGCGAAGGTACGGCGTCGCTCGGTGAGCCCCAGCGCGAGAACCAGTGCGCCGGCCGCAGCGGCAAGGCCGAGTCCGAATCCCAGTTCGATGCGGGTGAGCCCGGCCAGGTTGACCGCGGTCAGGCTGGAGCCGACAGTCCCACGGGTGGTGGCGATTTCGGTTACCGTCGCCGACGTGCCGAGCAGCGTCTGGATACGCTTTGCCACTGCCGTGGTGTTCCGGCCCGCGGTGTCGATCAAGAAGGCCCCGACGGCATCGCTACCCGTCTGGCGGGCGACGTAGTCGGCGTTGGCGACGAAGAAGCTGTCCTTCGGTGCTGTCGGGAACTCGGTGACGATCCCGGCGTAGCGGAATGCGACGGTGCTCAGTTGGTGGGTACTGGCGTTCTGCAATCGCAGGTTGACGGTGTCGCCCGGTGCGAGCTGGAAGTCGTTCACCGTCTCCGCGCTGACGAGGATCGACTCCGGCTGGGCCGCGAGCGTGGCCATCAGCGTCGCCACGGTCCCCCCTTGGAAGTAATTGTCCTGCAGCGCAGTGACGCCGCCGATGGTGGCCGGGTTGACGCCGTAGAGGTCTTGCAGATCGCCGCCGATGTAGGCGAATCGGTGCTGCAGCGGTTCGACGGCGCGCACCCCGGGCACGGCGGCCAGCGCGGTGGCACCGTCGCGGGTCACCGACGCGCCCGGGGCCTCGGTGACGGTGACGTCGGCGCCGTTGGTGAGTTGGGCGTCCACCTCGGCTTGCGCCTGGTAAGTGGCGTTGAACGTCGCCGTGGATGAGGCGAAGGCCGCGGTTACGGCCAGCAGGACTATCGCGCGGGCAAAGGGGGCCCGCTGCCGCGCCAGGGAGTGGGACAGCGTGTTCGCCAGCGGCCCGGCCACCGGTCGCAGCAGCACGGCGACGGCCCGACGGCCCCGCACCAGAAGCAAGTCGGCGAGCCTCCAGATGAACAGCGCACCACCGATCCACAGCAGCGCCGGTGCGACGAATGCCCAATAGGAGACCGAGATCGAGGGCACGCCTTCGGGAGCCAAGACGATCTGGTATCCCGAGCGGCTGGCGAGCCAGAACAGTAGGCCCGAGACGGCAAGCAAGACGATGTCGAGGCCGAACCGGCTCCAGAGCGGTGCCCGGGTCCTCCGCACTTCGACGCGCGCCGCGGCGATGGTGGCGCGGCGCAGGTCCCGCCACGCTGGCGCCAACACGGCTGCGGCGGCGATCGCGACACCCACGACGGCCGAGGCTGCCGCCCAGGTGACGGCGGCCCCCCCGTCCGCCCCAAGGCTCGCTGACCCGAAAGTGCCCCACCCGATCAAGGCCGCGGCAGCCAGTCCCACAGTGCTGCCGAGTACGCCGACCAGGACGGCTTCGGCGGTCGAGAGCCACACCAACTGACTGGTGGTTGCGCCGCGAGCACGCAGCAGAGCCTGCTCACGGCGCCGCCGAGGTGCTCCCGCATCGACCACGGTGGCGGTCAGCAGCGCCGCCACGGCGGCGGCGGGCAACCCCAGGAACAGGAACAGGACGCGGGCGTAGGCGGCATCACCACGGGCCGCGTCCAGCGCGGCACCGAGATTGTCACCGACCAGGGCCCCACCGGCGCTGCGCGCTTCGAGGTTGTGCGCGGCCGCAATCACCTGTCGATACGCCGCGGCCGGGTCGCTTGGCAGCGCGTGGTCCAGGCCGGTGTGGATCTGTGTCTTGATCAAGTCTGGGCGGACTGCTGCCAGTGAGTCGAAGACCCCATGCCAGGCGGCCTCGCGGAGGAACAGCACGTTGTCCGGCGGCGCGGTGGGTTGCGCGCCCGTTGGAGCGCCGACCTTCTGGAACAACGAGTTCGCCTGCGCAACTTCCACGACACCGCTCACGACTACGTTCATGGGCGCCATCCCGACTCGGCCGATGACGATGGTGTCCCCCGGCGCGGCATTGAGATTGGTTGCGGTCTGCTGCGCGATGAGGACGCCGCGATCACTGCCGTCGAGAGTGCGCAGCGCGTCCGGCCAGGTGCTGCGATAGTTCGCCGGGATGCCCAATACCGTTGCCGGGCCGGTCGTTCGGGTGCTTCCCGCATTCGTGGTGCTAAGCCCAGACGACTGGCCGAACGCGACCAGCGATGCCGTCTGCACGTGCGGTGTGGCCCGCACGGTGTCCAGCACCGCGGACGGGGAGCCGCCCGGTTGCACTTCGACCTGCCAGTCGACGACGACCGCCGCGGCTGCGCGGGCGGTCATCGCGCTCTGCGCGGCGGCCATGAAGGAGCCGAGGCAGGCGAGCAGCGCGACCGCCGCCGCGATGCCCGCGGCGGCGCCCAGGAGCCGGCCCGGCTGGCGGCGCAGCAGGCCCAGCGTCCACGCCGTGATCACGAGCCGACCGGACGCGGAGTCGCGTGGAGATTGCCGTCGCGCATGTCCCACTGGTCGGTGAGCCGTGCGGCGACCGTGGGGTCGTGGGTCGAGATCATCAGCGCGGCTCCGATGCTGGTGGCGGTGTCGAGCAGAGCGGTGATGACCCGATCGGCGTGTTGCTGATCCAGCTGCCCCGTCGGTTCGTCGGCGAGGATGAGCGTGGGGCGGGTCGCGACGACCCGCGCGACGGCGACCCGCTGTGATTGGCCACCGGACAGCTCGTCAGGAAGTTTCGCCGCCGATCCGCGCATGCCGACCAGGTCGAGTGCCGCCAGCGCGCGTTCGGTGGCGTTGTCCTCGTCGATTCCCGCCAGCAGCATGGGCAAAGTCACGTTCGCCACGACGTCGAAAGTGGGCAGCAGGCTGGGGCCCTGGAACACCAAGCCGACACCGCTGGGGTGTCCCAAGCGGTCGGAGGGCAACGCGGGCCAGTGCACCGTTCCGCCGGTGGGCGCGTCGATCCCCGCGAGCAGGTGCAGCAGCGTGGACTTCCCCGACCCCGATCGCCCCGTGAGCGCGATCCGTGCAGACGACGGGATCCGGCAGTGCACCGAGGACAGGGCAAGCACCGCGTTGGCACCGGAACCGAACGCCCGGCTCACATCGATGCATTCCGCGACGGTCGATGTCGCAGCACCGGAATCGGGATCCACTCTGACAGAGCCCATCAGCACGCCCTACCGTCCTCGAGACGCATGACCCGGGTCGCAGCAGCGGCGACGGCCGCGCTGTGACTGGCGACGATGATGGCGGTGCCGCGGCCGGTGGCGGCGATCAAGAGGTCCAGCACCTGGGATTCGGTCGTGCTATCGAGCTCACCGGTGGGTTCGTCGGCGAGGAGCACCGTCGGAGAGTTGACCAGCGCCAACGCGATCCCCGCCCGGGCAAGTTCCCCGCCGGACAGTTCACTCGGATAAGCCCCGGAACGGCCCGCAAGACCTAGCGCACCCAGAAGGTCGAGGTCGTGTGTGGAGCGACGGGTCACCAGCGAACGAGCCAGTGCCAGGTTCTGTTTGACGCTCAGGTGCTCCAGCAGGTTGGCGCTCTGAAACAGCATGCCGACATGGTGTGCCCGAATCCGCGCACGGTCGCGCTCGCTGCGATGACTGATCCGCTGGCCCCCGATGTGCACCGTGCCGCCGTCGGGTTCGTCCATCCCTGCCAGACACGACAACAACGTCGACTTGCCCGAACCGGACGGTCCCGTCACGGCCACCAGCTCTCCCGGCTCCACCTGAAGCGAAACCCCTTGCAGTGCCAGTGTTTCCTCTTCACCAGCGTGGTAGAAGCGATACAGCGAACGCGCGTCCACGGCGGCGGCGGCCGCGGGGTCGGTGTCTACTTCCACTGCAGCGAATCGGTGATGGTCCGCCACGGATCGACGTTGTCCGCCCCCAGCGGGCCGGACAGGGTCAGGATCACCTCGTGGCCGTCCCGCCAGAACACATAGCGCTCGACGGAGTCGACTCCAACCTTGGCGGTGACGTCGTTGGGCGGTGACGTGGCCTGGTAGGTGGCCAGGATGACGGGTCCGGACGCGCGTTGCACCACCGACAGGCCCCCGAATCGATAGCCGGGAGTGGCTGCCTGCACCGCCGGCAGCTCCTGGCGCTGAACGGTCTCGGGCGTGACGGCGATCAGCGCCGGTTGCTCCTCGACGCGCACCGCGTTGAGCTTGTCGGTGAAGACGGTCGCCGCGCCGTCGGTGCTCTGCGCCCATCCCTCGGGCACCGACACGCTGAACACCTGCGCGGGCGGACTGAACGGCACGTACACCTGCGTATCGGGGATGTCGCCCACCGGGTTGTTCTCGGGTGCAGCCGTTTTCGAGACCGCTCCTGCCGTCGTCGTCGTAGGCTGGACAGTGGTCGTGCTGGACCCACAGCCGGCCAGAACCCCCACAGCAACGAGTGTCGCCGCAAGCGTATCCACGATCTCCCTGAGCGTCATGCTGTTCCTCTCGCACTGCGTGATTTGCGATGTCGTCGGCGGTCGCGCTGTGACCGCCTGTGCGACATTGGTTCCGCGGTAACCAGTTTCGGATGTCCGCTCCTTGCGACGCCGTTTCCGGCCCCGCAGGTGGCTGACGATGAACACAGTGCGCTACGGGCAACGACGCCAGGATCCCGGACAGCGCCACCACCCCCCGCAGTCTCCTCCGGGCCGAGGAAGTTGGTGACGGCCAGCGCCAGATGATCGCTCGTCGGGTTGCGATGGGCAACCAGCCATGCCGTCACCGAGTGATCGACATCCGTCAGCCACCCGCCGTGTGCTTGCAAGGCGAGGAGCAGCCCGCCGAGCGCGACTTCCGCGTGTTCGTTCGAATCGACGAACTGCGCCACCATCTGATGCAGGGCGTGCTGAGAATCCTTCACCGCCACAGTCTGGTGAGGACCCGCTGAAGGGACGCTGAAAGCACTTCGCGTCGGTTCGGGTGCGCCTGGTGTACTTGTCTACAGAGAGAAGAGGAGGCTGAAGCGATGCGCGTGCTTGTCATCGAGGACGAGCTTCAGCTCGGCGAACTGATTCGCCGCGGCCTGGTCGCCGAGGGATTCGTGGTCGACGTCGAACACCGCGGCGACGACGGCTTCGAGACTGCGGTCACCCAAGCCTTCGACGCGATCGTGCTGGACATCATGCTTCCCGGGAAGAACGGATACGAGATCGTCCGCGAAATGCGTGCGCGCGGAGTGTGGACACCGGTGTTGATGCTCTCGGCGAAGGACGGCGAGTACGACCTGGCCGATGCGTTCGACTTGGGCGCCGACGACTATCTGATCAAGCCATTCTCATTCGTGGTGCTAATCGCACGACTCCGCGCCCTAGTGCGACGAGGCGCACCAGAACGACCGGCGATCCTGACGGTCGGCGACCTCGAACTCAACCCCGCCCGCCACCACGTCACCTGCTCGGGAACCGAATTATCCCTCACCCCAAGGGAATACGGCGTTCTCGAGTTCCTGATGCGCCACCGCGGCACTGTCGTCACCAAGGATGAGATCATCCGCTCGGTCTGGGATACCAACTATAGCGGCGACGACAACATCGTCGAGGTCTACATCGGGTACTTGCGGCGCAAGATCGACTCAGCCTCCTCTGCTCACCGGATCGAGACGGTGCGCGGCGTCGGGTACCGGCTGGCTGACGACTAGCGGCAGTTCGACGACGAAACGAGCTCCCCCGCTCCCGGATTCACCGATCTCGACACTGCCGTGATGCGCCTCGACGATCTGCGCGACGATCGACAGGCCAAGCCCGGCGCCCCCGGACTCCCTGCTCCGCGGTGAATCAATCCGCACGAAGCGATCGAACACCCTGCCGCGCTCGGCTGTGGGCACGCCTGGGCCGTCATCGTCGACGACGATCCGTGCGTGGTCGCCGACTCGTCGGCATTCCAGCTCGATACCAGCCTGCGCGTGCCGTATGGCGTTGTCGACGAGGTTGCGCACCAGTCGGGACAATGCCCGCGGGTCGCCGGTGATCCGCACGTGACGGATGTCCGTCGACACCCGAAGGCCCGTAATCGTCTGCACTCGATCGGCTTCGGCGTTCATCACGTCGTCTAGATCGACGTCGACCTCGCTGCGCAGCGCAGCGCTTTCATCTGTGCGCGCGAGTAGTAGTAGGTCCGCCACGAGGCGTTGCATTCGGTGGGCTTCCGGTACCAGCGACTCCTCGATCAGCGAATGATCCAACATTTCGGGTCGCACGTGGGCGAGCTCGAGCGCGGCGGTGATCGTCGCCAGTGGGCTGCGCAGCTCATGGGAGACGTCGCTGATGAACCTCCGTTGGGAAGCCTGACCGGCTTCCAGACGATCCAGCATCTCGTTCATCGTTACGGCCAGCCTGGTGACCTCGTCGTCAGCTGCCGGTACCGGAATGCGGTCGGTGAGCTTGCCGCTGGTGACCGAGGACACCTTGGTCCGAATGCGCTCAACCGGTTGCAGCGCGGAACCCACCAACCGATGGGTTCCGAATGCGACGAGGGCGATCGCGATGGGGCCGCCTATGGCCAGGAGGCCGGCAACGGTGGAGACAACCGTTTCGACCGGCTCCCGATCCGCGGCCACCAACACCGTCACGGGTCCGGTGGGGGACTGGGTACCGACTGCAGTCACCCAGAAGTCGTTGGCAGGATCGAGCTCAATTCTGCCGAGAAAGGTCCGTGAGCCTGGCGCCATTCTCATCGACGACAGCGGTGCACTGGGACTGCCTGCTGACGCGATGACGACCCCGCCCGTGGGGTCGACGACCTGCACCACGCCGACCTGGCTGTCGGTGGCCAGCATGGACCGGTCGAGGTCGACTGCCGGTTCAGTCCTCAGCTGGTCGGCGACCTGAGCTGCCCGGGCATCGGCTGTCGACTGCGCCGAGGTCTGCAAGGTGCTGAACAACACCATCAGCAATGCGCCGCCGGCGAGCAGCAGACACAGGGTCACCACCAGGGTTGCGGCCACCGTCGTCCGGGTGCGGACCGTCCACTGGGAGGGGGACGCGAGGACCGCCAGCGACGTCTTCATCAGCTCAGTGTGACTGCGGTCCGGTAGATCCTCACCGAATCACCGAGTGCTGGGTTCCGGTGTTCGTCTGGGTTGGTGGCGCCGAAGAGCGACGCGCCGACCGGAATCCTGCCGTTCATCGGTGGCACGGCAGGGTCCGACCTACCGCGAGGGCCGCTGTTACGGCGGGCACCCAATTTCTTCCTGCGGTCCGTCATTGTCGGCCCTTCTTCAGCCAATCTCGCTGTGGTGTCCACAGTCCCAACGGGTCACTGTGCGATCGCTGAGTACGCCGCCGGGACGCTTTCTCAGCATTTCCTCAGCGGAAGCCTTAGTAAGGTGAGGCAGTCCTTGTTTGGGTAGGCATTACAAGGTTCGACGTCGAGCGAGGATCAGCACCCATGACAGCTCTTTCAGCCGACTTTCTAGCCGCCGCACCCAGCGTGTCCTCGCAGCTCCTTGGCAGCGGCCTGATCGGACTCCGCGAAGGACTGGAGACCGGGATCGTCGTCATGATCCTGGTTGCGTTCCTGGTCAAGTCCGGGCGCCGCGACGCCCTCAAATGGGTATGGCTGGGTGTGTCCACCGCGATCGCGGCAACCGTCGCGATCTTCCTCGTCATTCAGTTCAGCGCTTACACTGTGACGGGCTTGGCTGCCGAGGCGATCGCCGGCGTCGCGTCCGTCGTTGCCGTCGCCATCGCCACCACCATGGTGTTGTGGATGCGAAGGGCCGCCGCCGGGATCTCGGGCGAACTGCGCACCGGGATGGCGGAAGCACTCGAAACGGGCTCACTGGCCGTGTTCCTGCTGGCACTCCTGGCCGTCGGCCGAGAGGGAGTCGAGACCGCTCTGTTCATGGTGGGTTACGCAGAAGCCGAAACCCTTTGGCCGCTCTCAGGTCTGGTGATCGGCGTACTGGTGGCGGCAGCGATCGCCTACGGCATGTACGCCGGCGCGGTGCGCATCAATCTCGGCAAGTTCTTCAAGTACACCGGCCTCTTCCTGATCGTCGTAGCCGCGGGGATCCTCGGGTACGGCGTGCGCGCCCTGCAGACGGTCGGCTGGCTTCCCGGCGAGGGATCTCAGGCCTTCGACATCTCGTCGTGGTTCGACTGGTCGGCGTGGTACGGCGAGGTCGTCCATGGCGTCTTCAACCTCAGACCAGACCCCACCGCCCTGCAAGCCGTCGCCTGGCTGGCCTACCTCACAGTGATCCTCATCCTCTTTCTTCGGCCGATCGACGTCGTTCCTGCCGCAGAGAAGGTGGCCGCCGACGCACCGACCGCCAACACCGACACCGTGGGGCGGAACGCGCTCGCCCTACCCGATGAAGGATCATCCCGATGACGTCAACGTCGGCCTCGCGCATCCAGATCGGCGTCGCGACCACCAGCGCAGCGCTGGCCGCAATCACCTTCACCAGCTGCACCGCGAAACAGCCCGACGCCGCGACCCCTGCCGGGGCCACTGGGGCGGCCAATCAGTTCACGGTCAACGCCACCGACACCGCATGCGAGCTGTCCGGGGCGACGGCGACCACCGGCCCGAGCACCTTCATCGTCACGAACAACGGCGGCAAGGTGACCGAGTTCTACGTCTACGGCGCCGGCGACCGCGTGATGGGCGAGGTCGAGAACGTCTCCCCCGGCCTGCAGCGCAAGCTGGTCGTCCAGCTGACCGAGCCGGGCAAGTACCAGACCGCCTGCAAGCCCGGCATGATCGGCGACGGCCTCCGCGGCGACTTCACCGTCCTCCGCGAGGCAGACCTCGAGCCCGGCCAGAAGTGGACCGGTTTCCACGCACTGGAGAAGCAGCTGTGGGTGACGGGTTTGCAGCCCGACGCCAACGCGCTCGCCGACCAGCTGGTCGCGGACGTCAAGGAACTCGACGACGGCGTGAAGGCACCGGGCTTCATCATCGACTCCACCCGGATCGCGAGCGGCGCACAGACCCTCCTCGACGAGATCGGCAAGACGAAGATCACCGGCGAGGAGGACATCTTCGGCCACAGCGACCTGTGGGACTTCGAGGCCAACATCCAAGGCTCGCAAACAGCGGTGGCCTCAATTCGGTCGATCCTCGAGCAGGCGAAACCCGAATTGGGAGGCAAGGTGGACCAGCGGTTTGCCGACGTCGAAGCGCTGTTGTCCAAGTACCGCACGGGTGATGGGTTCGTCTTGTACGACACCGTCTCCGAACCACAGCGCCAGGAGCTGTCCCGCTCGATCGACGCTCTTTCCGGAGAGGTCAGCCAGGTGCAGGGTGTCATTGCCAGCCAGTGACATAGTCCCCGACGATCCGCACGCCGCCGTGCACGCCATCCGCAACCTCGCCCGCGTCGGCTTCGGCACCGTGATCGGCTGTCGTACGTGCCACGAGGAGGTGAGGTTTCGACGACGTCACATTTCGTGGGCGTCGCCAACGCACAGCGGAGGGCGGGCTTGCGTGCCAAGCGACTGCAGACCCTGTCAGAGGCCCGGCAGCGTTGCGGTGTGCTCGGCAACGACTGCTTGGAGCCTCTGCGGGTCGAGATTCAGGCGGGTCAGGATGGTCGGTGCGATCTGTGCGGTCGCGACCGGGGAATGGTCGTCGTGGGAGCTGATGCCCGGCCCTGCGACGATCAGCGGAACGTTCCGGTCCGCAGGGGTGACGCCGCCGTGCTCGGCGATCTTCGCCGTTCCGCTGGTGTAAACCGTGCCGGGCTGGGTGCTGGCGTAGACATCGGGTACTCGCGGATCGCCGGGGGCCGCGCCGAAGAAGGCCGCCGCCTCGGCGCCCGCATAGATCCGGTCGGTTCCAGAGGCAGTGAATGCCTTGGGTTTCCCGGCAATGTCAGTGCCCTCGCCGACCTCGGCGCGGAGTCGGTCGGCGACGAACGTCGCCGCGGCCTGCGAACGGTCAGCAAGCCACATGATCATTGCGTCATCGTCGACCGAGTGCACGATCAGATCTGGGACGTCGGGGTGAGTCGCTGCCCATTCGGCGTTGATGCCGTCGATGATCCGGCCGTCGTCGACGCGGGTGAGAGTGTCGGGCCTCATGGGGGACTGACCGTGTTTGGCCGAGACGATGATCGTGGTGTCGTCCGCGATCCCAGCGGTGTCCATCGCGGACACGATGCGTCCAATCTGAGCGTCGACGAAACCCAGCGCGGAGGCGAGCACCGGACCTGGGGCCTGCCCATCGGGGCCGTAACCGCCGGGCTGTCCACCGGACTGCGCCAACTTCTCCGCGGTCGAGACCGATTGAAAGTTCATACCGAACAACGAGGGCGCACCGACCTGCGTACTGCCCGAATGGTCCTTGCCCGCAATCTCATTGGCAACGGCGTCGACCTTGTAGGCGTCGTATCGCTGGGTGAGGGCGTTCTGGTCGGCCCAGCTGTCTTGGTCCTTGCCGCCCGCCGGGTTGCTGTCGACTTCCGGAGTAAACAGGTCGTCGATGGACGAGGCGCCCGGGCCGTCAAGGATGGCATAGGCCGGGTGCTTATCAGACCAAGCCGTGCGAAGCCCGGCATCGTGGGCGACGGCGAAGACGGTATTGACTCTGAGGTATCCACCGGGCATGAGCGGCTTGCAGGACGCGGGATCGACGGGCAGCTTCGCGGTGTCGATCACTTCGGTCGGTTTGCCGGTCATCTGCAGGACACCGTCGGGCAGATTCGCCAGTCCCTGACCGCCGTCGATTTTGGTGACGTCCTTGTCCAGTTCCTCGGTGAAGCTGACGGTGCCACCAAGTTTCGCGCCAGCACAGTTGGTCGTCCCGGGTTCCAGGAGGTCGTGGGCGTAGCTGTCGTCGTAGTACACCCCCGTCGTCCTCGGGTTTCCACCGGTGACCTGCGCAAGGAGGCCGGGAAAGGAATCCGATGGCACCGGCGTTTGGGCGTTCGCGTAGCTGATCCCGCGTCGGACCAGTCCCGCCAGTGCCGAATTCGGGTGTGCCTGTACATATCCCACCAAGTCGGATTGGTGCATGCCGTCGATCGATAGCAGTAGGACATGCTGAGCGTTTCCCGCCGCCGTGACCTGAGCAGGCTTGTCATTCGAACAGCCGGCAACGAGGAGCAGGACAGCGCAGGCTGCCGTTGCCGCCAGTCCGGATGGTAGTTCTTTCATTGGCCCTCCACCGGTCATGGGAAAACGTGTCCGCCGGAGCTTGAATGTTCGGGGTGAACGGGGTTTGAACAGGGGAGGAAGTTCACCCGTGGTCTCTCAACGATTCTTCAGGTGCTCTGTGCTGCGCGAGTGTGGGCCTCGTGCAGGCGGCGGTCCGGGACATCGGCCATCTCTACCGGCCCCTGCGTCATTGACGTCAGTGCGACCGCCGCAGCGACTACTGGGCCCACGCTGACTCGGCCGGTAGGCGACCGCTCAGCAAGCTGTGAATTCGGGCACGACCCGAATCGTTACACCACTCCGGCTATAACTCTGCGACACCACCGTTGTCGACCAGCCACCTACGATCCAACCGAACGTTCTGGAGCATCCGGCGGTCATGTGTCACCAGCAGCAGCGCACCGTCATAGGTCTCGAGCGCCTGCTCGAGCTGCTCGATGGCGGCGAGGTCGAGATGGTTCGTCGGCTCGTCGAGAACCAGCACATTCGTGCCTCGTGCCTGCAGCAACGCAAGACCGGCGCGGGTACGCTCACCGGGCGAGAGGTCGTCAACCGCGCGTTCCACGTGGTCGGCGCGCAGCCCGAACTTTGCGAGCAGGGTTCGCACATCCGCGGTCGACCATGACGGCACACGCTGCTCGAAGCGATCGACGAGACGCCCAGGACCAGTGAATTCCGTACGCGCCTGGTCGATCTCACCGATCGCGACATTCGCGCCCAGACTCGCGCGGCCCCGATCGGGCCGCTGGCGACCCAGGAGCAGCCGCAGCAGTGTCGACTTTCCTGCGCCGTTCGGGCCGGTGATACCGATGCGCTCGCCGGCATCGACTTGTAACGACACCGGGCCCATGGCGAATTCGCCTTGTCGCACAACGGCGTTGTCGAGAGCCGCAACGACCGAACTCGACCGCGGCGCGGCTCCGATGGTGAACTCGAGCGTCCACTCCTTACGGGGTTCGGCAACCTCCTCGAGGCGGGCGATCCGGCTTTCCATCTGACGCACCTTCTGCGCCTGCTTCTCGCTGGACTCGGTGGCCGCGCGTCGCCGGTTCTTGTCGTTGTCGGGGGCCTTGCGCATCGCGTTGCGCACGCCTTGACTCGACCATTCCCGCTGAGTGCGTGCGCGCGCCACGAGGTCGGCCTTCTTCTCGGCGAACTCATCGTATTGCTCGCGCCTGTGTCGGCGACCGACCGCACGCTCTTCCAGATAACTTTCGTAACCGCCGCCGAAGACGGTGGTGCTGTTCTGGGCCAAGTCCAGTTCGAGGACGCGGGTCACGGTGCGGGCCAAGAACTCCCGATCGTGACTCACCAGCACCACACCACCACGAAGATCACGGACGAACTGCTCCAGCCGAGCGAGTCCGTCGAGGTCGAGGTCGTTGGTGGGCTCATCGAGCAAGACGATGTCGAACCGCGACACCACCAGCGCCGCCAATCCCACCCGCGCCGCCTGCCCACCCGACAAAGCCGTCATCGGCGTCGACTCCGGCCGCACCGCGTCGACGTCGAGCCCCAGGTCGGCCAGAACTGCCGGCAACCGCTCGTCGAGGTCCGCCGCGCCAGTCGCGAGCCAATGATCCAGCGCAGCAGAGTAGGCGTCGGCCGGATCCATATCGAGGTGACTCTGACCCGGGTTCGCCAAAGCCGCGGCGGCTGCTTCCATGGCCTGCGTCGCTTCGGTGCATCCTGCCCGGCGCGCGATATAGGCGGCGACGGTTTCCCCGGGAACTCGTTCGTGCTCCTGCGGCAGCCACCCGACGAACGCGTCGGCCGGGGCGAGACTGACCGCACCGTCGAGTAGCTCGAGATCCCCGGCAAGGATACGCAGAAGTGTGCTCTTGCCGGCGCCATTGACACCTACGACTCCGACGACATCACCCGGTGCGACGGTCACGTCGAGCCCCTCGAAGAGGGTGCGATGGGCGAACCCGCCGGCCACGTTCTTCGCGACGAGCGTTGCGGTCATGGGTCCATCGTCGCACCACCGCGCCGCAACGGGATCCGCGCAAGTGCGCGCCGAACTGGATGGACCGAGGCGCCGGTTCCCGGCAGGAGCGTCACCCCGCCGCAGCGGCTTCGAGGTCGAAGGCGCGCGGAGGACCGCTAGGCGTCGCTTTCGCGGCGGAATAGGCAGCACTTCTGGAGTTCCTGACTTTGGCAGCGGACCGGCGGCAACAACGTGACCTGACGCTTCTGACGTCGGTCAGCGCCGCAGACTCGAACGTGGCGCAGCTTTA
>NZ_JAVROT010000149.1:0-14665 GCF_032162605.1 Mycobacterium sp. | reverse complement strand
GTCGCCCCACCGATGTACTCCGCCATCCCGGCCGACGGTGTCTACGCCGCGTGGTTCACCGTCCTGGGCCACGGCCCCGTCATGGGTACCGTCATCCCAGGTGAGCGCTATCAGGCTGCGGTGTCGGTGGGGACGAATCCCACGTTCTCGGGCCGCACCCGCACGGTGGAGGCCTTCGTCCTCGACACCCAGGCCGATCTGTACGGTCAGCACGTGGCCGTGGACTTCGTCGCGCGCATCCGCGGCCAGGAGAAGTTCGACTCGGTGGACGACCTCGTCGTCGCGATGGAGCGGGACACCGCGCGGGCCCGCACGATCCTGTCCGCGCAGTGACGATTCGGTCCACGCGCTGACCCGCTGATACACTCTCCGGCGACCCAGCGCGCTGCAGTTCGCGGCGGCCGCTGCTGAAGTTCATCATTCGCGAACCCATGGATGGAGTAGTTTCATGTCGCTCACCACCGAGCAGAAAAAAGAGATCCTCGGCCAGTACGGCCTGCACGAGACCGATACCGGTTCGCCGGAGGCCCAGATCGCGATGCTGACCAAGCGCATCTCCGATCTGACCGAGCACCTCAAGAAGCACAAGCACGATCACCACTCGCGGCGCGGACTGCTGCTGCTGGTCGGCCGTCGTCGTCGGCTGCTCAAGTACATCGCCCAGGTCGACGTCGCACGCTACCGCTCGCTGATCGAGCGCCTGGGTCTGCGCCGCTAAACCCGGGTGAAATCCCTCCCTGCGGGGGCACTCGTTGCGCTCGCGCTCCTCGTCATCCTCGTTTCGGGGGTGTTGTCGGGGTGTTCATCTGCGGCTGCCGCGGACCTGCAGGTGGGGGACTGTCTGAAGGTCGGCGGCCCCCCGGACCGGCCGGAGACCACCAAGGTGGAATGCGGTAGTCAGGACTCGAACTTCAAGGTCGTGGGCACCGTCGAGAACGCCGACGACTGCTTCAGCGACGTCGATTCCTATTACTCGGCGCGCAGTTCCTTCAGCGGGTCGGGTCCGACCATCTGCATGGACATCGACTGGGTGGTCGACGGCTGCATGAGCGTCGACCCGGACAACGACCGCGACCCCGTCCGCATCGACTGCAACGACGCGTCGGCGCCAAACCGTCAGCGCGCCACCCAGATCCTGCAGGAGGTGGCCAACGTCGACCAGTGCACCACCGGGCTCGGCTACGCCTATGACGAACGCCAGTTCACGGTGTGCGTCGAGGACGTCCCGTAGGGCTCGACTGGACGGGTCGGGCAATTGCCGCCGTGTAATATGAACGTGTTTTGAGCCCTATCGGTAACCGGTTGGCTCTAGACGACAGGTGCGATTCGCGCATAACCGCGTGACCGTTCCAGCGCGTCACCCGAGCACCCGCTCTCGTATGGGCGGTCTTCGGTAGTGGCTGCCGGTGTGTACCGGCCGCTTCGATCGATGGCCGTCAGGTTTCCCGGGTCCTCTCGCGTGGCGAGCAAAATGGGGTGCGAAACCGCACTACACGAGAACTAAAGAGGTCTGACACACGTATGTCTGCAACTGAAATAGAAGACGGTGTCTTCGAGTCCACCGCCGTCATAGACAACGGGAGCTTCGGCACCCGCACCATCCGCTTCGAGACCGGCCGGCTTGCCAAGCAGGCCGCCGGCGCCGTCGTCGCCTACCTCGACGACGAGACCATGCTCCTCTCGGCCACCACGGCCAGCAAGACCCCGAAGGACCACTTCGACTTCTTCCCGCTGACGATCGACGTGGAAGAGCGGATGTACGCCGCGGGACGCATCCCCGGTTCGTTCTTCCGGCGCGAGGGCCGTCCCTCCACGGACGCGATCCTGACCTGTCGCCTGATCGACAGGCCGCTTCGCCCCACGTACATCTCGGGTCTGCGCAACGAAATCCAGGTCGTCGTCACCATCCTGAGCCTGGATCCCAAGGACCTGTACGACGTGCTGGCGATCAACGCCGCATCGGCGTCGACCCAGATCTCCGGGATTCCGTTCTCCGGTCCCGTCGGCGGCGTGCGCGTCGCGCTGATCGATGGACAGTGGGTCGCGTTCCCCACCGTCGAGCAGCTCGAGACCGCCGTGTTCGACATGGTCGTCGCAGGCCGAAAAGTGGCCGACTCCGGAAAAGAAGACGTGGCGATCATGATGGTCGAGGCCGAGGCCACCGACAACGTCATCGAGCTGATCGCCGGTGGCGCCGGAGCGCCTACCGAGAGCGTCGTTGCCGAGGGCCTCGAGGCCGCCAAGCCGTTCATCGCAGCGCTGTGCGACGCGCAGCAGGCACTGGCCGACAGCGCTGCCAAGCCGACCGCCGACTACCCCGTCTTCCCCGACTACCAGGACGACGTGTTCTACGCGGTGTCCTCGGTCGCCACCGACCAGCTCTCCAAGGCGCTGACCATCGCGGGCAAGGAAGAGCGCGACGAGCGCACCAACGAGATCAAGGGCGAGGTGCTCGACCGTCTCGGCGAGACGTACGCCGGGCGTGAGAAGGAGATCGGCGCGGCCTACCGCTCGCTGACCAAGAAGCTGGTCCGCCAGCGCATCCTCACCGACCACTTCCGCATCGACGGCCGTGGCATCACGGACATCCGCGCGCTGTCGGCCGAGGTCGCCGTCATCCCGCGGGCACACGGCAGCGCCCTGTTCGAGCGTGGCGAGACCCAGATCATGGGCGTCACCACCCTCGACATGGTCAAGATGGCCCAGCAGATCGACTCGCTCGGGCCGGAGTCGTCCAAGCGCTACATGCACCACTACAACTTCCCGCCGTACTCGACCGGTGAGACCGGCCGCGTCGGCTCCCCCAAGCGGCGTGAAATCGGCCACGGCGCGCTCGCCGAGCGCGCCCTCATGCCGGTTCTGCCGAGCATCGAGGAGTTCCCGTACGCCATCCGCCAGGTGTCGGAGGCGCTGAGCTCCAACGGCTCGACGTCCATGGGCTCGGTGTGTGCGTCGACCCTGTCACTGCTCAACGCCGGTGTGCCGCTCAAGGCGCCCGTCGCAGGCATCGCGATGGGTCTGGTGTCTGATGACGTCGAGGTCGAGGGTGGGGGCACCGAGCGGCGCTTCGTCACCTTGACCGACATCCTCGGCGCCGAGGACGCCTTCGGTGACATGGATTTCAAGTGCGCTGGCACCAAGGACTTCGTCACCGCGCTGCAGCTGGACACCAAGCTCGACGGCATTCCCTCGCAGGTGCTGGCCGGAGCGCTGGCGCAGGCCAAGGACGCTCGCATCACCATCCTCGAAGTGTTGGCCGAGGCCATCGACGAGCCGGACGAGATGAGCCCGTACGCCCCGCGCATCACCACGATCAAGGTGCCGATCGACAAGATCGGCGAGGTCATCGGGCCGAAGGGCAAGATGATCAACTCGATCACCGAGCAGACCGGTGCGTCCATCTCCATCGAGGACGACGGCACCGTGTTCGTCGGTGCGACCAGCGGCGAATCGGCGCAGGCAGCGATCGACATGATCAACGCGATCGCCAACCCGCAGCTGCCCAAGATCGGCGAGCGGTTCCTCGGAACCGTTGTCAAGACCACCGATTTCGGTGCGTTCGTGTCGCTGCTGCCGGGTCGTGACGGTCTGGTGCACATCAGCAAGCTGGGCCGCGGCAAGCGCATCGCCAAGGTCGAGGACGTGGTGAAGCTCGGCGACAAGTTGCGCGTCGAGATCGCCGACATCGACAACCGCGGCAAGATCTCGCTGGTGTTGGTCGCCGAGGATGAAACAGCCGAGGCATCAGCCGGATCGCCCGACGTCTCGACGGATTCGGGTGCTGCACCCGCCGATGCCGCGACAGCCAGCAGCTAAGTTCGTCCGGCGCAGCGCGCTGCCCGGAGGGCTTCGCGTCGTCACGGAGTTCGTCCCTTCGGTGCGTTCGGCATCGGTGGGAGTGTGGGTAGGCGTCGGGTCACGCGATGAGGGTCATAGCGTGGCCGGCGCCGCTCACTTCCTCGAGCATCTGCTGTTCAAGTCGACGCCGACGCGCTCGGCGGTCCAGATCGCTCAGGCCGTCGACGCGGTGGGTGGTGAGCTGAACGCGTTCACCGCCAGGGAGCACACCTGCTACTACGCGCACGTGCTCGACACCGATCTCGAGTTGGCCGTCGACCTGGTGGCCGACGTGGTGCTGCGTGGCCGGTGCGCAGCCGAGGACGTCGAGGTCGAGCGCGACGTGGTGCTCGAGGAGATCGCCATGCGCGACGACGATCCCGAGGACACGCTCGGGGACGTCTTCCTGTCGGCGATGTTCGGAAGCCATCCGGTGGGTCGTCCGGTGATCGGCAGCATCGAGTCGATCGAGACGATGACGCGAGCCCAACTGCACTCGTTCCACGTGCGGAGGTACACACCCGAACGCATGGTCGTCGCGGTGGCGGGCAATGTGGATCACGACCACGTGGTCGCCTTGGTGAAGGAACACTTCGGGCCGCGGCTGGTGAGGGGACAAGAGTCCGTCGCGCCCCGTAAGGGCACTGGCAGGGTCCCCGGGCAGCCCAGTCTGCAACTCGTCAATCGCGACGGCGAGCAGACGCACATGTTCCTCGGCGTGCGCACGCCCGGGCGGCACTGGAAGCACCGATGGGCGTTGTCCGTACTCAACGGTGCCCTGGGCGGCGGCCTGAGTTCACGTCTGTTTCAACAGATTCGGGAGACGCGCGGACTCGCGTACTCGGTCTACTCGACGGTTGACACGTTCTCCGACTCCGGTGCGCTTTCGGTGTACGCGGCGTGCCTGCCCGAGCGGTTCGACGAGGTATCGCGGGTCTCTGCGGATGTGTTGGCCGAGGTGGCGCGCGACGGCATCACCGAATCCGAGTGCCGAATCGCCAAGGGCTCGTTGCGAGGTGGGCTGGTCCTCGGCCTCGAGGATTCGGGCTCGCGGATGCATCGCATCGGTCGCAGCGAGCTCAACTTCGGATTGCATCGAAGTATCGACGAGACCCTGGCGCTCATCGACGCCGTGACCCTCGACGAGGTGAACACCGTCGCGAAGCAACTCTTGAACCGGCCGTACGGCGCAGCGGTACTTGGGCCCCACCGATCGAATAAGTCGCTGCCCCAAGCACTTCGGAGCATCGCGGGCTGACGGCCCAGCCGAGCTCCTGCTTCGAAGCGGTCCGCAGCACTGCCGGAATGTCATCGCCCGGTCGGTGCCGCGTGGGCGCCGACCGGGCGAGTGGAGGAGAAGTTCTAGGCGAGCAATGCCGCGGGGTCGGTGAACGGCAGCCCGAGGTCGGAGGCGACCTGCTCGGAGAGCAGCGCGCCCTGGTGCGTCGAAAGACCCTTCGCCAGTGCGGGATCGGCCACGCACGCGGCCTGCCAACCCTTGTCGGCGAGCTTGAGCACATACGGCATGGTGGCGTTCGTCAGCGCGAACGTCGACGTCCGCGGCACCGCACCGGGCATGTTGGCCACGCAGTAGAACACGGTGTCGTGCACGGCGAAGGTGGGATCGTCGTGCGTGGTGGGGTGCGAATCCTCGAAGCAGCCGCCCTGGTCGATGGCGATGTCCACCAGAACCGCACCCGACTTCATGTGTGCGACAGTTGAATTGGTGACCAGTTTAGGAGCCTTCGCGCCCGGGACGAGCACCGCCCCGATGACGAGGTCGGCAAGCTTGACGGCCTCTTCCAGTTCGAGGCTCGACGAGTAGCGGGTCTCGATGTTGCCGCTGAACTCGCCGTCGATCTTGCGAAGCGTGTTGACGTTGAGGTCGAACACGGTGACGTGCGCGCCCATGCCGCTGGCAACGCGGGCAGCGTTGTACCCCGCCATGCCGCCACCGATGACGACGACCTCGGCCGGTGCAACACCGGGGACGCCGCCCATGAGGACGCCGCGGCCGCCGTGGCTGCGCATCAGGTGGTAGGCGCCGACCTGTGCGGACAGGCGACCTGCGACCTCGCTCATCGGGGCCAGCAGGGGCAGCGCGCCATCGGCGGTCTGCACGGTCTCGTACGCGATCGAGGTGGTGCCCGAGGCCATCAGCGCGTCGGTGCACGCCTGCGACGCCGCGAGGTGCAGATAGGTGAAGAGCGTCTGGCCCTTGCGCATCCGGGCGTACTCGGCCTCGATGGGCTCTTTGACCTTGAGCAGCAGGTCGGCTTCCGCCCAGACCTCGTCGGCGGTGTCGACGACCTCTGCGCCCGCCGCCTTGAAGTCGCGGTCGGAGATCGCCGAGCCGTCGCCGGCGCCGGCCTGGATGAGCACCTCGTGACCGCGGCGGGTCAGTTCGGCAACACCCGCCGGGGTGATGGCCACCCGGTACTCGTTGTTCTTGATCTCGGTCGGGATTCCGACGCGCATGACCGCTCCTAAAGTCGTGTTCCGGTAGGTAAATTGTGAAGAACATTCGAAGTAATGGCAATAGTATTGATGGTCATTCGTTAAAGTAGTCATATGATAGAACGATCTTCGAGTTCGACGGTACCGGTCGCGGTGCCGTCGAAGAATGTTCGACCCGCGGACCTCGACGACACCGACCGGCGCATCCTGACTGCGCTTCACTCCGACGCCCGGATGTCGAACAGTGCCCTTGCCGACCTCGTCGGCATCGCTCCGTCCACGTGCCACGGCCGGGTGCGACGGCTCCAGGAGCTCGGTGTGATCCGCGGTTTCTACGCCGACATCGATCCCGCGTCGATCGGTCTTTCGCTGCAGGCGATGATCTCGGTCAGCCTGCAGGCGAACGCCCGCGGCAGGATCATCGACTTCATCCAGCACATCCGAATGCGGCCACAGGTGATGGACGTCTACTTCCTGGCGGGTGCTGACGACTTCCTCCTGCACGTGGCCGCGCGCGACACCGACGACCTCCGGTCGTTCGTGGTGGAGAACCTCAATGCCGACGCCGACGTGGCGGGCACCCAGACCTCGCTGATCTTCGAGCATCTGCGCGGAGCGTCGCCGCTGTGACCGTCGACGACGACATCGACGAGCTCTACGCCGTCGCGCCGGAGAGTTTCACGGCACTGCGCACCGAACTCGCCGCCGCGGCGAAGAAGCGCGGCGACGTGCAGGCGGCGAAGTCGATCGCCGCCGCCCGCCGACCGACCACGGCTGCCTGGGTGGTGAACGTGCTGGTGCGCAGCGACGTGAACGCCCGGGACAGGTTGAACGAAGTCACCGAGGGGCTTCGAGCGGCGCACGCAGCGATGAACGGTGCGCGGATCCGTGAGCTGTCGGCCATACAGCGCAGACTCATCGATGAACTGGTGCGGACGGGATTCGCCGCCACCGGGCTGTCATCGCCGTCTGCCGCCCTGCGGGACGACGTGGTGGGCACGCTCCAAGCGGCGATTGCCGATCCCGACGTCGCAGCGCGGCTGGGCCGGTTGGCCAAGGCGGAACGCTGGTCAGGGTTCGGCGATTTCGGGTCCGTCTCCACGGTTGGGGCTGCGCCGACGACGACGAGGAGGGCCAAGCGCGGCAGGCCCGAGAAATCGGCAGACCACAGACCGGCGCAGGCCGCCGCGAGGGAACGCGTGGTCGCGGCGCGCCGCGAAGCCGAGCGTGCGGAGCGGGCACACGCCGGTGCGATCGGCGCGCTCTCGGAGCGGACGGCCACCCTCGCCACGGCGCGCAGACGCTATGAGAAGCTTCTCGAGACGCTCAGTGCGGCCGAGGGGGAACTGAACACCGCCGACGCCGAGCACGCCGACGCCGAGCAGGCCGCCAGGGCCGCGTCCGATCGCTTGGATGCGGCGAAGTCGGCTCTCGCCGAGGCGGAATCGGCCCTCGAGGCGCTCACTTGATCAGCGGTTCGCCGCCAGGACCGACAGCAGTTCGTACCCGACGTGCGCCGCAGCGATGCCGGTGATCTCGGCGTGGTCGTACGCGGGTGCCACCTCGACGATGTCCGCACCGACGACGTTGAGTCCGACCAGTCCCCGCAGCGTGTTCAGCAACTCGCGCGACGTCATCCCGCCTGCCTCGGGAGTCCCGGTGCCGGGGGCGTGCGCGGGATCGAGCACGTCGATGTCGACCGAGACGTACACCGGACCGCCGTCGAGACGGGCACGCATCCGCGCGACGATGCTCGCGACGCCGTCGACCTCGAAGTCGTCGGAGCGGATGACCTGAAAGCCGAGCACCGCATCGTCTTCGAGGTCCTGCTTGCCGTAGAGCGGGCCTCGGATTCCGATGTGCTGCGAACGCTCCATGTCGATGAGGCCCTCCTCGCTGGCGCGGCGAAACGGGGTGCCGTGCGTGTAGGGCGCACCGAAGTAGGTGTCCCAGGTGTCGAGATGGGCGTCGAAGTGAAGGACGGCGATCGGACCGTGGTCACGGGCCAGTGAGCGCAGGATCGGGAGGGCGATGGTGTGGTCGCCACCGATGGTGAGCACCGTCGAGCCGTCTCGGCGAATGTCGGTGATCGACGAATCGATGGTGGCGATCGCGTCCTCGATGTCGAACGGATTCACCGCGATGTCCCCACAATCGGCGACCTGCTGCTTGCCGAACGGCTCCACGTCCAGCGCCGGGTTGTACGGCCGCAACAGCTTCGACGCCGCACGGACGTGCCCCGGCCCGAAGCGGGCGCCCGGCCGGTACGACACCCCGCTGTCGAAGGGGATTCCGACGATGCAGACGTCCGCTGAGGTGACCTGGTCGATGCGAGGCAGGCGGGCGAAGGTGGCGGGATCGGTATACCGGGGGACGCGGCTCGCGTCCGGTGGTCCGATGATGTCGCCGTTGCTCACGCATTCTCCTTGGATTCGATGAACTTGAGTTCGCCGGACACGTCGAGCGACCTGGTGACCGCGATGTACACCAGGCCGGAGACCACCAGCCCGACGATGAAGGCGATGTCGACCTCGCCGAGTGCCTCGGCAGCGGGCCCGACGAAGAACGGTAGGTCGACGAACGGGATCTCGGCGGCGACGCCCACCAGGAAGGCGGTCAGCCCGCGCCACGACCAGGCGCCGTAGATTCCGTTGGGGGTGAACAGGTCTGCGATGGCGTAGTGGCCGCGCCGGACGAAGAAGTAGTCGGTGAGATTGACCGCCGTCCACGGTGCCAGCAGGTACAGCATGATCAGCAGGGTGGTGTTCAGGGCGGTCGTGGCATTCGACAGCAGCAGGCTCATCACCAGCCAGGCGACGGCGAGCACGGCGATCGTCACGACCCGCAGATTGCGAGTCGGTGAGACCAACTTCAGCGAGTCGAGACCCGTGACGACGGTGAGCATTCCGCTGTACGCGTTCAGTCCCATGGTCGCGACCAGGACGAGTGTCGACACGACCGCCAGCACGCTGCCGAGGTAGGAGAAGGTGTCGTTGCCGGTCTGGTTGATCCCGGCCAAGGCGTCAGTCGCGCCGAGGTAGGTCGCCATCCAGGCGCCGAGGGGGATCAGCCAGGCGGGTGACGCCGAGGCGCCGAGGAACACCGAGGCGATGATGGCGGACGGCTTGGTGCTGCGGGGCAGGTAGCGGCTGTAATCGGAGACGTACGGCGCGTAGGTGATGTTGTAGGACTCCGCGACGCTGAACTGCACCAGGAATGCCACGAACGTGAAACCGCCTGGGGTGGAGGCTGTTCCTGCCACGCCACCGAACAGCACCCCGCAGGTCAGGACGATCCACAGCGGCAGTGAGATCCAGAAGAGCATGCGGAATGTCTTGTGCAGCAGGTCGTGTCCGAAGATCGCGACGAGTGCGGCGATCACGGTGATGACGACCGCTACCACGACGGGATTCCAGCCGAAGATCGACTGGAGCCCCGACTTGATGATGACCACGTCGACGACGTTGAAGCCGACGAACGTGAACAGCGTGCCGATCAGCGGTAACAAAACGCCCCGATAGCCGAACTGAGCCCTCGACTGAATCATCTGGGGCAGCCCGAGCACGGGGCCCTGGGTGGCGTGGAAGGCCATGAACAGGGTGCCGAACGCAATGCCCGCGATGCCCGCGACGATGGTCCACCACAGGGACAGGCCCAGGCTGGGGCCGACGAAGCCCAGCGCAAGGGTGAACGGCTGGAAGTTGCCGACGAACCAGAACGGCCCCTGGTGGGACACCTTGCCGTGGCGCTCGTCGTCGGGCACATAGTCGATCGAGCGGGTCTCGATCATCGATCCGGCGCGACCGTCGGAGGCCACGGGCGTGGTGGATGTCATGAGGCTCCTGCGATCGGTGGGTGTGTTGCGTCTCACGATGCGCCCCCGGGTCGACCAGCCACCATGGCCGAAATGTTCAATGCGTCCACTAAGGTTGGGCGAAATGCACATTACGGGTGGTCCGCGGTGATCACGATCGGCGACGTCATGGCCGATCGTTCACTGAACCTGCAGCTCATCGCTGGCGATGGTGGCACAGGTCGGGAGGTGACGTCCGCCCACGTCTCGGAGCTGACGTCACCGGGTGACTGGTTGCGCGGCGGCGAACTGCTCATGACCGTGGGGCTGTTGTTGCCGATGAGGCTGCCCGAGTGCCGTGCCTACGTGTCAGAGTGTGCCGCCGCCGGGGTCGCGGGCCTCGCGCTGGGCCTCGGACATGGGTTGCCATATCAGGAATGTCCCGACGCTCTGCGAGTCGCCGCGCAGGAGGTGGGCGTACCGCTGCTGATGGTGCCCGACGAGACGCCCTTCATCGCCGTCACCAAGTGGGTCTTCGAGACCATCGCCAGACAGGAGCGCAGGGATCTGCTGTCCGCGATGGAGATCAACCGCCGACTCACAGCCGTGGCGACCAGCGCGGCGCCACTGCCTGCGCTGCTGTCGGCCTGGTCGGAGACCAGCGCCACCCCCTGTGTGGTCTGCGACAGCAGTGGTCGTCTGATGGCGGCGACGGCAGGCGCCGACTCCGACGTGGTCCAACGAGCGTGCCGCATCCCGTTTCACCCTCGCGCGGCGGTCGGCGGATGGTCGATGGTGGGCGACTTCGAGGTGCACACCGTCGGGGCGCAGATGCCCCTGGCGTACGTCGTGCTGGGCGCCGACATGGACGTGACGTCGCGCAGTTCGTCCACGGTGCTGGTGTCCCTCATCGCGCTGGACATCGAGCGGCGCAACCTGTCCGATCAACCCGAACGCCGACGGCGCAGCCAGGTCTTCGGCCAACTGTTGCGCCCAGGCGTCAAACGTGAACGCGCGCAACACCTCGCGGCCAGTGTCGGGCTGACCGGCGAGCACTATCAGGTGGCGGTGGTCGCGTCCGACGACGTGGACACGCTGGCGTTCCGACTGCACCTCGCGCTCGCCGGCGCGCTGCTGCGGGTGCACGGCGGGACCGTGGAGATCGCCCACTCCGATCCGACGGCGCTGACGGCTGCGCTCGAGGCGCACGCCGAGGGCCATCCGGCGGGCATCGGCGCGGCGACCGCACCGGAGACCTTGGCCGTCTCCGCGATGCAGGCCCGCTCGCTGCTGCCGATCAGCGAGCACCTGGGCCGCATCGTCGCTGCGAGCGAGGGGGAGACGGTGTCGCTGTTGCTGTCATTGGGCACGCCCGAGGTGGTGCGCGGTTTCGCCGATGCGGTGCTCGCCCCGTTGGACCATCTCGACCCCCGAGACCGGCTGGAACTACTCCGGACGCTGGATCAGTGGTTGCGGGCCAACGGCGCCTGGGACCCCGCGGCACACCGCCTCTCGTTGCACCGCAACACCGTGCGGAACCGGATCGATCGAATCGCCGCACTGACCGGACGGCGGCTCGACGACGGCGACGACAGGATGGAGCTGTGGTTGGCCCTCAAGGCCAGAGCCGCCCTCCCCCAATAGTTCTTGCCGCGAGCGTGCGCGTCTGTACGCGACACGCCGAGGCGAGACGGCAGAAGGCGCACGCTCACCGGCCGGTGAGGGCCGCGAAACCGATGTCACAGGCAAGTAGGCTGCGAACCATGCGAGTCGGAGTTCTTGGTGCCAAGGGCAAGGTCGGCGCGACGATCGTCGACGCCGTCGAAGCGGCCGACGATCTGACCTTCTCAGCCGGGGTGGACGCGGGCGATTCGCTGACGCTGTTCACCGACAGCCGGACGGAGGTCGTCGTCGACTTCACCCACCCCAGCGTCGTGATGGACAACCTGGAGTTCTTGATCGGTGCGGGCATCAACGCGGTGGTGGGCACCACGGGTTTCACCGATGAGCGCATCGCACGGGTCGAATCCTGGCTGGCCGACAAGCCGGACGTCGCCGTCCTGATCGCCCCCAACTTCGCCATCGGCGCCGTCCTTTCGATGGAGTTCGCCAAGCAGGCGGCGCGGTTCTTCGAGTCGGTGGAAGTCATCGAGCTGCACCACCCCTTCAAGGCCGACGCCCCATCCGGCACGGCGGCGCGCACGGCCCGGCTGATCGCCGAGGCGCGCAAGGGTCTGCCGCCCAACCCCGATGCCACCAGCACCGGTCTCGACGGAGCGCGCGGCGCCAACGTCGACGGCATCCCCGTCCACTCGATCCGGCTGGCCGGTCTCGTCGCACACCAGGAGATCCTGTTCGGCACGCAGGGGGAGACGCTGACGATCCGGCACGACAGCCTCGACCGGACGTCGTTCGTGCCCGGCGTGCTTCTCGGGGTGCGCAACGTCGCCGACCATCCCGGTCTCACCGTCGGCATCGAACCCCTCATGGGATTGTGACGAGCGCTTGCGCGAGGAACCGATGGGACTGAAGAAGGACGACGGGTCGCGCGCCCTGCGCATCCAGCTGCTGATCGGCTTCATGTGCGTGGCGATGGTCGTGTACTTCGTCCTGCTCGGCCGCGCCGGCGTCATCCTGGCCTCATCCGGGCGGCCGGCCGCGATCGGACTCGGAGCGGCGATCTTCCTGCTACCGCTGGTGGGCCTTTGGGCAATGATCGCCACGCTCCGAGCGGGATTCGCACACCAGCGGCTAGCCCGGCTCGCTCGCGAGCAGGGAATGGAGTTGGACGTCGGTGCGTTGCCGCGCAGGCCGTCGGGCCGCATCGAACGCGCAGCCGCCGACGAGCTGTTCGCGTCGGTGCGCACCGAGGTCGAAGCGGATCCCGACGACTGGCGTCGCTGGTACCGGCTCGCCCGCGCCTACGACTACGCGGGTGATCGGGGACGGGCGCGGGAGACGATGAAGAAGGCCGTCGCGATGCAGGAGCAGGAACCGTGAGCAAGACGCTCCTGATCGTGCACCACACTCCGTCGCCACACCTGCAGGAGATGTTCGAGGCAGTCCTCGCCGGCGCGTCCCATCCGGAGATCGAGGGCGTGGAAGTCGTTCGGCGGCCTGCGCTTTCGGTGTCACCGACGGACATGCTGGAGGCGGACGGTTATCTACTCGGCACGCCGGCGAACCTCGGGTACATGAGCGGCGCCCTCAAACTCGCGTTCGACGTCTGCTACTACCCGTGCCTGGATGCGACCAGGGGGCGGCCGTTCGGCCTCTACCTCCACGGCAACGAGGGCACCGAAGGGGCAGAGCGGGGCGTCGCTGCCATCACGACCGGGCTGGGTTGGGTCAAAGCCGCAGAGACCGTGGTGGTTTCGGGCAAGCCGAGCAAGGCGGACCTGGAGTCGTGCTGGGAACTCGGCGCAACGGTCGCCGCTCAACTGATGGCTTGAGGCGGACGAAGCCGTCCGTCGACTGTGAAAACGCTGTGGACGCCGCCGTTGTGAGCGGATAGATTTCGCCGATGCGGTCAGCCAGGGACGTCTCCCTCCTCCGCTCGGTCCTCTGCCTCCTAGCCGCGGTGTCCGTGCTGGTAACGGCCATGGGCTGCGGCGGGCAGCCTTCGGACCCGGCCGCGCAGACGCCGTCCTCAGCCGCGGATGGCCCGACCGCAGCCCCGACCGCATGCTCGAGCTCGCCCGCGCACTGCGGCCGACCGAGCGCACTCCGGTCCGGTATCCGCTGAGCCTTGCAAACGTGCCGGCCCGGATGCCATTGGCCAGCGCCTACACCAAGAACCTGCCGATCTACGGCCCTGGGAGCGAGGGCACGACGCTGACGTTCAGTACGTGCACGAACCAGGGAAAGGGTTCGGAATGCACCCAGGAAAACGCATCGCTCTTGGTGCAGACGCAAGCGCCGAGATGACTTCACCGACGGGTCGCACCGCACCGAAGTCACCCGGACCATCGGCGGCAAGGACGGTAGATACGACAGATCGTTGTTCTGGGCTGCCGTCCTCGTTCAGAAGGGGACGTACGTCGAGTTCGATCTCATCTCGCCCCGCGACCCCGAACTCACCGCAGACCAAAAGGACGTTCTGCACTCCGAGCTCGAGGACGTTCTGAACTCCGTCGCGTGGGCGCCGGACCCCGGAAGCGAGGCGACGTGGCCGGCCGTCACCGACTGGGCGAAATAGGCGGGCGGCTCCGATACGGTCTAGTTCCGTGAACCGACCGAGGAGTCGCAAATGCCTGGTATCGCCGAACTCGCCATGGCCGGCGCGCCGATCGCGGGCGGTGCGCTCCTGGGCATCGCCGCGGGCAATCTGCGCGGGCCCGACATCCGCGGCCTGATCAAGCAGGACATGGATCTGCTGGACCGGCTTCCGCAGGAGCAGACCGAACGGCGCGCCGAACTGCAGCGCGTCATCGACATCCGCGTCGACGACTTGATCGCGGCCGTCGACAAGAACCGGTCGCTGCTCGAGGTCGCCCAGTCCTACCGCGGCAACTGGCGCGACATCGTCGTCTTCGTGTGCGCGGTGCTCTTCACGATCATCTGGTGGAACGTGAGCCA
>NZ_JAVROT010000148.1:0-15536 GCF_032162605.1 Mycobacterium sp. | reverse complement strand
GTCAGGCGGGTTGATGACCTCGTCGAGGTGCTTCATGTTCGGGTCGAAGCCCTTCGAGGTGGTGAAGATCGACTCACCAAAACGCCGCACCGTCAGGTCGAACGTCACGAAGACGTTCAGGTAGTCGCCGCGCACGGCGTTGCGAAGGTACTTGTAGTGGAACGGGAAGGTCGGCAGCAGTTCCAGGTCCGAGATGAAGTCGTCGACGTTGTCGTTGAACGCCCTGATGACCGGATAGAGGTCCTTGAAGTCGGCCGCGAAGTCGTCCTTGATACCGGACAGCACGCGTGATCCGACGTTCGCGAAGGTGCGCAACGCGGTGAAGGCATCGACGATGTTGGCCCGGTTGTCGTTGAGCACCTTCAGCGCGGCGGGCAGCGAGTCCAGCGTGCGGCCCAGGCTGTCCTTGCCGCGGGCGAGGATGCCCGCGAAGCGGTTCAACCCGTCGAGCGCGGCGACGATGTCCGTCGTCTGCTGGTCCAGCGACGTGGTCAACTCGGCCAGCCGCGGAATCAGGTCGGTGAACTGACCCGTCCGGCCCGCCACGGCCGTGTACAACTCGTCGGTGACGTCTTGCAGCGCACCGAGATTGCCCTTGTTGACGACGACGCCGAGCGACGACAGCACCTCTTCGGTGGTCGGATAGCGCCCGGCCCGCGACAACGGGATGTTGGAGCCCTCCTTGAGCCGACCCTGACCGGCCTGATCGACCGGAGCCGAGAGGTCGATGTGCTGCGAACCGAGGAGCGACGTCTGGGCGACCTTGGCCGTGGCGTTCCCGGGAAGGTCGACGTTCCCGTTCAGGGACACCTTGACGGCGGCGAAGAAGCTGCCGTCGGGCCGTTGCACGGCCTCGATGCCGGACACGCTGCCGACCGTCACGTCGTCGACCATCACCGGAGAGTTCTGCGGCAGCGTCGCCACGTCGGGAAGCTCGACGGTGATGTTGTACGCGCCGCTGCCGTGGCCCTCGGTGCCCGGCATGTCCACCGAGTTAAGGCCGCCGAACGCGCAACCCGCCAGCAGCACCGCGCCCGAACCGATGGCGACGGTGTTCCGGCTTGCACGTAAGGCCTTGTGACGCAGGGACTTCGCAGTCTTCGCCGTCAGCGCTGTCTTCGTTATCAGCATGACTAGCCACCCCCCGACTCGGCAGGCAACGGTTGCGCCGGTGGGGGCCCCGGCAGCGGACCTGGCCCCATCGGCGGGGCCGCGGGCACGGGGCCCGCAGGCGAGATCTGACCGAGCTGCGCGGGCGGCGGCAGAATGAGATCGCTGAGCCTGCCGTCGGGTCCGACGGTCGGCGGTGTCACGCCCGGTGCCGGCTGCCACTGCAGGTACGGCACCGGCGTCTGCGCCTTGGCCTCGGTCTCGGGTGTGTCATAGATGATCTGGCCCTTGTACGCCGTGATGCTGTTGATCGGGTGGAACAGGACCGGCGGGTAGTTCACCGCGAGGCGCTTCAACACCGGGCCCATCCGCTGGCGGCAGATCTCGGCGCGCTTGTAGTTGTCCGGGTTGGCACCGGTGTCGAACGTGCCACCGCAGATGAACTGCACGGGGTTCGCGAAGTTAGGCAGCGACAGCAGACCCCCGACGGTGCCCTGGGCGGGGTTGTAGATGTTGTAGAAGTTCTGCAGACCGTTGGGCGTGATGTGCAGGACCTGCTCGATGTCGTCACTGTGCTCGGTGAGGATGTTGGTGAAGTCGGTCAGCTTGCCGATCTGCCCGATCAACGCCGAGTTGTTCTCGTTGAGGAAGCCCTTGACGTCGGCCAATGCCTGATTGAGGGTGCCGAGGGTCTGGTCGAGGTCTTTGGAGCTGTCCGCCAGCACCTGTGACACCGAGGCGACGTGGTTGGAGAACTGCACGATCTGCTCGTTGCTGTTCGCCAGTGCGTTCACCAGCACCTGTAGGTTGCGCACCGTGCCGAACAGGTCCGTGCGGGAGTCGCCGAGCCGGCCCGCGGTCTGCGAGAGTTCGCGCAGGGCGTTGCGGAACGAGTCACCGTTGCCGTCGAACGTGTCGGCGGCCTGGTTGATGACCGCGCCAAGCGGGCCCTGCACTTCGCCCTGCTGTGGCCCCAGCGAGGCACTGAGCTGGGTGAGCTGCTCCTTGACGTCGTCCCACTCGACGGGAACACCGGTGCGGTCCAGTCCGATCTGCGCGCCATCGGCGAGAGTGGGACCGCTCTTGTAGGCGGGCGTGAACTGAATGAATCTGGCCGACACCAGGTTCGGCGCGATGATGAGGGCGCGCGCATCAGCGGGCAGCTTGACGCCATCGTCCACCTTGATGGTGACCTTGACGTCGTTGGCGCGGGGATCGATGGTCTCGATGGTGCCGACCGGCACGCCGACCACCCTCACGTCGTCGCCCGGGTACAGCCCGACGGTGGACGGGAAGTACGCGACGACCTCGTGACCCTTGCCCGCGGGCCAGAGCACGAAGGCACCCCCGACCAAGCCCGCGAGAAGCATGGCGATGACCGCGAGGCGCAGCCACCTCTTGGGAATGCCCGTTGAATCATGGTGTGTCATGGCGACTTCGGCCTTATGATCGCCCGCTCCGAGATGAGTCCGCGCAGGTAGTCGGCGAGGCTGTTCGGCAGCTTGCCCGGCTGGAAGTAGGTGTCGAGCAGCACTTCGGAGATGGTGGCTGGCGGCAGACCGTAGAGGTTGATCTGGAAGCCGGGACCGGAGCCGACGACCTCGCCAAGGGCGGTCGCGTAGGGCGGGAGCCTGCGCAGGGCCTCGCCGATGTGGTCGCGCCGCTGCAACAGGTTGTCGAGCACGGCGTTCAGCTTCTGCAGAGCGGGTCCGAACTCACGCTTGTTGTCGGCGACGAAACCCGAAAGCTGTTCCGAGACACCCTGGATGCCACCGATCAGGTTACTCAACGCCTGGCGCTTCTCGTCGAGCGCCGCAAACAGCTGATTGCCGTCGGTGATGAGCTGGTTGACCTGACCCGCGCGTTGCGCCAGCGTGTCAGACACCTTCTTGGCGTGGCCGAGCAGCTGTTCGAGGGCCGCGTCGCGCTTGTTGAGGCTGCGCGAGAGGTCCGCGACCCCATCGAGCGCACCGCGCAGTTGGGGCGTCGCATCGTGCAGCGTGTCGGTCAGTGTCTGTAGCGCCTGCTCGAACTTGGGCTTGTCCAACTCGCCCGCGTTCCTCCCGAGATCCTGCAGCGCAGTGTTGAGAGTGTACGGAGTCGTGGTGCGGCCCAACGGAATCACCGTCGAGCTTCCCGAACCCTTTGGCGACACCGCGAGGGACTTCTGACCGAGGACGGTGTCGGTCTTGATCGACACCAGCGTCTGGTCGCCCACCTGTATCTTGCGGTCGACGGTGAAGTTGACCTTGGCGGATTCACCCGCGAGCTCGACCGAGGAGACCTTGCCGACCTTGATGCCCGAGACGCTGACATCGTTGCCGGCGGTGATGCCGCCCGCGTCGGTGAAGTACGCCTCGTAGTTCTTGCCCTGCGGCCAGAACGGCAGGCTGGTGTAGCCGAACGAGACCAGCACCAGGCACGCCACCAAGGCGATCCCGAAGATCCCGGTGCGGGTGGGATTGCTTTCGCCAGCCCTAGCCATTCGCCGAGCACCTCCCCTTCGACGGATCCGGTGGGCCACCGAACGGGATCAGGATGTCACTGCCTGCGGGACCGTTGATCTTCAACCGAATCGAGCAGTAGTAGATGTTGAAGAACGAACCGTAGGCGCCAAGAGCGTTGAGCCGCAGATAATTCTCCGCAAGCGGCTCGATGACCTTGTTGACGTCGGCCTTGCGCTCGTCCATCCGCTGCGCGAAGGGCCGAAGGTTCTCGATCACGCCCTGCACCGGACGTCGGCTCTGCTTCAACAGGCCGGTCAGGTCGCTGGTCGCCGACGCCAGCGGCGGGATGGCGCCTGCGATCGGGTCGCGGTTCTGGGCGAGTCCGGTGATCAACTGCTGCAGCTGATCGATGCTGGCGTCGAACTGGGCACCCTTCTGATCGACGGTGCCGAGCACGGCGTTCAGGTTGTTGATCGTGTCGCCGATCAGCTGATCGCGGGCTGCCAGGCCCTGCGTGAACGACGACGTGCTGGCGAGCAGCGTCGACAACGAGCCGCCCTGGCCCTGCAGAAGTTCGATGACCGCGTTACTGATCTCGTTGACCTTGTTGCCGTCGAGACCCTTGAGCACCGGACGCAGTCCGCCGAGCAGCGCGTCGAGGTCGAGCGCGGGCTGGGTGTTCTCCTTGGCGATGGTCGCGCCCGCCGGCAGCTTGCGCAGATCGCCCGGGCCCGAGGTGATCTCGAGGTATCGGTCGCCGACGAGGTTCTGGTAGCGCACCAGTGCCCTGGTCGAGGTGTACAGCTGGTAGCGGTTGCTGACGTCGAACTTCACGTCGACGGTGTTGTCGGGGTTGAGCTCGACGGCCTTCACCGAGCCGACGGGCACCCCGGCGATCCGCACGTCCTGACCCGCCTTGAGGCGCGACGCGTCGGCGAAGGTGGCGTGAAAGGTGTTGCCCGCGGCGAAGCGGAACTGGCCGAACACGACGATCAAACCGGCGGCCACCAAGAGCATGACCACGGTGAAGATGCTGACGTTGATCAGCGTCCGATCGCGTTTCACTAGAAGTCATCCCTTTCCGCGTAGGCGCCGTGGAACAGGAACTGCAGTGTCGACGGAGCGTCGAACTGCAGCTCGGTGTTCGGCTGGTACGGGATGTACGCGTTGTCGGTGACCAGGAACGGCGTGTGATACCACGATCCGCCGTATTGCTTGCTGGGCGTGTTCGGCAGCCCGCGACAGTTGGGGCCGCCGGATGCGTTGACGATCGGCAGGCTCTCCGGGTAGGTGTACGCGGGGGCTCCTGGCAGGAAGTTCGATGCCACGAAGAGGCCGGGCCGAACACCACCGATGATGGGCGCGAACGTGTCGACTGCCTTCTTCGTGCCCGAGAAGATGCAGCCGAGCTCGGGCGAGTAGTCAGCGAGGACCTTCAGCGGCGCACGCAGCCGCTGGATCGCGGCGATGAGGTCGTCGGCCGCGGGCTGCAGCGTGGCGGTGCCGTTGTTGGCCAGGCCGGTGGCGGCCAGCAGCGTGGCGTTGAGGTTGTCCTGCTGGTCGACGACGGTCTTGCTGATCGTGGGCGCGTTGTCGAACACCGTGACCAGGTCGGGTGCGGCGTCGGCGTAGACGTTGCCCACCACGGCCGTCTTCTGGAACACCTGTTGGAGAGCGGGTAGCTTCGGATTGAATTGCTGCAGATAGTAATTCAGCCCAGCCAGCGTCGCGCCGAGATCATCGCCGTGGCCCCGCAGCCCTTCACCGAGTGCCGAGAGCGTGGCATTGAGGCTGATCGGGTCGACCTTCAGCAGGGTGTTGGTCAGGGTCTCGAAGAGGGTGTTCACCTCGAGCTGCACGTCGGCGGCATGCACCTGTGTGCCGGAGCGCAGCGAGCCGCCCTTCGGGTCCGCGGGCTCAAGGAACTCCACCGACTTGGCGCCGAAGACCGTGGTACCTGCGATGCGCACCTTCGCATTCGACGGGACGTAGCGCAGTTCGCTGCTGTCGATCGCGAGCGTCAGCTTGGCCTGATCGCCCGCGTAGTCGATGGATTCGACCTTGCCGATCTGGATGCCGCGGTACTTCACCTTCGCGTCGGTCTCCATCACCAGACCGGCCCTTGGTGCCGTCACCGTCACGGGCTCGGTGGGCGTGAACGCCGCGGTGTACGAGAGGTAGGTGAAGACGGCGGCCGCCAGCACGACAGCCACGAGGACCGCGGCGGCGATCCTCACATGGCTGCGCTTGGCGTCACCCATCGACGTTCCCGCCTATCCGGAGAGGTTGAAGTTGCCCGACGCGCCGTAGACGGCCAGGGAGATGAAGAGCGTGATGGTGACCACCACGATCAGGGAGGTGCGCACGGCCTGTCCGACGGCGATGCCGACGCCGACGGGACCGCCGGAGGCGTTGTAGCCGTAGTACGTGTGCACCAACATCACGGCCACGGACATGACGATGGCCTGGAGGAAGGACCACAACAGGTCGGTGGGCACCAAGAATGTGTTGAAGTAGTGGTCGTACAGGCCTGCCGACTGCCCGTTGATGAAGACGGTGGTGAACCGCGCGGCGAAGAATGCCGCCAGCACCGACAGCGAGTACAACGGCACGATCGCGATCAGCCCGGCGATGATCCGCGTCGACACCAGGTAGGACACCGAGTGCACGGCCATCGCCTCCACGGCGTCGATCTCCTCGGCGACGCGCATGGCGCCCAGCTGTGCCGTGGTGCCTGCGCCGATCGTCGCCGCCAACGCGATTCCCGCGATGACGGGGGCGACGATGCGAACGTTGAGGAACGCGGACAGGAAGCCGGTCAGCGCCTCGATGCCGATGTTGCCGAGCGACGAATAACCCTGCACCGCAATGACACCACCGGAGGCCAGCGTCAGGAACGCGGCCACCCCGACCGTACCGCCGATCATCACCAGGGCTCCGGCGCCCATGGTCATCTCGGCGATGAGGCGAATGGTCTCCTTGCGGTAGCGGGTCAGCGCATTGGGGATATAGCGGATCGATTCGCCGTAGAAGAGGGCTTGCTCGCCGATGACGTCGATGGCCTTCGGCACGCCGCGGAAGAGGCGCCGAAAGCGCAGTGTCGCGTCGTAACTCATGACTGACTTCTTTTTGCGCAAGCAATCATCTTGCCAGCACTCTCACGCCGATGGCTGTCATGATGACGTTGATCACGAAGAGCCCGATGAATGCGTAGACGACGGTCTCGTTGACGGCTACGCCAACGCCCTTGGGCCCACCCTTGACGGTCAATCCGCGATAGCAGCCCACCAGGCCGGCGACGACGCCGAACATCAGCGCCTTCACCTCGGCGAGCACCAGCTCACCGAGGCCGGTGAGCACGGTGAGGCCGTTGATGAAGGCGCCGGGGTTGACGCCCTGAAGATAGACGGAGAAGACGTAGCCGCCCGTGATGCCGATCGCGCAGACCAACCCGTTGAGCAGCAGGGCCACCACCGTCGACGCGAGCACCCGCGGAACCACCAGGCGCTGGATCGGGTCGATGCCGAGAACGCGCATCGCGTCGATCTCCTCGCGGATGGTGCGGGCGCCGAGGTCGGCACAGATCGCCGTCGCGCCTGCACCGGCGACGACGAGCACCGTCACCACCGGGCCGAGCTGCGTGATGGTACCGAACGCAGTGCCCGCACCGGACAGGTCGGCGGCGCCGAGCTCGCGCAGCAGGATGTTGAGCGTGAACGAGACCAGGACCGTGAAGGGGATGGCGACCAGAAGCGTGGGGATCAGGGAGACACGGGCGATCATCCACGTCTGTTCGAGGAACTCGCGAAACTGGAAGGGCCTGCGGAAGATCTTGATGAAGGTGTCCAGGGACATCTCGACGAAGCCACCCACGGCCCGGGCCGGAGCCGAGAGCTGTTCGATCAACCTGGGCTCCGTTTCTGGGACACGGGGGGTTTCTGGGACACGGGGGGCGAGCGGTGGTGATGGCGAATCGTCCGGGACTACCCGCGGCGACGCCCTTCGCACCCCTCGGTCAAGCGGCGCTCGTAGTGAGCCGGATCATATTAACTAGAACACGTTCGCAGTGTCAAAGAACCGCAACATCCGTAATTATAAGTATATTTATGCTGGTCAAGGCGGGTGTGGCGAAGATCGTTCTGTAACGTGTTCTAACGCTCACAGCACACTGACAATTGAGACTGTCAGTCTCGCGAGTCCATCAATCCGGTGGCCGAGAAACCCCGTTCGGGGTCCCGGTCAGCAAAGTACTCGTGCAGGGTGGAACCGAGATCGCCGACGCCCCAGGCATCCGAGTCCGCGGTGAAGTGCTTCTCCGCCACGGGCGCCGCCACGAGCGTGACAGTCGGACCATAGACGATGAACAGCTGTCCGTTGACCCCTTCCGCCGCGGGCGACGAGAGGAACTGCACCAACGTCACGACGTGCTCGGGCGACAACCCGTCGACCCGCCCCTCCTCGAGCTGGGGCGCTTCGCCGAAGACGTCGGCGGTCATCGCGGTCCTGGCGCGCGGTGCGATCGCGTTGGCGCGGACGCCGTACCGACAGAGCCCGCGGGCCGCCGTCAGGGTCAGCGAGGTGATGCCCGCCTTGGCCGCGCCGTAGTTGGCCTGACCGACCGGGCCTGCGAGCCCTGCCTCCGAGGAGGTGTTGACGATGCGGCCGTAGACGGTGCCGCCGTTCTGCTTGGCCTTGTCCCGCCAGTACGTGGCGGCGTTGCGGGTGAGCAGGAAGTGACCGCGCAAGTGCACGGCGATGACGGCGTCCCAGTCCTCGTCGGTCATGTTGAACAGCATCCGGTCGCGGGTGATCCCCGCGTTGTTCACCACGATCGACAGCCCGCCGAGGCCGTCGGCGGTGGCCACCAGCTCGTCGGCGGTGTTGCGCGCACTGATGTCACCCGCGACGGCGATGCCCTTGGATCCCGCGGCCGCGATCTCGTCGAGGACGTCGGACTTGTCGAGGGCGCCCGCGATGTCGTTGACGACCACCGTCGCACCGGCCCTGGCCAAGCCGATGGCCTCGGCGCGGCCCAGTCCTGCGGCCGCACCCGTCACCACCGCGACCAGTCCGGAAAGATCGGTCGCGCTGTCGGGAAGGCCCGTCGGGCTGGATTCCGTGCTCATTTATGAATACCTCTAGTCTTTTAGTCCTTGCGGATGAGGGCTGCTCTTGGGCATTCGGCGATCGACTGCTCGGCCAGGTCCTCCTGGCCGTCGGGCACCGGATCGGCCTTGATCACGGCATAGTCGTCGTCATCGAGATCGAAGAGGTCCGGGGCGATACCGACGCACACCGCGTTACCTTCGCAGCGATCACGGTCAACTTCCACTCGCATGACAAGTCTCCTCCCGCTCGGGCCCGGAATGACCGGCCTGGATTCCAAGACTAGAACGTGTTACAACCGGGGAGGCCCACGGGTACCCCCGAGATAGTGAGGACTTGAGCGATGCGGATCGGCTACAGCCCCGAGCAAGAGGAGTTGCGCCGCGAGTTGCGCTCGTACTTCACCAAGCTGATGACCCCGGAGCGGGCCGAGGCGCTCAGCGCGGGCGACGGCGGCGAGATGGGGCGCGGCAGCGTGTACCGCGACACCGTCAAGCAGATGGGCGCAGACGGGTGGCTGACGCTGTCCTGGCCCAAGGAGTTCGGCGGGCAGGCCCGCACCCCGATGGAGGGGCTCATCTTCAACGACGAGGCCTCCATCGCCAACGTGCCTGTGCCGTTCCTGACCATCAACAGCGTGGCGCCGACGATCATGGCGTTCGGCACCGACGAGCAGAAGAAGTTCTTCCTGCCCAAGATCGCCGCGGGTGAGCTGCACTTCTCGATCGGCTACTCCGAGCCGGGGGCGGGCACCGACCTCGCCGCCCTGCGCACCACCGCGGTCCGAGACGGCGACGACTACGTCGTCAACGGCCAGAAGATGTGGACCAGCCTGATCGCCTATGCGGACTACGTGTGGCTGGCCGTCCGCACCAACCCCGAGGCCAAGAAGCACCGGGGCATCTCGATGCTCATCATGCCGACCACGGCGGACGGCTTCTCCTGGACGCCGGTGCACACGATGTCCGGCGTCGACACCAGCGCCACGTACTACCAGGACGTGCGGATCCCGATGAGCAATCTCGTCGGCGAGGAGAACGCCGGCTGGAAGCTGGTGACCAACCAGCTCAACCACGAGCGCGTCGCCCTGGTGTCGGCCCAGCCGATCTTCGCCGCGCTCGGCGCCGTCCGCGAGTGGGCGCAGAACACCAAGGACGTCCACGGCAACCGGCTGATCGACTCGGAGTGGGTGCAGCTCAACCTGGCTCGCGTGCACGCCAAGGGCGAGGTGCTCAAGCTGATCAACTGGGAGCTCGCGTCAACCGACGAAGCCCCCTCACCGGCCGACGCGTCGGCCGCCAAGGTCTACGGCACCGAATTGGCCACGGAGGCCTACCGCCTGCTGATGGAGGTGCTGGGAACGGCGGCCACCTTGCGCTCCGACTCCCCCGGCGCGCTGCTGCGGGGCCGCATCGAGCGGATGCACCGGTCGTGCCTGATCCTGACCTTCGGCGGCGGCACCAACGAGATTCAGCGCGACATCATCGGCATGGTCGCCCTGGGTCTACCCCGGGTCAACCGCTAGCTCCGCGTGCCCTCCCGAACCGATAGGACGACCATGGACTTCACCACCACCGAGGCCGCGAACGACCTTGGCGGCCTTGCGCGCTCGATCATCGACTCGGTGTGCACGCCGGAACGCCAGCGCGAACTCGACAAGCTCGACGAGCGCCTCGACCGCGACCTGTGGTCGAAGCTCATCGACGCCGACATCCTCTCGACGGCCGCGCCGGAATCGTTGGGCGGAGGCGGTTTCGGAGTGCTCGAGCAAGCCGCGGTACTGGTCGCACTCGGCCGTCAGATCGCCGCCGTGCCCTACCTGGAGTCCGTGGTGCTGGCCGCGGGCGCCCTCGGGAAGTTCGGCTCCGAAGCACTGCAACGGGACTGGGCCGCTCCCGCGGTCAGGGGCGAGAAGATCCTGACCGTCGCGCTCGAGGCCGAGATGGGCCAGGGTCCGGTGCAGGCCCAGTCCGTCGGCGAGGGCTACCGGCTGACCGGCACCAGGGCGCTCGTCGGTTACGGACCGGTCGCCGACGCGTTCCTGGTACCCGCCGAATCCGATTCGGGTGTCAAGGTATTCCTCGTCGCCGCCGGCGAACCCGGCGTCACGGTCAGCTCGCTCGACACCACGGGCCACGGCAGCGTCGGTCACCTGGAGTTCCAGGGTGCCGACGTCGACGCCGGCCGCCTGGTCGGCGGCGAAGCGGTCGTGTCCTGGCTGACGACTCGGGGCACGTTCGGCCGCAGCGCCCTTCAGCTCGGTGTGCTCGAGCGCGCGCTCGAACTGACCGCGCAGTACGCCAGGGAGCGCGAGCAGTTCGACCGGCCCATCGGCAGCTTTCAGGCCGTCGGTCAGCGACTGGCCGACGCCTACATCGACATCAAGGGCCTGCGCCTGACCGTGACGCAGGCGGCGTGGCGACTGTCCGAGGATCTGCCCGCCGACCTCGAGGTCGGCACCGCCGCGTTCTGGGCGGCGGAGGCGGGCCACCGCGTAGCGCACACCACGGTGCACGTGCACGGCGGCGTCGGTATAGACATCGATCATCCGGTGCACCGATACTTCCTCGCCGCGAAGCAGACGGAGTTCGCCGTGGGCGGCGCCACCGGGCAGCTCTTGCGCATCGGCCGCGAATTGGCCGAGACACCTGCCTGATCCATCCGGGGCGAGCGAAGCGACGGGGGAAGGTTCCGCCCGAGGTGACCGAGGAACGCAATCCAACCGTCACGGACCTGCTGGCGCCTCTGGTCGACGTCACCGATCGCGGTGTCTACGAAGGTGATTCCTTCGTCAGCTGGCGCGACCACTTGCGCGCCGGGGCCCAGTTGTCCGCGGCGCTTCGGGGTCGACTCGACCCCGGTAAGCCCCCACACGTCGGGGTCCTGCTCGGCAACACCACGTTCTTCTCGACGGTACTGGTGGCGGCGGGCCTGGCGGGCCTGGTCCCGGTCGGACTCAATCCGACGCGTCGGGGTGAGGCCTTCGCCCGTGACGTCGCCCGCGCCGACTGCCAACTGGTGCTGACCGATGACGTGACCGCCCTTTTGGACGCACTGCCCGACGATGTCCCGTGCATCGACGTCGAATCTCCTGCATGGACCGATGAGCTGGCGGCCCACGCCGACACTGCGGTGACGTTCGCCGACATCGGTCCCGACGACCTGTACATGCTGATCTTCACCTCGGGCACCAGCGGTGAACCCAAGGCCGTCCGCGTCACCCATGACAAGGTGGCCTTTCCGGGGACGATGCTCGCCCGCCGGTTCGGGCTGGATCGGGACGACACGTTCTACCTCTCGATGCCCCTGTTCCACTCCAACGCCATCATGGCCGGCTGGGCCGTGGCGGTGGCCGCCGGAGGCTCGATTGCCTTGCGGCGCAGGTTCTCCGCGTCACAGTTCATCCCAGACGTGCGTCGCTTCGGCGCGACCTACGCGAACTACGTCGGCAAACCTCTGTCGTACATCCTGGCCACGCGGGCGCGCGACGACGACTCGGACAACCCGTTGCGTTTCATGTACGGCAACGAGGGCGCACCCCGCGACCTGCCGCGGTTCGCCAGCAGGTTCGGCACCTTCGTCGTCGACGGATTCGGTTCGACGGAGGGCGGCATCGCGATAGTGCGGACCCCTGACACGCCGGATGGCTCACTCGGATCGCTCACCGACGAGGTCGCCATCGTGGACGTCGAGACCGGTGAGCCGTGTCCGCCGGGGAAGGTCGGCGAGTTGGTGAACCCCAAGGGCCGCGGCTGGTTTCGCGGCTACTACGGCGACGAAGCCGCCGAGACCGAACGGATGACCGGGGGCGTCTACCACAGCGGTGACCTCGCATACCGCGACGAGGCGGGCTACGCCTACTTCGCCGGTCGCCTCGGTGACTGGATGCGCGTCGACGGTGAGAATCTCGGCACCGCGCCCATCGAACGAGTCATCCTGCGGCACAACGACGTTCTCGAGGCTGCCGTCTACGCGATCCCCGATCCGGCCATCGGCGACCGGGTGATGGCGGCGCTGGTGTTGTCGCCGGGCGTGACGTTCGACCCCGACGGGTTCGCGGCCTTCCTGGCCGACCAGCCGGATCTCGGGGGAAAGCAGTGGCCCACGTTCGTCCGGATCAGCTCGGCCCTGCCCCGCACCGAGACGTTCAAGGTGATCAAGCGGTTGCTGTCCGCCGAGGCGCTGGACTGCACGGATCCGGTGTTCGGCATCCAGCGGTAGCGTGAGGACATGGGATACCACGAAATCGCGCCACCGAACGGCCTGCGCGATCTCGTCGAGACCGGCTGGATGGCACGGGGGCACGGCGAAACTGCGCGCGTGCTTCCCGACGGGTGCATGGACCTCATCCGGATGGACGACCGCGTGGTCGTCGCGGGCCCGGACACCTGTGCCCTGATCACCTCACGCGGCCGCAGTCCGGTGGTGGGTCTGAGGTTTCGTCCCGGTGCGCTTCCTCGGCTGCTCGGCGTGCCCGCCGCGGAGTTGGTCGGGCTGCGGGTAGCGCTCGACGAGCTGTGCACCGTGGATTCCCGCGCGCCGCTCACGGTGGTCGCCCGCGAGCTCGCGTCCCGGCCCGAGCGACGCGAGACGTCGCCGTGGTCGATGCAGGCCCTCGGGAGCCTGACCGCCGCCCTTGCGGCGGGGACATCCGCCGGACGGGTCGCCCGCGAGACGGGCTGGTCCAGCCGCACCCTGCAACGACAGTGTCGCACCGTCTACGGTTACGGGCCCGCGACGTTGCGCCGCATCCTCCGGTTTCGCCGGGCGATGTCCCTACTTCGGACCGGCCGGTCGTTGGCGGATGTGGCCGTCGCGGCCGGATACGCGGACCAACCGCATCTGCACCGCGAGGTGCGCGCGTTGGCGGGCACGACGGTGACGGCGTTGGCCGCCGGTCAGTTCACCGACTACGTCAATGGCGCGAAGAGGTCGACCGAGGTGCCGTCGGGATCCTCGACCGTGGCATAGCGCTGGCCCCATGGCGCATCGAAGGGCGCAAGCGTGCCGGGATGACCTGCGGCGGTGAGCCGTTCGAACGTTGCGTCCACGGCTTGCGGCGCGGCGAAGCCAAAGGCGATGGCGACTCGACCCGTCCCCGTTGGCGGCGACCACCCAGGATGCATGCCCGCGATGACCTCCTCGGTGTCGAAGGCCAGCGTGTTGCCCCCCGGCAGCACCACCTCGACGTGCGGGGCCTCCGGGTCCGGTATCGCCAGCCCGAGCAGCCGGTAGAAGTCCAACGACCGCGTGACGTCACGCGCCACGATCTCCACCACGACTGACTTCACCGAATCGTTCATCCATTGCACGGTAGGCGGCTCTCGCGACCGCGTCGTGAACGAATCGGACAGGCCCGAACACTAGAGTCTGACACGATGACGATCGATCCGAGCTCGGTGCTGCTGACGGGACGCGTGGCCGTGGTCACCGGCGGCGGGGCGGGCATCGGACGCGGTGTCGCCGACGGCCTCGCGGCGTTCGGTGCACGGGTGGCGATCTGGGAGCGCAACCCGGAGGCGTGTGCGTCGGCCGCCGAAGCCGTCGGCGGGCTGGGCATCGTGGCCGACGTGCGCGAATCCTCGGACGTCGACGCCGCACTTGCGCGCACGGTCGCCGAGCTCGGACCCGTCTCGGTGTTGGTCAACAATGCCGGTGGAGTGTTTCCCTCCGCTGCTCGAGACCTCCGAGAACGGATGGGATGCGCTGTACCGCGCCAACCTTCGCCACGTCCTGCTGTGCACCCAGCGCGCCGCACGGGTGATGGTCGCGCACGGGATCGCCGGCAGCATCATCACCGTGACGTCGATCGAAGGTGTGCGCGCGGCCCCGGGGTACGCGGCGTATGCGGCCGCCAAGGCCGGCGTCGTCAACTACACGAAGACCGCAGCGCTGGAGCTCGCACCACACGGGATCCGCGTCAACGCCCTGGCCCCCGACTTCACCCTGACCGAAGGCCTCACGGCGATGTCGACGCCGCAGTCCCTGACTCGGGCGGCCCGCATGGTTCCGATGGGACGTGCCGGTCACGTCGACGAGATGGGCGCGGCAGTCTTCTTGGCGTCGGACATGTCGTCCTACGTCACGGGTCAGACCATCCACGTGGACGGCGGTACGGCCGCTGCGGGTGGTTGGTACCCGCACCCCGAGACCGGCGTCTACACGTTGGGTCCGGCCTGAGGCCGCGAACACGGCCGTAGCAACTTCTCGACAGGCACCGGCGCGACGTGAGGGGTACTCACGACAACTTCACGGGTTCAAACTTCAAGTTAGATGTACTCAGGGCTTGCCTGCAGTGTCCACGAATCACGAATCCGAGCAACGAGGAGTTAACCCATGAGAGCTTCGGCACTCACCGGTGTGGCTGTGGCCTTCACGGCCCTTGCTGTCGTTCTGGCCGGCTGCGGCTCGGACACCAAGACCGCAACGTCCAGCAGCTCGAGTGCGAGCAAGTCGTCCAGCAGCGAGACGGCCACCTCGAAGAAGACGAAGGTGCCCCAGGCCACGGACCCGGAGGTCGCAGGCCCCAATCCGACCATCGCGGACTACATCAAGGAAAACAACATCCAGGAGACCGGGATCAAGATGGGCGATCCCAGCGCGCCTGCCGTGAACCTGCCCGTCCCGGACGGCTGGAAGGCACTGAGCCCGGAAGAGGCACCCGACTACGCGTACGGCGCAATCGTGTACACCGGAGCGGAGTTCGAGGCCGACCCGCCGAACATCGTCGCGCTGATGTCCAAGCTGACCGGGGACGTCGACCCGCAGCAGATCATCGACCTGGCCCCCGGCGAGCTCAGCAACCTTCCGGACTACACGGCGGGTAATAAAGCTGAAACCAGCAAGCTGGGCGTCTGCCCCGCCTATGTGCTC
>NZ_JAVROT010000147.1:0-6883 GCF_032162605.1 Mycobacterium sp. | reverse complement strand
CTCGTATACGCCGTCGGGCGGACCGATCCCCAAACCGGTCGCCAGCGCGAGCGCACCGACCGTTGCGGTGAGCGGCGCGGAGTCCTCCCCCCACACCAGTTCGGAGCCGTGTACCGCCACCGGTATCGAAACGGCCGTGAAGCCGTCTGGACGGACGGCGAGCCGGATGGTCCCTGCCGACCGGTACTGGGGACCGGCGATGAAACTCTCGGCAATGCCCCGTAGTTGGCGGCGCGTGGCGACATAGGTCTCGTTGTCCATCGCGCCGGGCTAGACCGTGAAGCCGAGGGCTCTCAACTGCTCGCGTCCGTCCTCGGTGATCTTGTCCGGGCCCCACGGCGGGTTCCACACCCAGTTGATCTTGATCTCGCTGACGAGGCCGGCACCCACGAGCGCCGTACGGGACTGGTCCTCGATGACGTCTGTCAGGGGGCAGGCCGCCGACGTCAGCGTCATGTCGATCAGCGCGACCTTGGAGCCGGCCTCACCCTCTTCGATGTTCAGGCCGTAGACCAACCCGAGGTCGACGACGTTGATGCCGAGCTCCGGGTCGACGACGTCGCGCATCGCCTCCTCGAGGTCGGCGAACGTCTCCTCGTCCAGTGCGGACACCGATTCCCCGCTTGCGTCCTCCGGAACCGTCTCGGTCATCGTCCTGCCTCCTCTAGGTCTGCGTCTGATTCTGCACTCGCCTGGGCCAGCGCGTCCTTGAAAGCCATCCAGCCCAGCAGCGCACACTTCACCCGCGCCGGGTACTTCGCCACTCCCGCGAACGCAATGCCGTCGCCGATGACGTCCTCATCACCCTCGACGTTTCCGCGCGAGGAGATCATCTCGGTGAACGCCGCTACCGTCTCCAGCGCTGCGCCAACACGCTGTCCGATGACCTGATCGGTGAGCACCGACGTGGCCGCCTGGCTGATCGAGCAGCCCTGTCCGTCGTACGAGATGTCCTCGACCGTGTCACCGTCCTCGGACAGCGCCACCCGCAACGTCACCTCGTCACCGCAGGTCGGATTGACGTGATGCACCTCAGTCCCGAAGGGCTCGCGAAGCCCCCGATGATGCGGATGCTTGTAGTGATCGAGGATCACTTCCTGGTACATCTGTTCCATTCGCACGGGGCGACTCAATTCCTGACCGATTCCCGGGTCGCTTCGCTCCTGCCCTCCGGATCGAAGAACTCGATGGCGCGCTTGATCGCTGCCACCAACCGGTCCACTTCGTCCAGCGAGTTGTACACCGCGAACGACGCCCGAGCCGTGGCGGCGATGCCGAAGCGCCGGTGCAGCGGCCACGCGCAATGGTGACCGACACGGACCGCGACGCCCTCGTCGTCGAGCACCTGGCCAACGTCGTGCGCGTGAATTCCGTCGACGACGAAGCTCACCGGTGAGCCCCGCAGCTCCATCGAGCTGGGGCCGATCAGCCGCACGCCGTCGAGGTTCGACAGCCCCTCCAACGCCGCGGCGACCAGTTCGTTCTCGTGCGCCTCGACGGCGTCCATCCCGATCGCACTCAGATATCTTGCGGCCGCCGCTAAACCGACCACTTGCGACGTCATCGGAGTGCCAGCCTCGAACCGCTGGGGGGCGGGCGCGTACGTCGTGGCCGCCATGGTCACGGTCTCGATCATCGACCCGCCGGTGAGAAACGGTGGCATGGCGTTCAGTAGTTCACGCCGGCCGTACAGCACGCCGATCCCGGTGGGGCCCAACATCTTGTGGCCGGAGAAGGCCGCGAAGTCGACGTCGAGCGCGTGGAAGTCGACGGGCTGGTGCGGCACCGACTGGCAGGCGTCGAGCACGGTCAGCGCGCCGACGGACCTGGCGCGGGAGACCAACTCCGCGACCGGTGCGACGGCGCCGGTGACGTTCGAATGATGGCTGAACGCAACGACCTTCACGCGCTCGTCGAGATGCAGCGAGTCCAGGTCGATGCGGCCGTCCTCGGTGACGCCATACCAACGCAGCGTCGCTCCCGTCCGTCGGGCAAGTTCCTGCCACGGGATCAGGTTGGCGTGATGTTCCAGCTCGGTGGTCACGATGACGTCCCCAGGGCCGACGGCACGGTCGAACCGAACGTCTCCCAGAACGTACGACACCAGGTTGATCGACTCAGTGGCGTTCTTCGTGAAGACGAGCTCATCCGCGTCGGCGCCAACGAAGGCCGCGAGGTCCTCACGGCCCTGCTCGTAGGCGTCCGTGGACTCCTCCATCAACTGGTGCGCGCCGCGGTGCACCGCACCGTTGGACGTGGTCAGGAAGTCGCGTTCGGCGTCGAGCACCTGGAGTGGCTTCTGCGACGTCGCTCCGGAATCCAAGTACGCCAACTGGTTTCCGCCGCGCATCACCCTGCTCAGGATCGGGAAGTCGGCCCTGATCGCAGTGAGGTCGAGGGGGCGGGTGACCTGAACGGTCATGACGGTGTCCTCCCTAAGCTCCTGCGGCCGCAGCCTGAGTGAAGCGCTCGTAGCCGTTCTCCTCGAGTTCGTCGGCCAGCTCCGGGCCGCCGGACTCAATGATCCGGCCGTCGAAGAAGACGTGCACGAACTGGGGCTGGATGTAACGCAGAATGCGGGTGTAGTGCGTGATCAGCAGGACACCTGCGTTCTCGGCCGCCGCGTAGCGGTTCACGCCCTCGCTGACGACCCGAAGCGCATCGACGTCGAGGCCTGAGTCGGTCTCGTCGAGGATGGCGATCTTGGGCTTGAGCAGTCCGAGCTGCAGAATCTCGTGGCGCTTCTTCTCGCCGCCCGAGAACCCTTCATTGACACTGCGCTCGCTGAATGCCGGGTCGATGTCCAGATCGCTCATCGCGGTCTTGACCTCCTTGACCCAGTGCCGCAGCTTGGGCGCCTCGCCGCGGATCGCGGTGGCGGCCGTGCGGAGGAAGTTCGACATCGAGACGCCTGGCACCTCGACCGGGTACTGCATCGCGAGGAACAGACCCGCGCGGGCGCGCTCGTCGATGCTCATCTCGAGGACGTTCTCGCCGTCGAGGGTGATCGAGCCGGAGGTGACGGTGTACTTGGGGTGTCCCGCGATCGCGTAGGACAGCGTCGACTTGCCGGATCCGTTCGGCCCCATCACCGCATGGGTCTCCCCAGACTTCACGGTGAGGTTGACGCCCTTGAGGATTTCGATGTCGGCGCCTCCCTCCGCCGAGATGACGGAGGCGTGCAGGTCCTTGACTTCCAATGTGGTCATGTCAGCTGTTTCTCGATTCGGTGATCGCTAGTTCTCGTTCGATGGCTTCGGTAAGGCGCTCACGCACCGCGGGTACGGCGATCTTGGCGATGATCTCGCCGAAGAAGCCACGGACCACGAGGCGACGTGCCTGCGCCTCCGGGATGCCGCGGGCACGTAGGTAGAACAACTGCTCGTCGTCGAAACGTCCCGTGGCACTCGCGTGCCCGGCGCCGACGATCTCCCCCGTCTCGATCTCCAGGTTGGGGACCGAATCGGCACGGGCGCCGTCGGTCAGCACCAGGTTGCGGTTTACCTCGAAGGTGTCGGTGCCGGTGGCTTCCGCGCGGATCAGCACGTCGCCCACCCACACGGTGTGCGCGTCGGGACGGTTGGAGTTGGGATCACCCTGCAGGGCACCCTTGTACAGCACGTCGGACTTGCAGTTCGGCTGCGCGTGATCGATCAGCAAGCGCGACTCGAAGTGCTGGCCGTCGTCGGCGAAGTACGTGCCGAGCATCTGGGCCTCGCCGCCAGGAGCGGTGAAACGCACCGTCGCCGAGGTTCGAACGACGTCGCCACCGAGCGTGACGTTGACGTGCCCGAGCATCGCGTCCTTGCCAAGGCGGGCGTGATGCGAGCTGACGTGCACCATGTCGTCGGCCCAGTCGGCGATCCAGATCACGCCGACCCCCGCCGAGTCACCGACGATGATCTCCACGTTGTCGGCGTAGGTTCCGCTACCGCGCAGATCGACGACGACGATGGCCCGCGACAGCTCCTCGATGCGGATCTGCAGATGCCCGTAGGCGACCGCACCCTCGCCGGGACCATTGATGGTGATCTCGATGGGTTCGGCCACCTCGGTGTCCCTCGCCACGGTGACGATGGTCGCCTGGTCGAACGACGAGAATGCCTGTGCCGCAACGCGGTCAGATGGAACGCCACCCTGGCCGAGGCGCTCGTCACCGCGACGGGCGGTCTCCACCGTCACTCCGGACTGCTCGCTGACCTCGATGAGCGCAGTGCCGGCTCGCCTTCCATCGGACACAGCGGACCCGTCGTGCAGACCGCGCAGCCGCTTCAGCGGCGTGAACCGCCACAGTTCGTCGCGACCGCCGGGCACCTCGAAGGCGTCGACGTCGAAGGACGCGAACAGCTCTCCCTTGTTCCGTCCCTCCAGGGACTCAGTCAGGTTCTGGGTCACCCGACGGCGCCTTCCATCTGCAGTTCGATGAGCCGGTTGAGCTCGAGCGCGTACTCCATCGGGAGTTCCTTCGCGATCGGCTCGACGAAGCCGCGGACCACCATCGCCATGGCCTCGTCCTCGGTCATGCCGCGGCTCATCAGGTAGAACAGCTGATCCGCGCTGACCTTGGAGACGGTGGCCTCGTGACCCATCGTGACGTCGTCCTCACGGATGTCGACGTACGGGTAGGTGTCACTGCGGCTGATCGAATCGACCAGCAGTGCATCGCACTTCACGCTCGACCGGGAACCGTGCGCACCCTTGTTGATCTGGACCAGGCCGCGGTACGAGGCCCGGCCACCGCCGCGGGCGACCGACTTGGAGACGATGTTGCTCGACGTGTTCGGGGCCAAGTGCAGCATCTTGGCACCGGTGTCCTGGTGCTGGCCCTCACCGGCGAACGCCACCGAGAGGACTTCACCCTTGGCGTGCTCACCGGTCATCCACACGGCCGGGTACTTCATGGTGACCTTGGAGCCGATGTTGCCGTCGACCCATTCCATCGTGGCCCCCGCTTCGGCCCGGGCCCGCTTGGTGACCAGGTTGTAGACGTTGTTCGACCAGTTCTGGATGGTGGTGTACCGGCACCGGCCACCGGGCTTGACGATGATCTCGACGACCGCCGAGTGCAGCGAGTCCGACTTGTAGATCGGCGCGGTGCAGCCCTCGACGTAGTGCACGTAGGCGTCCTCGTCGACGATGATCAGCGTCCGCTCGAACTGGCCCATGTTCTCGGTGTTGATGCGGAAGTACGCCTGCAACGGGATGTCGACGTGCACGCCCTTCGGGACGTAGATGAACGAGCCACCCGACCACACCGCGGTGTTCAGCGCGGAGAACTTGTTGTCACCGGCCGGGATCACCGTGCCGAAGTACTTTCTGAACAGCTCCGGGTGCTGCTTCAGCGCGGAGTCGGTGTCCAGGAAGATGACGCCGAGCGCCTCCAGGTCCTCGCGGATCGAGTGGTAGACCACCTCGGACTCGTACTGCGCGGCGACACCGGAGACCAGGCGCTGCTTCTCGGCCTCGGGGATACCGAGCCGGTCGTAGGTGTTCTTGATGTCGGCGGGCAGGTCATCCCACGTGGCGGCCTGCTTCTCGCTGGAACGCACGAAGTACTTGATGTTGTCGAAGAAGATGCCCTCGAGGTTGGAACCCCAGTTCGGCATCGGCTTCTTCTCGAACGTGCGCAGCGCCTTCAGTCGCATCTCGAGCATCCACTCGGGCTCACTCTTCTTGCCCGAGATGTCGCGCACCACGGCCTCGGAGAGACCGCGCTGCGCGCTGGCGCCCGCGACGTCGGAGTCCGACCAGCCGTAGCCGTACGACGTGCCCAGCGAGGCAATGGTTTCCTCTTGGGTCAGGGCCTGAGGCTCTTCGCGCAAGCGGCTCATCGCCGCCTCGGGGATGGTCGTCATCGTGACGCTCCTTGATTCTGGTTGGTGGGGGTGGATTCGACGCGGGCCGTGCGCCTTGCGGGCTCGGGGATGAGCGGAACGTGTGTGGTGCACGCGCAGTCGCCGTTGACTATGGTCGCCAGCCTCTGTACGTGAGTACCCAGGATGTCGGCGAAGGCCTCCCGTTCGGCCTCGCACAACTCAGGAAACTCCTCGGCCACGTGCGATACCGGACAGTGGTGCTGACAGATCTGGACACCGTCGATGGGGCCGGTGACCCGCGTGGTGGTGGTCGCATACCCCGCCACGGTGAGCGCGACGGCGACGCGGTCCGCCGCGGCGGTGACGCCGGGTTTGACGCCCTTGCTCACCGCGTTTGCGACACCGTCCACACCCGCCAGGATCGTGTCGATGCGCCTGCGTGCGAAGGTACGGATGGCATCCTCGCCGCCGACCTCGCGCAATTGCCGCATGGCGGCGACGGCAAGGTCGTCGTAGGCGTGGTCCAGTTTCGACCGTCCCGCGGCCGTGAGCCGGTACCGCTTGGCGGGACGCCCTCGGCCGTGGTGCTGCCAGGACGCCGCGGCATTCGATTCGGCATCGCCGACCTCGACCAACGCATCGAGGTGTCGGCGCACTCCGGCTGCCGAAATACCCAGCCGATCGCCGATCTCACCGGCGGTGGTGGGGCCTTCGAGCAGCAGTTGCACGATCGATGCGCGGGTGTGCCCGTCGGAGGTCGACGCGACGCCGCCGGCCGGGGCCGGCAATCCGGCTCCAGTCGCGCTCGTAGCCTCCGTGCGGATTTTCACAACACCATTGTGACGGAATTCGGCAAACGGGTCTAGGAAGGTGACCCTTAGAAGGCCGACTTACTACGCTGCTGTGATGGCAGCCCGCCGACGGTCACCCAGCTCTGCCGTCGCCCGCTGGCACGCCGACGAGACGACGGTCAGCTCTCCGCTCATCGCGTCCGAGGTCGCGTCGCTGCGCCGCACCCGCGTCTTCGGCGCCACCGGCACGGTCCTGATGGCCATCGGGGCGCTCGG
>NZ_JAVROT010000146.1:0-32743 GCF_032162605.1 Mycobacterium sp. | reverse complement strand
TCTCCCAGACCAGGATTTCCGATGGTTCGGTCGCGGTAACCCGTTGGCCACCGGATGCCGTGAATCGCACGGCGTCGCCTTCGTGCAGTGCGCCCGCGCCTTCCAGCACCACCTCACCACGTGGGACGAACAGGTGCAGATAGGGCGCCTGCGGCAACTCCACGCTGTCGCCGGCCTCGAGCCGCGCGCCGCGCAGTGCGGCGTACTTGTTGCTGATGGTGATGGCGGCGTCGCCGGCGTACTCGGGCATGCCCGAGGCGATGGTCACAAACTTGCCGCGCAACGACTCGTCGTCGATCTCGAGCTGTTGGTAGCCGGGCGTGATGCCTGCCTCGTCGGGCACCACCCACATCTGGACGAAGTGCACGGGTTCGGAGTGTGAGCCCTCGCCCGTCAAGGTCCACGAGTCGTTCTTCTCCGAGTGCATGATGCCGCGGCCCGCCGACATCCGTTGCGCCAGACCGGGATAGATGACGCCGGAATGGCCCGTTGAGTCCTGGTGCATCAGCGATCCGCGTAGCACCCACGTGACGATCTCCATGTCGCGGTGCGGGTGCGTCTCAAAACCCGCGCCAGCCCTGACCCTATCGTCGTTGTTGACCAGCAGCAGTCCGTGATGGGTGTTGGCGGGGTCGTAGTTGCCGCCGAAGGAGAACGAGTGCTTGGAATCCAGCCAAGAGATCTTGGTGGCGGAGCGGTCTGCAGCGCGGCGGATGTCGACGATGTCGGTCGTGGTCATTTCGTAGAGCTCCTTGCGAGATCATTGCCAGCCTAGGTTGCTGTCACTGGACACGACAACTTAAATGATGTGTCATATATTCCATGTGGCTGTCCGAAGACCAGCAGCGGGTGTGGCGCAACTACCTGGCGATGAGCGCCAAGCTCCAGATGGAGATGAATCGTCAACTGCAGCGCGACTGTGGGCTCTCGCTCGCCGACTACGACGTGCTGGTCGCGCTCGACGAGCGTGACGCGTGCCGGGTCAACGAACTCGGTGACCGGTTGGGCTGGGAACAGAGCCGGCTCTCACATCAACTCAGGCGGATGCGGTCCCGCGGGCTCATCGAGCGTCACGGGGCGGACGACGACCGCCGAGGCGCCACCGTCGAGCTGACCGACGCGGGCGGGTCGGCGCTGGCGTCGTCGGCGCAGGGGCACGCCGACCTGGTGCGCGACCTCGTGTTCGACGGCATCGGTCCTGCCGAGCTCCGCGCCTTGGATGGCTGGACGTCGCTGGTGCTGGGACGGCTGCGGGAGCGGTGACGCCGGTCGGCTTAGTGTGTCTGCGTGGACATCAACGGAGCTAGCGCAATCGTCACTGGTGGCGCGTCGGGTATCGGCGCTGCATCTGCCCGCCAGTTGGCTGCCAAGGGAGCCAAGGTCGTCATCGCGGATCTACAGGCAGAACGCGGCGGGGCCCTCGCCAAGGAACTCGGTGGCGCGTTCGTCAGCGTGGACGTCACCGACACCGCGCAGATCGAGTCCGCCGTCAACGCGGCAGCTGAGCTCGGCCCACTGCGGGCCCTGGTGAACTCGGCAGGCATCGGTTGGGCCCAGCGCACGATCGGCAAGGACGGCGAGTTCGCCTCGGCGCACAACCTCGACGCCTACAAGAAGGTGCTCGCCATCAACCTGGTCGGCACCTTCGACTGCATCCGGCTGGCCGCCACCGCGATGAGCCGCAACGAGCTCACCGACACCGGTGAGCGAGGTGCGATCGTCAACATGACCAGCGTGGCGGCCTTCGACGGCCAGATCGGCCAGGCCGCCTACTCGTCGTCCAAGGGCGGCGTCGTCGGCCTGACCCTGCCGGTCGCCCGCGACCTGTCCGCAGTGGGCATCCGCGTCAACACGGTGGCCCCCGGTCTGATCGACACCCCGATCTACGGTGAGGGCGAGGGATCGGAGGCGTTCAAGGCCAAGCTCGGCGAGTCGGTCCTGTTCCCGCACCGCCTTGGCAAGCCCGAGGAGTTGGCCTCGATGGTGATCGAGCTGATCACCAACTCGTACATGAACGCCGAGGTCGTGCGCGTTGACGGTGGCATTCGGATGCCACCGAAGTAGCGTCACTGCACTCGGCTACCAGTCCTTCTCGTTCCCAGCCGGCCGGGCTAACGTGAGCGGGTGCGTCCCGTTGCGGTTCGACTGGCCGCCGTCGCGATGGCTTTGACCATGGCGATCAGTGGCTGCTCGGGCGACCGCGGCACCAGCACGGCGAGCGGACCCTGGCCCCCTGACCCGGGCCGGGGGTCATGTGCGGTGACCAAGCAGGATGACGTGCCCGCCACCATGCGTGACGGCACGGTCCTGCGCGCGGACGTCTACCGGCCGCGAATCTCCGACCCCGTGCCGGTGATCCTGATGCGAACCCAGTACGGCAAGTACGGCGCGCAGTCGGGAGACCGCTACCAAACGCCGGACTGGTTCGCCTCGCACTGCTATGTCGTCGTCGTGCAGGACATCCGCGGCCAAGGTGCGTCCGCAGGCACGTTCAGCGAGTTCACCCACGACCAGACCGACGGCTACGACTCCGTCGAATGGGCCGCGGCGCTGCCGGGTTCCAACGGCAAGGTCGGGATGTACGGGTCGTCCTATGTAGGTGCGACGCAATGGCTGGCCGCGGTCACCGCCCCTCCGCACCTCGTCACCATCGTCCCGGCAAACACGGCATCGGACTACTACGACGGGTGGACCTACGAGGGCGGTGAGTTCCGCTTGGCGTTCGTGCTGCCATGGGCCGTGGAGTCGATCGCGAAGACTGCGGCCATCAACCGCAACGACCAGGCGACCGTCCATGAACTCGCTGCTGCCGCAAACGATCCCACCCGTTGGCTGGACTTCCGTCCGTTCAAGGACCTGCCACCGATGCAGCCGGACAACCCGGCGGTGGCGCCGTGGTACTTCGACTGGATCCGCCACTCGACGCGCGACGACTTCTGGCGGCAGTTCAGCATCCGGGACCGCTATCCCTCGGTCACGGTGCCGGTGCTGCACTTCGAGGGCTGGTACGACGCCTTCCTTGCGGGCGGTGTGGAGAACTTCGCGGGCATGGTGGCCTACGGCGCGAACGAAAGCGCCCGCAACAACCAACGCCTGGTGATCGGGCCGTGGGATCACGTGGACTGGGGTCGGCCGGACTCCGAGCCCGCCCCGATGCTGAAGGCGATCGGGGCCGTGGCGAACAGCCCGATCAACGAGCTCATGCTCGACTGGTACGACCATTTCCTGAAGGGAAAGGACAACGGCGTCGCAGGCACGCCCCGGGTGGACTACTTCCTGATGGGCGCCAACGTCTGGAAGACCGCGACGAGTTGGCCGCTGCCGCAGACACATCCGACGACGTACTACCTATCCGGGCCGGGTGGCGCCGACCGCGAGGGGCAGTTGGGCGACGCTCCGCCCGCCGCTGAGCCACCCGACGTCTACACCTACGATCCGCGCTTCCCCGCGCCGAGCCTGGGCGGCCATTCCTGCTGTGGCGCCCAGTCCGGTCCGCAGGGGCCTTATGACCAGACCCCGGTCGAACAGCGCTCCGACGTCCTCGTCTACACGACTGCGCCATTGCCGCACGACACCGAGGTGACCGGATCGACCACGGTCAATCTCTGGGCCGAATCATCAGCTCCTGACACCGATTTCACCGCGAAACTCGCGGTCGTCAAGCCCGACGGCGAGGTCGTCAACCTCAATAACGGGATCCTGCGGACGTCCTTCCGCGACTCGCTGTCGAATCCGACACTGGTCCCGCCGAACCAGCCGATCGCCTATCGGATCCAGATCTGGCCGACGAGTTACGAATACCGGGCCGGCGACCGCATCAGGCTGGAGATCTCCAGCAGCGACTATCCACAGTTTGCTCCCAATCCCAACACCGGCGAGCTGTTCGGTCAGAGCGCCGCCACCGTGACCGCCACTCAGACGATCCTGCACGACGCCGCCCACCCGTCGAGCGTCACGCTGCCGGTGATCCCCGCCCATTGACGGGATCAATGTCAGACCCGTCTGCCATGATTGGACGTACGTTTGAAAATTGGAAAGAAGTGTGTCCGCCCACTTTTTCCTTGGCCGCTCCAAACGCCCGGCCTCAGCCGATCAGCGCATCTTGTTGCACGCCATCGACGGAGGATGCACGGTGTCCGGCTGCGACGAACCTGCCTACAACAGCGAAGTAGACCACCTCGTCGATTGGTCACCGGACGGCGCCACCGACATCGACCGGCTCACCCTGATATGCCAGACGGCAACCTCTCCGCAGGCCCGTCCGACGAGGAATGGCAAGCGCGGCGCCGCTACGACGAAGAGTCACTAGGCCAAACACTTTGGTACCCAGCGAAATCCGTCGGCCCAGCCGACAACCCAAGACCAACCGCTTCCATCGAAAACCCAAACGACCACGGCCCGAACCCGACGCCGCATAGTCGTTGACGCGGCTAGAGCGTCGCGGGCAGCCCGAACTTCTCGAAGAGGCCGTTCCCGGCGTGGAACGCGACGACGTGCCCGACGCCGCCCGGCCGGACCTCCAGCACGTGCAGCTGGAACTCCTCGTGCTTGCCGGTCTCGCGGTTGAGCATGTAGAGCGCGGCGGTGGGTTGGCCGTTGGCGGTGGTGCGTAGGAAGCGCATGTCGCCTGCCCCTTCGGCAGGACAGTGCGTCTTGGACAGCGTGACGATGTTCTCCGGGCCCTGGTACCAGCCGTCGAACGGCGGCATCTCGAAGATCGCGTCGGCGGTGAACAGCTCGACGAGCTTGTCCATGTCGTACGTCTCGAACGCCGCGATGTAGCGGCTCAGCAGATCCTGGGCCTCGGGTGAGTCCGGCGGAGCGATGTCGTCGTCCTGGCTGGGTTGCACCGCATCGATTTGCGCACGCGCGCGCTGCAGCAGGCTGTTGACCGCCGCGGTCGAGATGCCGATCGCCTCGCCGACCTCGGCTGCCTTCCACTGCAGCACCTCACGCAACACCAGCACCGCCCGCTGTCGCGGCGACAGATGCTGCAGCGCTGCGGCGAACGCCAACCGCACCGAGTCGCGGGACGCGACGATCACGGACGGGTCCGACGGATGTTCCCGCGGAGTGTCGGGCAGCGGCTCGAGCCAGGTGATCTCGTGGTGTTCGGCGATGTCGGCGGTGGGGTCGGAGCTGGGTGCGCCCAGCCCGGTGGGAAGCGGCCTGCGTTGACGTCCGTCGAGAGCGGTCAGGCACGTGTTGGTGGCGATCCGGTACAGCCAGGTGCGCACCGACGACCGGCCCTGAAAGCCCTCGTAGGACTTCCACGCCCGCAGATACGTCTCCTGGACCAGGTCCTCGGCGTCGTGCAGCGATCCCGTCATGCGGTAGCAGTGCGCCATGAGCTCTCGCCGGTAACGCTGTGCGTCGGCGAGAAAGGCGTCCTTCGAATCGAAGCTTTCGGCAAGCACGCTCACCCAGACGAGACTACCCAGACCCTGTGACAGACGACACCGTCATGGGCTGACCCGTTCAGCCTCGCCCGTTACTCTCCCCTGATGGCCACAACCCGCAGCGAACGCAGCTTCGAAGGGGTCGGCGGGGTTCGCATCGTCTACGACATGTGGACTCCGGAGGGCAGGAGCGACGCGACCGGGGAATCAGCACTGCACACCGATCCGACCGGCGTCGTGATCCTGTGTCACGGCTACGCCGAGCACGCCCGCCGCTACGACCACGTGGCGCAGCGCCTCGGCGAAGCTGGGCTCATCACGTACGCCCTCGACCTCCGCGGACACGGCCGTTCCGGCGGCAAGCGCGTCTACCTCAAGAACATCTCCGAGTACACCGCCGACTTCCATCACCTAGTCGGAATCGCCACCGCCGCGAACCCCGAACTCAGACGCGTGGTGCTCGGCCACAGCATGGGCGGAGGCGTCGTCTTCGCCTACGGCGTCGAGCATCCGGACGACTACGCCGCAATGGTGTTGTCAGGGCCAGCGGTGTACGCCCAGGACGCGGTGTCGTCGGGGATGATCCTCGTCGCAAATGTCCTCGGCAGCATCCTGCCCGGCCTGCCGGTCGAGAATCTTCCCGCCGACGCGGTGTCCCGAGACCCCGCGGTAGTCGCCGCCTACGAGGGCGACCCGCTGGTGCACCACGGCAAGCTGCCTGCCGGCATCGCCAAGGCGCTGATCGGGGTCGGTGAGACGATGCCGCAGCGCGCGGCCGCCCTGACCGCGCCGCTGCTCGTCGTGCACGGTGGGCAGGACAAGTTGATCCCCGTCGAGGGCAGCCGCCGCCTGATCGAGTGCGTCGGCGCCACCGACGCCAACCTGAAGGTGTACCCGGCGCTGTATCACGAAGTCTTCAACGAGCCTGAACGCGCCGTGGTGCTCGACGACGTGGTGTCGTGGATCGAGGTTCACCTGTGAGCGCCATCGGCCGCCGTCTCCTCCTGCTGATGACCGCTGTCCTGCTGGTCGCGGGATGCTCGTCTGGCGGCAATGACAACGCCGCACCACCGCAGCCGCAGGGTTGGGTCGACGAAGACGTCACCTTCACCGCGGACGGGCTGACCATCTACGGCACCTACCGGCACGACAGGAGCGCCCCTGCCGGTCCGGCGGCATTGCTGATCTCCGAGAGCGGAAACACCGACCGCAACGGTGACAACGCCGTCGCCGGGCCAGTCGGCAACATGCGACAGCTGGCGGAGTACCTGTCGGGCAAGGGCATCGCCACGTTGCGCTACGACAAGGCCGGAACGGGCAAGACGGGGCTCGGCCCGTACGCGCTGCGCCCGGGCGACGTCGGTAGCGCCGTCTACGACGTGGGCGCCAAGGCGGCCGTGCGATACCTTGCAGCCCAACCGGGCACCGACAAGGTCCGCATCTCCGTCTACGGGCTGGGGGAGGGCACGGTCCATGCCATCTCGCTTGGCGCCGACACTGCGCCGGACGCGCCAAAGATCCACTCGCTGGGCCTCTTTCAGCCATTGGCGGGCCGATACCTCGACATCATCACCGCACGCGTGCGCAGCGGGCTCGACGCCGACGTCAAGGCGGGCGCCAAAACGCCGCAGCAGGCCGACGCGGTCCTGAACGCATGGAACGCCGCGGTCGACGAGGCACGCACGAAGCGCACCGCGCCGGCCCAGCTTCCCGAGGGGTTGGGCGCCATCCTCAGCCCGTCCAACGTCAAGGTCGTCGTCGAGGCCGACGCGATCGATCCCCTCGCGATGGCCGCGAGCTTGCCCGCGGCCATGCCCGTGCTCACCACCTGCTCCGACTCCGACATCCAGGGCATGTGCACCGCCGAGAAGCCGCTCTTCGACGCCCTGGCCCACACCGCCCTCACCGTCGTCGAACTCAAGGGCGTCAACCACGTCCTGCGATACGACCCGACCGACAACGTCGGCAACTACGCCAAGCAGGACCCACTGGCGCCGCAGCTGGTGACGGCGCTGGACGGCTTCGTCACCAAGTAATGACTAGACTCCACTCGTGACGAAAACTGTTGTCGCCGAAGCCTATGGCGGCCCGGAAGTCCTCGTGCTCCAAGACGTCGAGTTGCCCGCGCCAGGTGAGGGAAAGGTGCTCGTCGACGTGCGTGCAGCAGGCGCCAACCCCCTCGACTACAAGCTGTACAGCGGTGACATGGGTAGCGATCCCGCCAGGCTGCCGATGCCGATCGGATTGGAGGCGGCGGGCGTCGTCGTGGCGGTCGCACCAGGGGTGGCCGGATACACCGGGCCACTGACAGTCGGCGATGCGGTGATCGTCACCGGTATCAGCGGTGGCTACGCCGAACGGGTCGTCGCCGGAGCCGCTGACGTGGGACACAAGCCGGAATCGCTGAGCTTCGAGCAAGCCGCGGGGCTGCTTCTCGTCGGCGGCACCGCGTGGCACCTGTTGACCAACACCCGGGTGGGGACGGGCGACACCGTGCTGATCCACGGAGCCAGCGGCGGTGTCGGGCTGATGGCGGTGCAACTCGCGGTCGCCCGTGGGGCGAAGGTCATCGCCACCGCGAGCCCGGCACGGCACGATCAGCTGCGCGGATACGGTGCCGAACCCGTTGCGTACGGCGAAGGTCTGGCCGACCGGGTGCGTGCGATCGGCACCGTCGACGCCGCCCTCGACCTGGTCGGCACCGATGAAGCCCTGCTCACATCGGTCGAGCTCGTCGCCGACCGGAGCCGCATCGCCAGCATCGCCGGATTCGCCAAGGCGCCCGGGCTGGGCATCGCGGTCCTCACCGAGGCCGACGGCGGTCAGCAGATCCGCGACGCCTCCCGCCCCGAACTCATCGACCTCGCGGCGCGGGGGAAGTTGGACGTGACCGTGGATCGGAGCTATCCACTCGACGAGGCGGCCGAGGCGCATCGCTATCTGCAGACCGGGCACGCCCGCGGAAAAGTCGTACTGGTTCCCTAACTTGAGCCTATGACGAACAGCGAGAAGCGAAGCGGGATTGCGCGTGTCTGACGACAAGATGCTGGCGCGCATCGCCGCCCTACTGCGCCAAGCCGAGAACACCGACAACCCGCACGAAGCCGAAGCGTTCATGTCGGCGGCTCAACGGCTCGCGACCACCACGTCGATCGACCTGGCGGTGGCGCGGGCGCATGCCGCGACGCGGAGTCCGGCGCAGGTCCCCATCCAGCGCACGGTCACCATCGGCGAGGCGGGATCCAAGGGGCTGCGCACCTACGTCCAACTGTTCGTCGCGATCGCCATGGCCAACGACGTGAAGTGCGACGTCGCGTCCAACTCGACGTTCGTGTACGCCTACGGGTTCACCGAGGACATCGACGCGACGCACTCGCTCTACGCCAGCCTGGTGGTGCAGATGGTCAAGGCGTCGGATGCCTACATCGCCACCGGTGAGCATCGGCCCACCCCGACCATCACTGCCCGGTTGAACTTCCACCTCGCGTTCGGGGCGCGCGTCGGACAGCGGCTCGGGGAGGCGCGCGAGGAGGCCCGGCAGGCTGCCACCACGGGTCGCGATCAACGCCCCGGCACGGCAATCGCGTTGCGCAACAAGGAACTCGAGCTGAAGAGCTTCTACCGGGAGGCATCCAAGGCGCGGGGCACCTGGCGTGCCACCAGTGCCTCGGCGGGCTATTCGTCGGCGGCTCGACGGGCCGGTGACAGGGCCGGGCGCCGGGCCCGGCTGGGGCCGAGCACCGAATTATCCAGCGCACGACGCTCATTGGACCGGTAGCGGACGGTGCCGCGGGACACGCAGCGCTCGAGGGTGTACGCCGCGGAGCAGTTCGTGCGGACGCTCTTCGACCGCGCTGCGGAGCGCGGCAGCCGTTCCGTCGACTTCTTCGGAGCACAGCTGACGCTGCCCCCGGAGGGACGGTTCGCCGCGGTGGATTCGGTGCAGCGCTACGTCGACGAGGTCCTTTCCCTGCCGGCCGTGCGGGCCCGCTGGCCCGCGCTGACACCCGTCGCGGTGCGAGGCAGGCGAGGGGTCACCGCGGCGCACTACGAGTGGACGCCCGAGGCGGCCGTCATAGCTGTTCCGGACCGTCAAACGAATTGGGCGCTCAGGGAATTGGTGGTACTGCACGAGCTCGCCCACCACGTGGCACGGGACGATCCACCGCACGGTCCCGAGTTCGTGGCGGCATTCTGCGAGCTGGCATCTGCGGTGATGGGCGCCGAGGTCGGTTACCTGCTGCGGGTGGTGTACGCGAAGGAAGGCGTCATGTAGGGAGCCTCGCCACGAACGCACCGACTACCGTGGAGGTCGTGAGTGAACCCGATCCCACCGCCCTTGACGCCATGTTCGGTCGACTGCTGCACACCGAGGACGCAGCGTTGACCGGCGCCCGGGAGGCCGCCGACGCCGCAGGCATGCCGAAGATCGAGGTGTCCGCCCAACACGCGAAGCTGCTGTCGCTGCTCGCGACCATCTCGCACGCCACCCGGGTACTTGAGATCGGCACGCTCGCCGGCTACAGCACGATCGCCCTGGCGCGCGGCGTCGGCCCCGGCGGACGGGTCGTCACATTGGAGTACGCGCAGGCCCATGCCGACGTGGCGCGTCAGAACCTCGACCGGGCAGGTGTCGGGGGCCGCGTCGAGATCGTCGTCGGCGCGGCCCTGGACACGCTCCCGCGACTGGCCGAGCGGGGCGAGGTGTTCGACTTCTTCTTCATCGACGCGGACAAGGAGAACAACCCCGCCTACGTCGAGTGGGCGGTCGCCCTGGCGCAACCCGGAGCCGTGGTAGTGATCGACAACATCGCCCGCATGGGACGCGTGCTCGACCCTGCGCCCGATGACCACCAGGCTCGCGGGGTGCACGACATGTTCGTGATGATGGGCGAGCACCCGCGGCTCGACACCGCAGCGATCCAGACCGTGGGCACCAAGGGGTGGGACGGATTCGCCGTCGCGGTGGTGCGTGATGCCTGACATCACCCCTGGGCCGCTGCGGTTCGTCGAGAACGTAGCCGGACTGGCGTATTCCCGGCCGGAAGCCGAGGACGCCTGGCGGCGCATCCTGACGTTCTTCTCCGAACACCTCGCCTGACGGGGCCTCTCGCGTAGCGTCGGCCCCGTGCAGCCTCGGGAGAGGACACGCAGGATCGCGGCCGCGACCGGACTGGTCGCGCTGTTGTTCGTGGCCGCCGCCGCCCTGCGCGGCTACCTCCCCGGGGCAGAACCCGGCCCGCGGGAGCCCGCGGCCGAGGACCCGCTGGCGTTGGCGGTCGTCGTCGGTCTGCTGGCCGCCGCGGTCGGCGTCGTCGCTGTCGCGGTGATCACCCGACTCCGGAACCGCGCCGCCGCCGCGCCACGCGTGGCGGGCCGGTCGGATTGGCTCCGCGGCGACGGTGGCCGCCCGACCTGGCGCGTCGCATTGATCGCGTTCGGTCTGATTCTCGGCTGGCTGCTGCTCTCCATGGTGCTCGGCGGGCTGGGTGGCGGCGGGCCCGACGGGACGGCCGCACCCGGTGCCGCGCCGACGACGGCAAGCCCGTCACCGGACCCCAGCGGCTCGGCGAGCGCCCTGCCACGACCGGACCCGGCCACGGGCTCCGATCTGCTGGGGTACTTCTACGGGGCGACGGTGATCTTCCTGCTCGTCATCGTCGTGGGCTCGATCGTCGCGGCGCACAGTCGGCGCCGTCCCGCGCCGATCACTCCCGCTCCGCCCGGCGACGACTCCATGCCGGAGACCGGATCCGAATCCCTGGCGCGCGCAGCGGAAGTCGGCCTCGCGGAGGTGGGTGACCTCAGCCGCGAGCCCCGCAAGGCGATCATCGCCTGCTACGCCGCCATGGAACGGGAGCTGTCACTCCTGCCGGACGCCGCCCCCCGCGAGTTCGACACCGCATCCGAGGTACTCGCTCGCGCGGTCGAGCACCACGCCCTTGCCCCCGACAGTGCGACGCGACTGGTCGACCTGTTCGACGAGGCGCGGTTCAGCCCGCACGTGATGGACGAGGGTCACCGCGACGTGGCGGTCGCCGTACTCACGCACGTGCTCGGTGAGCTGCGGAGCCACGCGTGAAGAAGCTGACGACGGTTGCGGTCGTGATGCTCATCGGAGCCCAGTTGCTCGCGCTGTCGCATCCCGATCGGCGCGTGGTGCTGTGGGTGGGGACCGCCGCCGCGGCGGCCGTCCTTCTGACGGTGCGCTGGTGGATGGTCCGCGACGCCCGCTCCGCGATCGACGAGACCCGCGCCCGCGATCCAGCCGAGTCCCTGCGGCGCTGGCGGTCGAAGACCGAGATTCTGATCGCCCGCGCCGACACCAACCGGTCGGACTGGGACAAGTATCTGCGCCCGATGCTCGCGAGACAGTTCGAACTGGCGACCGGACAGCGAAAGAAGAAGGATGCGAGCGTCTTTCACGCCACGGCGCTCGCGCTGTTCGGTGCGCAACTGTGGGTGTGGGTCGACCCCGACAACGTGTCGCGCAGCGGCGCCGCCGAACCGGGGCCCGGGCGTGCGGTGCTCAACGACGTCCTGCAACGCCTGGAGGCGATTTGACGTCCTCCCCGGGCTGAAGCCGGGGGATTTCAACCCCACACCCACTACCTACGTAGGAGGCGAGCAAAGTTGAGGTTCACGGTTCGCAGACCGCCTACCGGCGCGGTCTCCCCGTGCAGTCACCGCCCGTCCGGCGGCGATGTTGCGTGCAGCATGGACGTCGGCGTTGCGATCCCGGGTGACCCGGTAGGACGTGACCCCCGCGGGCACCGGGCGAGGCAGCCGGAACCGCACCCAGCCCACCTTGGGCACCCACACCCGACCGAACTGGCGGTTCAGCCGCTCGACGTGATGCGGTTTGACCGCGACCTGCCGGAACCCCTCGTGCACACCGGCTTTGCGCCACGTCGGGCGACGGTGCGTGCCGGTGAAGAAGTTTTGCATCGCCTGCGTGAAATCCCGCAACGCCTGCTGCTGCACCGTCTGACTCGCCGCACAAAGCCACCCGTACTCGGCGCGGGCCTCGGTCAACTGCGCACACTGCTCGTTGTAGCCGGGCGCGTGGCGTCCCGGCCGCCAATACTGTTGCTGCTCGACGGCCAGGTTCCACACATACCGAGTTGGCGGCAATGCTCAGCCAACGCCGCCGCCTGCTCAGCAGTAGGAAGCAGCCGATATCGCGACACCCTCGCAACGTAACCCCTACCACCGACAAAGCACCGAAAGGAGAAGCGGCGCACCCTCCCCCGACTCAAGCCAGAGGTCTCCACGCCGCAACTACAAGATGAGCCCAACCGTCACCACGACCGCTGCCCACTGCGAGGCGGTGCTCGACGAGATCCAACGCGTCGTCGTGGGCAGGCGCCCAGCGCTGACGCTGATCCTCACCGCGCTGCTGGCCCGCGGGCACGTCCTCATCGAGGACCTTCCCGGACTCGGAAAGACACTGATCGCGCGCTGCTTCGCCGCCGCCCTCGGCCTGGAGTTCAAGCGTGTGCAGTTCACGCCGGACCTGCTGCCCGCCGATCTGCTCGGCTCGACCATCTACGACATGCGGTCGGGCCGGTTCGAGTTCCGGCCTGGGCCGATCTTCAGCAATCTCGTTCTGGCCGACGAGATCAACCGGACGCCGCCGAAGACGCAGGCGGCGTTGCTCGAGGCGATGGCCGAGCGTCAGGTGAGCATCGACGGTGTCACCCACGGACTGCCGGAGCCCTTCATCGTGCTGGCCACCGACAACCCCATCGAGTACGAGGGCACCTACCCGCTGCCCGAGGCGCAGCTCGACCGGTTCACGATCCGGCTCGAGCTCCGCTACCTCACCGAACACGACGAGGCGGCGATGCTGCGCCGCCGCCTGGACCGCGGTTCGGTCGAGCCCACCGTCGAGCGCGTCGTCGACGCGGCTGGGCTCATCGCCATGCGCGAGTCGGTCGAGCAGGTGACGGTGCACGAGGACGTCCTGCAGTACGTGGTGTCGTTGGCGACCGCGAGTCGACAGCATCCGCAGGTCGCGGTCGGCGCCAGCCCGCGCGCCGAGTTGGATCTCGTCCAACTCTCCCGGGCGCGTGCGCTGCTGGCCGGCCGTGACTACGTCATTCCCGAAGACGTCAAGGCGTTGGCCGTGCCCGCCATGGCACACCGCATCAGCCTGCGTCCAGAGATGTGGGTCCGGCAGGTGCGGACGGTCGACGTGGTGGAGGAGCTGCTGCGGCGACTCCCGGTGCCACGCACCCGCGGCGCGACATGACCGAGACGGGTAGCGCTGACGTCGAGATGCGTTGGCGCGCTTCATCACTGTCCCTCTCGCTGGCCACGTGCGCCGCGGTGGCCCTCGCGGCCGCGCTCATCGGATCCCGTTGGCAGCTCGTCGCGTTCGCGGCACCGCTGCTGGGCGCGCTGGTGTCGCTGCACTGGCAGCGGCAGCCGCCCAGCGTCCAGATCCATGCCGAACCAGCCCTGGTGCGCTGCTTCGAGGACGAAGAGGTTCGGCTGACGGTCTGGGCCACGGCGAGCGACGGCGCCCCGGTGGACGTCACGGTCGTCACGGCCGTTGGCGCGTCCTTCGACGTCTCGGAGGGGCCGTCGGGACGAATCGCGGTCGTGTTTCGCGCCGAGCGGTGGGGCCGGTATCCGATCACGCTGCGGGTCGGCGTCGGCGCGAGGGGCGGTCTGCTAGTGGGGCGCGCCGCGGCTGCGAACACCGAGGTGGCCGAGGTCTTCGTATTCCCCGTCGCCCCAGCACAATCCACTACGTTGCCGCGGACCGAACTGCTCGATCGACTCGGCTCACACATGACACGGCACGTCGGCAGGGGTGTCGAGTACGGCGGCATCCGCGCGTACGTGCCGGGCGATCAGTTGCGCACGGTCAACTGGCCGGTGAGCGCCCGGCGTGGCAGCCTGCACGTGACCGAGCGGCTGAGTGAGCGCGCGGCCGACGTCGTCGTGCTCGTCGACACCCACGACCAGCCACCGGGACCCGCCACCGAGTCCACCGAGCGGACCGTGCGCGGCGCCGTCCAGGTGGTGCAGAGCGCGCTGCGAAGCGGCGACCGGGCAGGCGTCGTCGCGCTCGGCGGGACGCCTAGATGGATGGGCGCCGACATCGGGCGCCGCCAGTTCTACCGCGTGCTGGACGCGATGCTCGGCGCAGGCGATGGGCACGAGACCACGACCGGCACGCTCGCACCGCGGGCGGCGATCCCGCCGGGCGCCATCGTCGTCGCGTTCTCTACGCTTCTCGACACGGACTTCGCGCTGGCGCTGATCGACCTGTGCCGCCGAGGGCACGTCGTCGTGGCGGTGGACGTTCTCGACGGCGCGCCGTTCGACGACCTCGATGACCCGCTCATCGCCCGGATGTGGTCGATGCAACGGGCGTTCATGTACCGCGACATGCGCACGATCGGTGTGGATGTCGTGCCCTGGTCCGTGGACGGAACCCTGGACCAGGTGCTGCATCTGGTTCCGCGCCGCCGCCGCGTCTCGGGAAGGAGATGACGGGATGCGTGCACTGTCCCTCGCGTTCGGCCTGCTGATGGTGGCCGCGGGAACCGTCCAGAGCGGCGGCCCCGCGCTCGTCGTCGCGGCGCTGGCACTGGCGGCGGTGGTGGTGGGGCTGGTGTCCCGCGTGTCCGCGACGGTGGCGGTGGTGGCGACTGCCGCGGCGCTCGCGCTTTCGGGTCCGTCGCCGGTGATCGCCGCGCTGGCCGGTTTGGCGGCGACGGTCTACCTTGCGCTGCAGCACGCGAGGGCAGGTGACACGTCGACCTCGCTGACGGCGCCGACAGTGCTTGGCGCCCTTGGCCTTTCTGCCGCCGCCGTGCTCGGTACCTCCATCCAGCTGGCGTTGCCGTGGGTGCCGTTGGTGGCGCCGTTGGCCGTGGTGGCGATCTACGTGATCGTCATCGCGCCGCTGGTCAGCTGATGACGGGTCCGCCACCCCCGTTGCAGGTGTCGTCCTGCGGCGGGCAGTCCGGTTCGAGCTTCTCTTGCGGCGGAATCTTGGTGGGCAGTTTGGGCTTTGGTTTCACCGGCGAATCGGTGGTAGATGGTGCGTCGCTCGACGGTTCGTTCTTGGGTGGGTCGATGACGGGCGCAGGCTGCTGCTCGTCCTCGTCGTCCTGCTGAGGGCTTGGTTTGGGACGGGTGGTCACTGGCGTGGCGGTCTCCGGCGTCTCCTTGGGGGTTCTCGGCGGTGGCTTGTCGGATGGCCCTGGGTCGTAGGTGGTCTCGGTGGGCGGCGCGATGACGACGGTCGTCGTCGGGACGACCGCCGGTGGCAGCATCGCAGGAGTGTCGCTGGGCGCAGTGCGTTGAGCGACCGACGGGGTGGTGACCGCAGTGGTGGTCGACGTCGGGGTGATCGGTTCGTTGGAGTCCGCGGGAACCACCCGGAACGCGGCAGGCGCGCCGAGCACCGTTGCGCCGCCGATGGCGACCAGCACCAAAACGGCGCCGAGAGCAGCCCGCAACGGGCGGCCGCCGGAGTTGGATCCCCAAGGGAGGTCGGCAATGTCGAGATCGCGCGGAGGCCACCAAGAGGCGTCGTCCTCGGGACCGACGGGGGCGAGCCCGGCCGGGGGCACGTCGAGCACCGCACGGTCCAGCGTCTGTTCGCGCAGCCAGGCAGGCGCGGGAACGAGTACCGGGGCGGCGCCGAGTAGCGCAGCCGGATTGACCATCCTGGCGCGTTCCTCCTCGCAGACCACGCAACCGTCGATGTGCTGGCGACGCGCTTGCGCATCAACACCGTGAACTGGCCGTCCCACAGGTCCAGGATCGCCGCGAGTTCGGGACAGCGGTCGGGGCCGGCCTTGGCGCGCTTGCACAGCAGCAGCGCGCCCAACGAGCGTGCGATGGTGTCGCGGAGTCGTTCGACCAAGGGGTTGGCGTTCTTCGGTGTGACGCCAAGGGCGTCCGCGAGTTGGGGGCCGTCGAGTCCCTGGCGGCACGCCAACTCGAGCACCACGCGGTCGCGGTCGGACAACCCGTTGCTGGCTTCCCTGACGAGTTCGGCCAGCTCGCTGCGGGCCGCCAAGGTGGCCAGATCTGCGTCGTCGCTGGGCATTTCGGGTAGTTCCTCGCTGAGCTGTTCACGCTTGCGGTCACGGATCCTGGAGAGCGCCTCGGAGCGAGCGATCGCATACAACCACGACCTCAATCGATCGGGTTCGCGCAGTTGGACTAATTTGGTTGCCGCGGTGAGGAATACGTCCTGCACGCAGTCCGCGGCGGCGTCCCGGTCCCGCAACATGGCAACGCAGAAGTCGTGTAACCGGTCGGCGTAGCGATCGTAGATCTCGGCGAAAGCCAGCCGGTCGCCGGCGGCCGCGGCCCGTGCCAGCAGCACGCCACTGGTCATGGCTCCACCCCCACAGCACACCCCTCGCGTGCCAAGGAGAACAGCATCGTCGCGGCCTACCCGTCTGGCAATGACTCGTGAACAGCCGTCGTCCCCGGAACTAACGAACCTGGACTTGGCCGGCCGTGACGGGCCGCTGCGTGAACCGGTAGTAGCCGTAATCGGTGGCGGTGGTAGTGCCGAGGAGCTGGTGGCTGGCGTCGTACACCTTGCAGATCTGGTCGCGGTCGACCCCACGTCGCTGCGTGCTGTACACACCGAGTGTTGCCCCGGCGGCGTACAGCTCCCGGTGTTGCTCGCACGTCGGCTTCATGTTGGTGGCGGCGGTGGCCGGGGCACTCATCGCCAGTGTGCCGATGGCGACGGCCGTGGCTCCGAGGGCGGCGGTGGTGAGATTGCGGAGGGTGGTGAGGTTGGCGTTCATGGTGTTCTCCCTGTGTTTGTCGCGGCCGGTATGCCGCGATCACAGGTAGGAGCATCGGGGCGCCCGAATTCCCTCACTTTTTTCGGAGATCTCTTCCTGGCGGCTAGGGTTCCCACCGATGACAGGTGTCAAGTTCGATCGGCCCAGCTGGATCGCCCGACTGCTGGACTTCCAGCGCGACGGCGACGTCTTCGTCGCACCACAGCCGTCCGGCGGCCCGGGTAAACGCCTCTTCGGCGGACTGATCGCGGCCCAGTCGTTGGCGGCCGCGGGCGCCACCGTCGAGCCCGACAAGCTGCCGCAGTCGCTGCACCTCTACTTCGTCCGCGGCGGGGAGTACGGCGTCGACGTCGAACTCAACGTGGTCCGGACCCGCGATGGCCGGTCGTTCGACACCCGCCAGGTCACCGCCATACAGCACGGCAAGACCATCCTGGAGATGATCGCGTCGTTTCATCGGCCGGAGCAGGGCGCCGACTGGCATCCGACTCCGCCGCCGGGCATCGACTTCGACGCCGCCGTCCCGAAGGAGCCCGACCTGGGCTTCGCGGGCCGCTTCGAGATACGCGCGACCCCCGGCGACGATTCGCCGTTCGTGGTGCCCCCGTTCTGGATCAGGACCAGGGACCCGATCGAGGACGACCCGCTCGTCCGTGCCTGCACGCTGACCTTGATGTCCGACATTGGCCCCGTCCCCGTCGCACGGCCGCCGGGTACACCGCTGCGCACCGCGGCCGGCTACGCGGCGAGCCTCGACCACGCGGTCTGGTTCCACCGCCCGTTCGTGCCGGCCGAGTGGCACCGTTATGAGGTCAACCCGCTCAACAACGCCGACGCGCGGGGACTCGTCGTCGGCTCGATGTACGACCTGGCGGGGTCGTTGGTGGCCAGCACCAGCCAGGAAGCGCTGTGGCGATTCTGATGCTCGAAGCTGGCCGAGCGGTGCATCGCCGGTCGCTCCGGCTGGGAGAGAATGAAGTGTGAGCACACCCAGCATGCCGAGCACGCCAGCAGCCCCGCCGAGCTGCTATCGGCATCCTGGCCGGGGCACGTACGTCAGCTGCACCCGCTGCCATCGCCCCATCTGCCCCGACTGCATGCGCGATGCAGCGGTCGGCCACCAGTGCGTCGAGTGCGTCAACGAGGGCGCCACGTCGGTGCGCCGGGTGAAGACGGCCTTCGGCGGGAAGCCGACGAGCCGCCCGTGGGTCACCTACACGCTGATCGTGGCGAACGTGGTCATGTTCGTGCTGCAGAAGGCGGCGCCCGACGTGACCAAGGCGTTCGTCCTCTGGCCGTGGGGGATCGCCCACTACGGCGAGGTATACCGCCTGGGGACGTCGGCCTTCCTACACGCCGACCTCATGCACATCCTGTTCAACATGTGGGCGCTCTACGTGATCGGTGGTCCGCTGGAACAGTGGTTGGGCCGCACGCGCTACCTCGGTCTCTACGCGTTGAGCGGCCTTGGCGGGTCCGTGCTGGTCTATCTGGTCACACCGGTGGATGGTGCGACGTTGGGCGCGTCGGGGGCGATCTTCGGGCTCTTCGGCGCGACGTTCGTCCTGGCCCGCAAGCTCAACTTCGACGTTCGGTGGGTCGTCGGGCTCATCGTCATCAACCTGGTGTTCACCTTCGTGGCGCCTGGGATCAGCTGGCAGGGCCACATCGGCGGACTGGTGACCGGCGCGGCGGTGGGCTGGACGTACGCCTACTCGCCGAGGGAGAACCGCGTGTTGATCCAGGCCGGTCTCTCGCTCGCCGTGGTGCTGCTCTTCGCTGCTCTCATCTGGTGGCGGACGACCAGCCTGTTGGTGGGTGTCGGTTAGGGGCTGGGCGGCGCGCCGCACCGGTCCTTGATGTCGAAGAGCGGCTGCCGGATCCCCGTGATGTCGTTCTTGACGTCAGGGTGAACGTTCAGATAGTCCTTCATCTGCTTCGACACCTGTTCCCTGGGAAGCCCTTCGAGGCTGGTCACGAACCAGTTGTAGTCCGGATGGCTGAACAGGTACGCCGACGTCGAGGCGGAGACGCCCGACCGGACGCCCTCCAGGTCGGCCGCCGTGCAGTTCGGTGGGTTCAGGGCCGGATCCTCGTTGGCGAAGGCCGAGGGGAGGGCCCCGAACAGGGTCGTGCCGATCAGCCCACCGGCGAGCACGGCCCCGCCGGTCAGGCGAAGCGCGGTGCATCCACGAGATGACGGGGCCGGTGATCCAATGGCTGACATGGACGTGCTCCTTTGTGTTTGAGAAGAGTTTGCCGTGAAGGACGCCATGGCGCTTGGCTTAGGAGGTAATTCACAGGTAATCGGTACGACGCTCACAGTCCACATACTGGCGGCTCCCATGTCGTGGCGAATCGCCGATCGCGGAACACCTTGATAACAAGCCGATTACGCCACGGCGCGGGGGCCGCGGCCGCCCTTGACGGCGCTGTTAGCTTGCCGGAGTCAGGGTGCACTAGAGATGGGATCCAGCCGTGTTGGCGACGTTCGTTAGTGGAGTTCGACGCGCGTGGACGCGACGGCTGGCCGTGTCCGCGCTCGTCGTGGCGGCGATGGCGGGGCTGGTCGGCGGCGTCGGACTCGTGCCGACGGCCGCGGCGTACTCGCGCGAGGGCCTGCCCATCGAGCTGCTCAGCGTGCCCTCGCCGTCGATGGGACGCGACATCCACGTCCAGTTCCAGGGCGGCGGCCCGCACGCCGTCTATCTCCTCGACGGCCTGCGTGCACAGGACGACGCCAGCGGTTGGGACATCAACACCGCGGCATTCGAGTGGTTCTACCAGTCCGGGGTGTCGCTGGTGATGCCGGTGGGCGGGCAGTCCAGCTTCTACTCCGACTGGTACCGCCCGGCGACGGGAAGCGCGGGCACCCAGACATACAAGTGGGAGACGTTCCTGACCCAGGAGCTACCTGCATATCTCGCCGCCAACAAGGGGGTCGCACCCACCGGCAACGCGGTGGTGGGCCTGTCGATGTCCGGCGGAGCCGCGCTGACCCTGGCAGCGTATTACCCGACGCAGTTCGTGTTCGCGGGTTCGCTGTCGGGCTTCCTCAACCCGTCGCAGGGTCTGTGGCCGACCATGATCGGCTTCGCCATGAAGGACGCGGGCGGCTACAACTCCACCGACATGTGGGGCGTCGCGAGCGACCCAGCCTGGCGGCGCAACGACCCGATGGTCAACCTACCGACACTCGTCGCGAACAACACGGCCATCTGGGTGTACTGCGGCAACGGCAGGACGTCCGACCTGGACGCGTCAGGCGACTTCGGCGTTCAGTACAGCGCTCAGTTCCTGGAGAACATCACCATCAACACCAACAAGGACTTCCAGAAGCAGTACCTGGCTCTCGGTGGGCACAACGCGGTCTTCAACTTCCCGAACGACGGCACCCACAGCTGGGGGTACTGGGGCGCTCAACTGCAGGCGATGAAGCCCGACCTGCTCAGAGTGCTCGGCGCTGGCGTGCCACCGCCTGCCGTCGCGCCGCCTGCCGTGCCACCGCCTGCCGTGCCACCGCCTGCCGTCGCGCCGCTAGTGGGGTAGAAGTGAGGCATGGCCAGTGTCGACGTGTCAGTGACCTCCAAGCTCGCTCCCGACAAGGCGTGGGCGCTCGCGTCCGACCTCGGGCGCTTCGACGAGTGGTTGACCATCTTCGGCGGCTGGCGCAGCCCCGTGCCCGACGTCATCGAGAAGGGCACCGAGGTTTCGTCCCTGATCAAGATCAAGGGCTTCCGGAACACCATCCACTGGGAAGTGACGAACTACGACGCACCCAGGCGCATCGAGATGTGCGGGAAGGGCTTCGGGGGGGTCCAGATCTCGCTGACCACCGACATCGCCGACGACCATCCCGGCACCACCTTCCACCTCGTTGCAGACCTCAGCGGCGCCGTCCTCAGCGGGCCGGTCGGCAGCCTGGTCGCGCGGTTGATCAAGGGAGACGTCAAGCGGTCGGTGCAGAACCTGGCGAGCCTTCAGTAACGGGTATCGCCACTTCGTCGCGGTTGCTGCTGACGTCCGTCCCTCCGCGGCCCCGTGTCAGACCCGGCAGCTGATCTCCATGCTGTCGCTGTCCCTGGCGAGGAAGTTCACGCTGACATACCCGTTGTCCGGATCGCGGACATAGTCGAGATAGGGCTGGGTCTCGGCCATGTTCGTGTTGTCCGCGACGATCAGCGTGCCAGGCGTCAAGTGCGGCTCCAGCAGCTCGATGACCGGAAGGTAGAACTCCTTCCAGCCGTCGAGCAGGACGAAGTCGACCGGGCCGTCGACCGTCTTGAGAGTCTCGAGTGCGTCGCCTTCGAGCACCGTGATGAGGTCGGAGAGGCCTGCCTCGGTGAAGTTGTTCTTGGCCGTCGCGATCTTGGCGGCGCTCAACTCGGTCGTGACGACGCGGCCGCTGCCGTTGTCCTTCACGGCCGACGCCAGGTGGATGCCGGAAAGCCCCAGCGACATGCCGAACTCGACGACGGTCTGCGGGCGCGTCGCGCGCACCAGCGAGTAGAGCAACCGTCCGGCCTCGGGCGTGACGGGCATGTACACGTCGCTCAGCGCGTCGGCGCGTTCCTGTGCGGTGGCCGTTGCCAGATCGGCGAACCGGCCTCCGTCGTTGCGCAGCTGGGTCATCTGCTCGTGGGACTCGGTGTACATCCGATCCAGCGCCGAGGCGATCTTGGTGTCTGTAAGTGTGCTCATGATTCGACGCTACGCGGCGGCGCCGTGTCCGTGCTTTGTTCCTCTCGGGCCGTCAGTTCTCGAGGAACTTGAAGTTGTGTTCGAGCGGATCGCGGGGGACGTGGAGCGCGTTGGCGGAAAAGTCCGGGTCCGGGTAGCCGATCGCCAGACCGCACAGGATCCTGGTGTCGTCGCCGATGCCGAGTTGCTCCCGGACGGTGTCCGCGTAGCCCGCGATCGACACCTGCACGCAAGTACCCAGGCCGCGGGCCGTCAGCGCCAGCATGAACGTCTGCAGGAACATCCCGACACCGAGCGCGTCGACGAAGTCCAGATCGCGGTGTATGCAGACGATGCCGGCCAGCGGGGCCCGGAAGAACTCCCAATTCCGTCGGACCGCGATGCGTCTGGCCTCGGCATCGTGGCGGGGGACACCCATCGTTCCGTAGACCAGCGCGCCGAGGTCGCGCCGAAAGTGGTCGAACTCCTCCGGCAGCGGCGGCACCTCCGGCGCCCCGGCGTCGGCGTCGGCGAGCAAGGCCTCGACCAAGCGGTCACGCGCAGGGCCGGAGGCGAATACCACCCGCCACGGCTGGATGTTCGAGTTCGACGGCGCCCGGACGGCGAGTTCGAGCGCCTCGGTCACCAGTGCCGTCGGCACCGGGCGGCCGCGGAGGAACAGGCGCGTCGAGTGACGAGCTGCGATGGCGTCTTCCAGGTCGTACATCGTTGCCTCCCTTCTTGGTGATTTCGGAGCGCTAATCCGCGCTCACCGCGGTTTTGCGCGCCGAAATCGCTATGGCGCGGGCCGAAATCGCAATAGTTGGGGTGGGTCAGATGGTGGTGACGTAGCCGCCGTCGATGCGGACGTCGGACCCGGTGGTGTTGCCCGAACGGCTACTGGCCAGGAAGACGGTAAGGTCGGCGACCTCCTGCGGGGTGGTGAACCGTCCCGTCGGTGCGCCGGCCGATACGGAGGCCACCACGTCGTCGGGGGTCGCGCCACTGGCGGAGGCGAACTTGGCGGCCACGCCGTCCTCGGCCAGCCAGAGACCGGTCGAGACCGGCCCAGGGCTGATGGTGTTGACCCGAATTCCCTTGGGGCCGAACTCCTTCGACAGGCTCTTCGCGTAGTTGGCCAGCGCGGCCTTGGTGGCACTGTAGTCGACGATGTTCCACTCGGGCAGCGTAGCGTTGACCGAGCCGATGTTCACGATCGAGCCGCCGCCACGGGCCAGCATCTGCGGGATGGCCACGCGGGTGGTGCGTACGGCCGACATGAAGTTCAGTGACAGCGCGGCATCCCACTCCTCGTCGGTGACCGACAGGATGCCGTCGAAGCGGGTGGCCACCGCCCCGGCGTTGTTGACCAGGACGTCGACGCCCCCCCGTTCGGCGGCCGCGGCGATCAGCCCGTGTGGACCCTGCGCTGTCGAAAGGTCGGCGGCGATGAAGGTGGCCGACCCGGCGGCTTCGAGCTCCTGCAGTTCGGGGGTGTTATGCCGGGCGCCCGCGATGACGAAGGCCCCTGCTTCGGCGAACGCCCGGCTGACGGCCAGGCCGATTCCCTTGCTCGCTCCGGTGACGACGACGACCTTGTCCGTGAGGTGCATGTCCATGCCCCATACCTTCCCCTGTCGTCGGCGTGTTTGGGGCACAACAAGGGGCGGCCCACCTAGGGCAGCTCCAGCACGGCGTTGCCGACGACCGTGCGGTCGAGCAGTGCTCCCGCCGCGTCGGCTACGGCCTCCCAGGACGTGCGGAGACCGATCTGGGATCGACCGCCTCGGCCGTGACCAGTTCCAGCAGGTACTCGAGATCCGCCCGGAGGGTGCGGACGGTGAAGGGCTCCAAGCGCTTACGCGCACCACCTCGACGGTCAGCCTCGAAGTTGATGGTCGACGGACTGCCATCCGCTACCAGGCTGAAGGCCTCGGCGAGGAGCGATCCGAGACGTTCTCGAGAACGCCGAACACCGGCTCGCGCACCGCCGTCGTCGCACCTCAGGGCAGCCGCCGTGGCCGCCTCCGCGCGGCGAAAAACGTTGCCGCCAAAGCCTTCTACGCTCGCGATCGACGATCGAGGTCTCGAACGCCCTGCTGAATGACGGTGGATAGTACATTCCCCTGGGCGGACGCTCTGGCGGCCTCGCAACGGCCCCGCGGACACCGGCGAGGGCCCTTCTGACCCATGCGGCGAATCGATCCCTGGTCGCGGAAGGCGCGCCAACGATCGACGTCGCACCGAGCCGAACCCCTCCATCAGTGACCATCAGCCGCGGAGTGCGCACTTCGGTAGTGACCATGTCATCCCTCGACGCTAGGAAGTGGGCACCCCGATCCGCATCGTGCCGAAGTCCGGTCTTCGTCTCCTACCGTGGTCGGAGCCGGATGCTGACCATGGCGCGACATAGACACCGCGCCGACTCCGGCCACCTGAGATGATGACCCCATGGGTGTCAGGGGAGCCGCGAGACCGACCAAGGCCGACGTCGCTCGCCTTGCCAACGTCTCTCCGGCGACCGTCACCTACGTGCTGAACGACGTCGCGGGCCAGACGATCTCGGCGCAGACCAAGGCTGCCGTGCAGTCGGCGGCCAAGGAACTCGGCTACCGGCCGAACCTCGCGGCCCGCAATCTGGCGGTCGGTGGCAGCGGTGTGATGCTCTACGTCGTTCCGCGTATCTCGTTGGGCGAGTTGCTGCTTGAGGTCGGCAGCAGGTTGACCACGGCACTCGCCCGCCACGGCGTGGTGCTTTCGCTGCAGTTCGAGACCGACGACGGCCGCAACGTCGTCGATGCGGTGGCCAGTCTCAACCCCATTGCGGTGACGAGCGTGTTCCCGCTGGGTGGTGCCACTCTCGAAGCCGTGACGGCCGCGCACATCCCGCAGATCCACCTCGGCAGCGCGCAGCTGCATGCGATGGGCACGCTGCATCTGACGATCGGTGGGAGGTCGACCTGCCCAATGCGGTGCTGTCGTCGACGTCCACCATCCGCGGCTGGGACAGCCTTCCCGCGTTCATCCCGTGACGGCGAGCCTCGTCAGGACTGGGACGAGATCACGCCGGAGTGGACGACGGCGGCGCTCGCGGGACACCACCCCGACGCGACGGTCGAGAAGGTCACCGTCGACCTTCGCGACGACGGCACCAACCGGCGTGCCCGACTCGGCGTGACCTATTCCGCCGGGTCCGGTCCCGCGACCGTGTTCGTGAAGGCCGTCGACCCTGATCACAGGGCGATGATCGAGATGACCAGCGGTCTCCTGCACGAGCCCGCGGTTGTTCGAGCCGAAAGTCGTTCTCCCGCTGGAGCATCCGTTGGTCTACGCGGCCCTGATCGACGAGGCGGAACGACTTCATCCTGGTCATGGAGGACCTGACGGCCCACTGCGCCGACCCGCGCGATGCGACCAGGCCGCTCACCGTCGAGCAGGCGGGCAACGGGGTCCGCGGACTGGCCCGGTTGCATGGCGAATTCTGGGGACACCGCGTCGAGCGGCCGGAACTCGACTGGCTCGAGCCGTTCGTGCCATGGGACGGCACGCAGTACGTACCGCTGCCCGCCGGGCTGGAACGCCTCGGCGACGACGCCCCGGCGCACGCCCTGAGCATCGACGCCCTGATCGACGACGTCTGGAAGGCCCTACATCCGCACTCTCGTCATGTCGTCGGTGACGCTGCTGCACGGTGACGCCCACATCGGCAACACCTACCTGACGCCTACGGGCAACGTCGGGTTCCTCGACTGGCAGGTCGCGCGGCGCGGCAACTTCGCGCTGGACCTCGGTTACTTCCTGCAGGTCGCCCTGACCACCGAGGACCGCAGGGGCCACGAACGCGCGCTTCTCGCCGAGTACCGCGATGCCCTCGGTCTACCCGCCGACGAGCTGCCGTCGCGCGACGAGGTTCGGCTGAGGTACCGCGCCTCGGTCGCGCACGGCCTGACGCTCTGGGACCGCATCGATCCCACCTCGTGTCTGGACGCCGAGAAGGACACTCGACTCGAAGCAGGCTAGTCGCACCTCTACGGTGTAAGCGGCGGGGACAGTCGCATGACCGATGAAGGGTGTCGAGGACGTTGTTGGGCCACGGACTGGTCGTCCTCTTCGCGTTGTGCTCGGCCGTCTGCATGGCCGTCGGCATCGTCGTCCGGCAGCGCGCCACCATGGACGTGCCCTCTGACCAGGGCGTGAGCACCGTCATGATCGCCACCCTGCTGCGACGACCGGTCTGGTGGGCGGGCACCGCCGCGGCGGTGGCCGGCTACGGGTTCCAGGCGCTGGCCCTGATGAAGGGGTCGTTGATCCTGGTCCAACCGCTTCTGGTGTCGGCGCTGCTGTTCGCGCTGCCGCTGAGCGCGCGGTTGGCCGGCCGCCGCGTCACCCGTCGAGAATGGCTGTGGGCGGGCCTTCTGACGTTGGCACTTGCGCTTTTCGTGCTGCTCGGCCGCCCCGCTCCGCAGGGACGCGCGGCGTCCCTTCCCGTCTCGACGATCGTCGCCGTGCTCTGTGGCATCGTCATCGTGGCTTGCGTGGTGCTCGCCCGCCGCACGGACGGCCTGCAGCGGGCGGTGCTGTTCGCCGTGGCCGTCGGCGTCCTGTTCGGGGTGGTGGCCGTCGTGACCAAGATCGTCATGCACCTGCTGAGCGAGCGGGGCGCGCTCGGCCTGCTCTCTACCCCGGCGCCGTACGTGTTGCTGGTGGTCGGCGTCGTGGCGACCCTGCTACAACAGTCCGCATTCCATGCGGGTGCGCTCCAGACGTCTGTGCCGACGATGTTGGTTCTCGAACCCGTCGTGGCCGTCTGCCTCGGTGCCGTCGTACTTGGCGAGGAACTCGACGTCAGCGGTTACGAGCTGATCGCCCTGGTCCTCACGGTCGCGGCGATGACCGCGGCGACCTTCTCGCTCGGCCGCGGCGAAGGCGCCTACGAGGCCGAACTCGAGATCGAGCCGGCTCGCCCCGCCGCGTGACCCAGCCGAGCGCTGATCTTCGCCCCGAACGTGCGCAGACTGCCGTATTGCCGTGGCGTGTCGTGAGCAGACGCGCACGCTCGCGCGAGAGGGAAGCTAACCCAGCGTCGACGTGTAGTAGGTGACGCCGTTCATCGTCGGCTGATCATCGCCGGTATCCGGGATCGCCGCGAAGCCGTTGGAGGCCAGAAGAACCCCCATCGGCGTGCCGACCGACGTCCAGCCGCGGGCTCCGAGGTAAGCGCCGACGTCGTTGCGTTCGCCGTGGAATCCCAGCTCGGCAAAGTCGAGGTCGAAGCCGTGCTCGCGCCACTTGGCGGTGGACTCGCGCATCTTCTCGCGTGCTGCGTCCATGTCGACGTCGCCCTGGTTCGGCACGGCCTCGCTGCCCAGTCGGCTGCCCGGCGCGCCCAGTTCGGTGACGGCGTCCAGCAGACGGTCCTGCGCTTCGGGGGGCAGATAGCCGAACAGTCCTTCGGCGATCCACGCCGACGGCTTGGTGGTGTCGAAGCCGGCCGCCTCAAGGGCCGTCGGCCAGTCCTCGCGTAGGTCAATGGCCACCGTGTGCAGGTTGGCCTTCGGCTCGGCGCCGAGGCCGGCCAGTGTCGTCGCCTTGAACTCGATGACCTCGGGCTGGTCGATCTCGAACACCGTCATTCCAGCGGGCCAGTCCAGCCGGTACGCGCGGGCGTCGAGTCCGGACGCCAGGATCACGGCCTGCCGGATGCCGTCCTTCGCCGCGTCGGCGAAGAACTCGTCGAAGTACCGGGTGCGCGCGGCCATCGCGGCGGGCATCTGCGCGAGGCCCCACGCCGTGCCCTCGTCGTCGACGTCCGCGGCCGTCAGGTCGCCCGTCGCCCAGCGTGTGAGAAAGTCCACACCGACCGCGCGCACGAGTGGCTCGGCGAACGGGTCGTCGATGGATTCGTCGTTGTTCGCGATCGCCCGCGCTGCCGCCACCATGGTCGCCGTAGCCCCCACGCTGGTCGCAAGATCCCAGGTGTCGTCGTTGGTCCGTGTCATCGTCCGCCTCTCAAAGGTATTACTTAGACACTATAACAAATGTCATCCAGAGTGGCCTTGCTCACAGCAAACTGCCAGGTCAGGCATTTGGGGCATATCCTTAGTTTTGCTAACGTTGTTGTGTCTAGGTGCGGCAGGGAAGCCTCACCAGAACCGACTTTCAGTCATGTACGTAGGGGATTTCTCATGTCGAATGATGAGCGCTCGCGCGAAGAGCGTGACGCAGACACTCGCGAAGCGCGCCTCGCGCGCCGCATCGCCGACCTGTCCACCGACGACGAACAGTTCGCCGCCGCAAAGCCCGATGACGCCGTCACCGCTGCCGCCGACAAGGCCGGCCGACTGCCCGACGTCGTCCGCGCCGTCTTGGAGGGTTACGCCGACCGGCCTGCGTTGGGGCAGCGGGCCGTCGAGTACGTCACCGACGGTGGCCGCACCACGGCAAAGCTGCTGCCCCGCTTCGACACCGTCAGCTACGGCGGGCTGTGGGAGCGCGTGCAGGCCCTCGGCGCCGCGCTGCACAACCAGCCCGTCCAGCCCGGGGACCGTATTGCCATCCTCGGCTTCACCAGCGTCGACTACACCACCTTCGACATCGTCACTACGCAACTCGGCGCGGTGTCGGTGCCGCTGCAGACCAGTGCTCCGCAGGCTCAGCTGCAGCCGATCATCGCCGAGACCGAACCCGCCGTGATCGCGTCCAGCATCGACTTCGTCGACGACGCGGTGGAGCTGATCCTCGCCGGAGAGCAGGAGCGAAGCGACTCGGGAGATGTCTCCGCGGACCCTGCCCCCGCCCGCCTGATCGTGTTCGACTTCGCCCACGAGGTCGACGACCAACGCGAGGCACTGGAGGCGGCGAAGGTGCGGCTGCAGCACAGCGGCGTGGTCGTCGAAACCCTGACCGACGTGCTCGCCCGCGGCCGCGAACTCACCGCGCCGCAGTCGGTCGTCGCCGACGGTGACGACCCCCTTTCGCTGCTCGTCTACACCTCCGGCAGCACCGGTGCTCCCAAGGGTGCGATGTACCCGGAGGCCAAGGTCGCCAACATGTGGCGCTCGGCAGCCAACTCGCACTGGGACGAAAACCAGGGCGTGCTGCCCACGATCGCGCTCGCCTTCCTGCCGATGAGCCACGTCATGGGCCGCGGCGTCCTGTACGGAACTCTGGCCAGCGGCGGCACGGTGTACTTCGCCGCCCGCAGCGACCTGTCCACCTTCCTGGAGGACCTGGCGCTGGCCCGGCCCACGCAGATGAACTTCGTGCCCCGCATCTGGGACATGCTCTACCAGGAGTACGTCAGCGAGGTCGACCGGCGCGGCGTCTCGGATGCCGCGGGCGAAGAGCATGTCATGGTGGATCTCCGTCAGAGCCTGCTCGGCGGTCGCTTCGTCACCGCCATCACCGGATCCGCCCCCATCTCGCCAGAACTGAAGTCGTGGGTGGAGTCGTTCCTCGACATGCACCTCGTGGAGGCCTACGGCTCGACTGAGGCGGGCGCAGTCTTCGTCGACGGCGTGATCCGGCGTCCACCGGTGATCGACTACAAGCTGGTCGACGTGCCCGAGCTGGGGTACTACGGAACCGACGTGCCGCATCCCCGCGGCGAGCTGCTGGTCAAGTCCGATCAGCTCTTCCCCGGTTACTACAAGCGACCCGAGGTCACCGCCGAGGTGTTCGACGCCGACGGCTACTACCGGACGGGTGACATCGTCGCCGACCTCGGCCTCGACCAGGTGAAGTACCTGGACCGACGCAACAACGTGCTGAAGCTGTCCCAGGGCGAGTTCGTCACGGTCTCCAAGCTCGAGGCGGCGTTCACCGACAGCCCGCTGGTGCGACAGATCTACATCTACGGCAACAGTGCGAGGCCCTACCTGTTGGCCGTGGTCGTGCCGACCGAAGATGCCCAATCCCGTTACGACGCACGTGAACTCAAGTCCGTCATCAGCGCGTCACTGAAGGACGCGGCACGCACGGCGGGTCTGCAGTCCTACGAGGTGCCCCGCGATTTCATCGTCGAGACGACGCCATTCACGTTGGAGAACGGGTTGTTGACCGGCATCCGCAAGCTGGCGTGGCCGCGACTGAAGGAACGCTACGCCGCTGAGCTCGAGCAGCTGTACGTCGACATGGCCGACGGCCAGGCGGGGGAGCTGCGTGCGCTACGGCAGAGCGGCGCCGATCAACCGGTGCTGGAGACCGTCAGCCGCGCCGCCAGCGCGCTGCTCGGCGCAGCCGCCACCGATGTGCAGCCCGATGCCCAGTTCACCGATCTTGGTGGAGACTCGTTGTCGGCGTTGACCTTCGCCAACCTGCTGCACGAGATCTTCTACGTGGACGTGCCCGTTGGCGTGATCGTCAGCCCGGCCAGCGACCTGGCCGCCATCGCCGCCTATGTCGAGACGCAGCGCGCAGGCGGGGCCAAGCGGCCGACCTATGACGCCGTGCACGGCCGCGACGCCACCGAGGTGCACGCCAGCGAGCTGACCTTGGACAAGTTCATGGGCCCTGAAACTCTTTCAACGGCTTCAAAGCTACCCGGGCCAGCCTCCGAGGTTCGCACCGTATTGCTCACCGGCGCAACGGGATTCCTGGGCCGCTACCTGGCGCTCGAGTGGCTCGAGCGAATGGACCTGGTCGACGGCAAGGTCATCTGCCTGGTCCGCGCCAAGGATGACGCCGCCGCGCGCGCCCGTCTCGACGCGACGTTCGACAGCGGTGACCCAAAGCTGTTGGCGCACTACCAAGCCCTGGCGGCCGAGCACCTCGAGGTGTTCGCAGGCGACAAGGGCGAAGCGAACCTGGGCCTCGACGACGCCACCTGGCAGCGGCTGGCCGACACCGTCGACCTGATCGTCGACCCCGCGGCGCTGGTCAACCACGTGCTGCCGTACAGCCAGTTGTTCGGGCCGAACGTGCTCGGCACCGCGGAGCTGATCCGCATCGCGCTGACGACGAAGATCAAGCCGTTCGTCTACGTGTCCACGATGGCCGTCGGTGCGGGGATGAACCCCGCCGACAACACCGAGGACGCCGACGTCCGCGTGGTCAGCGCCACCCGCAAGGTCGACGACACCTACGCCAACGGCTACGGCAACAGCAAGTGGGGCGGTGAGGTGCTCCTGCGCGAGGCGAACGACCAGTTCGGTCTGCCCGTCTCGGTGTTCCGCTGCGACATGATCCTGGCGGACACCACCTACGCCGGACAGCTCAACCTGCCCGACATGTTCACCCGCATGATGCTCAGCCTGGTCGCGACGGGCGTGGCGCCTGCCTCGTTCTACGAGCTGGGCGCCGACGGCCAGCGGCAGCGGGCGCACTATGACGGCCTGCCCGTCGAGTTCATCGCCGACGCCATCGCGACGCTGGGCGCGCATCTAATCGAGACGGATACGACGGCATTCCAGACCTATCACGTGATGAACCCATACGACGACGGCATCGGCATGGACGAGTTCGTGGATTGGCTGGTCGAGGCCGGCTACTCGATCCGGCGCGTGGAGGGCTACGGCGACTGGCTGTCGCGGTTCGAGACCACGCTGCGGGCGCTGCCCGAGAAGCAACGGAACGCGTCGCTGCTGCCGCTGCTGCACAACTATCAGACGCCCGAGCACCCGATCAACGGGTCGATGGCCCCGACGGACCGGTTCCGCGCGGCGGTGCAGGACGCGAAGATCGGCCCGGACAAGGACATTCCGCACATCTCCGCGCCGGTGATCGTCAAGTACATCACCGACCTGGAGGTCCTCGGCCTGCTGTAAACCTCGCGATTTCGGCGCGCTGGGTTGCGTTCATCGCGACTGAGCGCGCCGAAATCGCTAGTTGCCGAAGCCGATGAGGCTGTGCAGCCGCGGCGTGTAGACCACGCAGTCCGCGTCGAGGGCCAGGATCCGCTCGGCTTCGGTGGTCGCGAGCACCCCGGCGGGCTCGCGGCCGATCAGCACGCCGGCGTCGACGCCATCCTTGTCATCGGAATAAACTCTGACGCCTGCCGATTCGAGGCCGGACCGCTCGTCGAGAACGGTCGCCAGCACCTCCTTGCCGACCGCGCCCGTACCCCACTGAATGATGCGACATGCCATGTGGTGCCCCTCTCAGGCCCGCCAGGACGACCAGCGCGTGATGGTGACCGTGACGACCGGCCCGTCCAGTGCGACCCGTTCGTACTGCGGGTACTCGTGTCGTAGCGCCGCGTAGCCGATGGCCATCTCCTCACCGCTCTCGTGAACGGCCGCAACGCCATCCGCGCGGATCCACCACAGCTGCGTCCAGTCGGCGTCGTAGTGGTCGACCAGCAGGCTCACCCTGGGGTTCGAGGCGATGTTCGCCAGTCGTCGCAGTCGGTGCGTCGACTTCCGCTTGGCGTCGACGGCGGTGTAGACGGTGGTGGCCTCGCCGCTCGTCCTGACGGCGAACACCACGGGCACGAGGTGCGGTGCGCCGTCGGCGCCGACCGTCGCGAGCACGGCGACGGGGGCCCTCGCGAACGCGGCCTCGACGTCGAACTCCGTCATCGCCGCTTCGGCATCTGCGGGCTGACGCTGAGCGGAGACCGGGTGACGTTAAATTCGGGCTTCTTGGTGTTGGTGGGCTGTCGAGGGATGATCACCGGCGCCCGTTCGATCTCGGAAGCCGACGGCGGCAGCGGCGGTGGCGGAGGAGGCGGAGGAGGAGGCGGCGGGGGCGGAGGCGGCAGCTCGCTGGTGATCACCGGGGTGGTCGCGGTGGTCGGTGCCGTCGTCGTCTCGGTCGGAGCGGGAACCTTCTCGTCGCCGGAGGATCCGCGGAAGGCGAGAAGTACGACCGAAACGACTAGTGCGACCACGGCGAGCGACGCTGCGACGAGCGCGACGATGGCCGAGCGGG
>NZ_JAVROT010000145.1:0-8670 GCF_032162605.1 Mycobacterium sp. | reverse complement strand
TCGTAAACGGGGTACTACAACGGCGTAGGAAGTGGTGGCGATGACCGCACCGAGTAAGGCCTCGAGATCTGCCGGATCCAGCATAAGTGCTGCTAGAGCCCGTAAAGCCCGCAGATTCCCCGTCAGTGACGGCGCCCCCGTCGAAGTGGTTGAGGACGGCCCGAGCGTCGCAGGCCGATTGTTTGCTCTGGCCGCGATGATGACGATCAAGCCAACAATTAGCGTTGGCGCCCACGTTCCGCGGATGCCGTGGCCGTTCGGTTTGGTCGACTTCGTGTCACGCCTCGTGCTCCCCGCGCCCGGGACGGTCCGCGCCACCATCGCCCTCCCGAACTGCACGGCGCAGCTGGTCCGGGCGGCAGGCGTCCTGCCCGCCGACGGCAAGCGCAGCGTCATCCTCTATCTGCACGGTGGGGCCTTTCTGACCTGCGGAGCGAACTCGCATGGCCGGCTGGTGACCGCGTTGTCGCGGTTCGCCGACAGTCCGGCACTGGTCGTCAACTACCGGATGATTCCCAAGCATTCGATCGGGCAGGCGATCGATGACTGTTACGACGCCTACAGGTGGTTGCGGCTCAAGGGATACGAGCCCGAGCAGATCGTGCTCGCCGGCGACTCGGCCGGCGGTTACCTCTCACTGGCGCTGGCCGAGCGGCTGCAGTTCGAAGACGAGTTGCCCGCGGCCGTGGTCACCATGTCGCCGCTATTCGAGATCGACAACGAGGGGCGAGCCCAGCATCCCAACATCGAATCCGACGCCATGTTCCCGCCGAGGGCGTTCGAGGCGCTGGTCGAGTTGATCGAGGCCGCGGCCAAGCGCCACGTCGTCGATGGCAAGCCCGAGCAGATCTACGAGCCGCTCGACCACATCGAGCCGGGGCTGCCGCGCACCCTCATTCACGTGTCTGGATCCGAGGTTCTGCTCAACGACGCGCGAAAGGCCGCGCACATGCTCGCCGCGGCGGGAGTGCCCGTGGAAATCCGTGTGTGGCCCGGTCAGATGCACGTCTTCCAGGTGGCGGCGCCCACCGTCAAGGAGGCGACGCGGTCGCTGAAGCAGATCGGCGACTACATCCGAGAGGCCACCTGGTAACCCGTGCCTGCGCCTGACACGATGTACGTATGCGAATCGCGGGTCATGTCAGTGAGCTCATAGGCAACACGCCTCTCGTTCGGTTGAACTCCGTTGTGCCCGACGGCGCGGGCATCGTGGCGGCCAAGATCGAGTACCTCAATCCCGGTGGCAGCTCAAAGGACCGCATCGCGATCAAGATGATCAACGCCGCCGAGGCCAGTGGCGAGCTGAAGCCGGGCGGCACGATCGTCGAACCGACCTCCGGGAACACCGGTGTCGGCCTTGCCCTGGTGGCGCAGCAGCGCCGCTACAAGTGCATCTTCGTGTGCCCGGACAAGGTCAGCGAGGACAAGCGAAACGTGCTGCGCGCCTACGGTGCTGACGTCGTAGTGTCCCCGACTGCGGTGCCGCCCGATCATCCCGACAGCTACTACAGCGTGTCCGACCGGCTGGTGAAGGAGATCGACGGCGCCTGGAAGCCCGACCAGTACTCCAACCCGAACGGCCCTGCGAGTCACTACGAGACGACGGGTCCGGAGATCTGGGCCGACACCGACGGGAAGGTCACGCACTTCGTCGCCGGCGTAGGCACCGGCGGCACGATCACCGGCGCGGGGCGCTACCTCAAGGAGGTGTCCGGCGGCGCGGTGAAGATCATCGGCGCGGATCCGGAGGGGTCGGTGTATTCGGGTGGTACGGGCAGGCCGTACCTCGTCGAGGGTGTCGGAGAGGATTTCTGGCCGTCGGCCTACGACCCGACCGTCACCGACGACATCATCGCGGTGTCCGATGCCGACTCATTCGAGATGACCCGGCGCCTGGCCCGTGAGGAGGCGCTGCTGGTCGGCGGTTCGTGCGGGATGGCGGCCGTGGCCGCCATTCGCGTCGCGAAACAGGCCGGACCGGACGCCCTCGTCGTGGTCCTGCTGCCCGACGGCGGGAGAGGCTATCTCTCAAAGGTTTTCAGCGATGCCTGGATGTCGTCCTACGGCTTCCTGCGCGACCGGCTCGACGGTTCGATCGAACAGTCGACGGTCGCAGACGTGTTGCGGCGAAAGTCCGGTGCGCTGCCGGACCTGGTGCACACCCACCCCTCGGAGACCGTTCGCGACGCCATCGGGATCCTGCGCGAATACGGCGTCTCGCAAATGCCTGTGGTCGGCGCGGAGCCCCCGGTGATGGCGGGTGAGGTGGCTGGAAGCGTTTCGGAGCGTGAGCTTCTGTCGGCAGTGTTCGAGGGCCGAGCAAAGCTAGCCGATGCCGTTTCGCAACACATGAGTCCCGCCCTGCCGCTCATAGGGGCCGGTGAACTCGTCAGTACGGCGGCGAAGACACTGCGTGAAATCGACGCCGTGATGGTGGTCGAAGAGGGCAAACCCGTTGGCGTGCTTACCCGCCACGACTTGCTCGGATTTCTATCCGACGGAAATATCCGCCGGTAGCGGTGCGGTAGGCGGCCGCACCGACCCGTCGACGCCCGAAAACCGTTAGCAAGGGCAAGCATTCCGCTCTTCGGCGGCCGTCGATCCGTGTGATGAAGTTCGCTTTATGGCCGTCTTCGTGAGCCAGTTCTCGGGTATGGTGACACCGCTCAGACTCAGCTAATGATGACCGAAAGGCGTCCATGACCGAGTATCCGCCCTCACCCCCTCCTGGCAACTACCCTCCGCCGCCCTCAGGCAACTACCCACCGCCGCCCTCAGGCAACTACCCACCGCCTCCTCCCGGACCGGGTGGACCAGGTGGTTACGGTGGCTACGGTGGGCCGCCCACGAACCAGCCCGACAACAATCTGGTGTGGGGAATCCTGGTCACCGTGCTCTGCTGTCTTCCGCTGGGCATCGTGTCGATCGTCAAGGCCACGCAGGTTTCCGGTCTGTGGGGGCAGGGTCGCTACGCCGAGGCTCAGCAGGCGGCAGACGACGCCAAGAAGTTCGCCATGTGGGGGGCAATCGCCGGTGTCGTCGTCGGCGTCATCTACCTGATCTTCTCGCTGGTCGTCGGCGCCAGCGCTTTCTCGTACTCGTAAATCACTCGGACCGATGTTGGATACGCGCCGATCGTTGGCACTAGCACCACTCGGCGCCCCGCTCGGCGTAGCGGTGGCGGCCGGGTTGGTGTGCGGCGCCGTCTGGTTGGGTGATCCGATGTCGACGGGTGGACCGCTGCCGGTGTGTCCGACCAAGGCGTTGTTGGGGATCGACTGCCCGGGTTGCGGAAGCCTGCGAATGATCTACTGCCTTCTGCACGGGGACGTTCTCGGCGCAGCCCACTTCAACGCACTCGGGCTGTTGTCAGTGTTGTTCCTGCTCTGGGCTTTCGGAGCTTGGACGTACGGGCGCATCGTCAACCGAAGGATCGTCAGTTGGCAACACCAACGGTGGGCTGCCGTTGTGGCCCTGCTCCTGGTGTCCGCATGGTTCGTCGTCCGCAATCTGCCGATAGCGCCGTTCACCGCGTTATATGTATAGCCATCAACGGGATTGCGATCAGCGAGCCCGGTCCGAATTCAGCCGAAAGGTGTGTCAACCATGACCAACCCGCCCCCGCCGCCATCGGAAGGTGGTTACCCACCTCCTCCGGACGATGGTTACCCGCCGCCTCCGCAGGGTGGTTACCCGCCGCCGCCTCCGCAGGGTGGTTATCCGCCGCCTCCGCAGGGTGGTTACCCGGCGCCGCCTCCGCAGGGTGGTTATCCGCCGCCGCCTCCAGGTGGCTATCCGCCTCCGCCGCAAGGTGGTTACGGAGCGCCGCCTCCGCAGGGCGGTTATCCGCCGCCGCCGCAGACGGGCTACGGCGGGCCGCAGGGAGGCTATACACCGCAAGGTGGTTACGGTCCACCCCCCGGCTCCTACGGGGCGGGCCAACAGGTCGACATCGGAGAGGCGTTCTCGTGGGCGTGGAACAAGTTCAGCAAGAACGCCGTACCGCTCATCGTCGCGACGCTGGTGTATGGGTTGATCGTGGCCGCGTTGTCCGTGGTCGTCTTCGTGCTCGCCAATGCGCTATCGCCTGACTCCATTGGCTCCTATAGCTCGGATGACACTGGCTTCAGTTATTCAGCGTCTTCCGGATTCGGCTTGGGAAGCTACGTCGCCATCTTTCTGGGCAGTGTTTTGACATTCGTTGTGGTGGGCGCGTTCTCGTCGGCGTACTACGCGGGACTGTTGGACATCGCCAATGGCCAACCCGTAACGATCGGTTCGTTCTTCAAGCCGCGCAACGTCGGCAGCGTCGTGGTGGCGAGCCTACTCATCGGCCTGGTGTCATCGATCCTCAGTTTCTGTTTCATCTTCAGCTTGGTGATCTCGCTGTTCACGCTCTTCACCACCGTGTCGATCGTCGATCGCAACCTGCCCCCTGTCGATGCGATCAAGGCGAGCTTCGCGGTGGTCAAGGCCAACTTCGTTCAGGTGCTCCTCGCCTGGCTGATCATCGGCGTCATCGTGACCGTCGGTGCACTGCTCTGCGGTATCGGCGTGATCGTCGCCGTGCCGGTCGCGACGCTCTTCCTGGTTCACACCTACCGGAAGCTCAGCAGCGGTCAGATTGCGCCACTCACCCCGTGATCCCGTGAGAGCAGACCGGGTCTCGGCAAACTATGGATTCGCTCTACATAGTCCTCGTATGCTGCGACCACCTGCATTCGAACGGAAGAAGGACCGACGATGACCAACCCCCCGCCCCCTCCGGGCAACTACCCGCCACCTCCCGCGGGTAGCTTTCCGCCGCCGCCGTCCGAGGGCGGGGGATATGAACCGCCGGCGCCGCCGCCTCCCGGCGGTGGTTACCCGCAGCCGCCGCCGTCGGGCGGTGGATACCCACCCCCGCCTCCACCGCCGGGTGGTTCGTACCCGCCGCCTCCCCCTGCGCAAGGCGGATACGCGCCCGCACCCCCAGGCGTTGCCTACGGCGCCGGATCGTCCGAGGTGTACACGCCGTGGCTCACGCGCGTGCTCGCGTGGCTCATCGACTGGCTGCCAGTGGGGATCATCTCGGGGATCGGTTCGATCTTCCTCGTGACCATGCAGAAGGTCGACACGGTGTGCGTCACAGACAGTTCCGAGTACCAGCTCGGTGACTTCTGCGCGACTGGCAACAACGGTCCGACTGGGCTGGCGTGGACTCTCTTCATCTTGCTCGAGCTCGTCGCGCTGGCGTTCATCATCTGGAACCTGGGCTACAAGCAGGGCACTACGGGTTCCAGCATCGGCAAGGGCATCATGAAGTTCAAGGTCGTCGATGAGGACACCGGACAGCCGATTGGCTTCGGAAAGTCCGTTCTGCGCGAGCTCGTCTACATCGTGGCCTACTTCGTCTGCGGCATCGCCTGGATCGTCGCCGTTCTGTTCCCGCTGTGGGATCCCAAGCGCCAAACGCTCGTCGACAAGTTGATCAAGACTGTCGCACTTCCCCTTTGAGACTTCGTCTACGCCGCCAGTCCGTTACGCGCGGGCAGGCGGCGTAGTCGTTTCAGCGAAAGGCGCTGACGCCCGTCAGTGCTTCGCCGATGACCAACTGATGTACCTCGGAAGTGCCCTCGTAGGTCAGCACCGACTCGAGATTGTTGGCGTGCCGGATCACCGGGTACTCGAGCGTAATCCCGTTGGCGCCCAACAGGGTCCGACACTGACGTGCGATCTTGATTGCCTCGCGAACGTTGTTGAGCTTGCCGACGCTCACCTGTTCGGGCTTGATCTTCCCGGCGTCCTTCAGCCTGCCCAGGTGCAGCGCCAGAAGCTGCGCCTTGCCGAGCTCCACGGCCATGTCGGCGATCTTGGCCTGCGTCAATTGATAACCGGCCAGCGGCTTGTCGAACACCTCGCGCGTGCCGACGTAGTCCAGCGTCGTCTCCAAGCAGTCACGCGCCGCGCCGACGGAACCGAATACGATGCCGAAACGGGCCTCGGACAGGCAGGCGAGTGGACCCGACAAGCCCCGCGCCCCAGGAAGTTTCGCGTCGCCGGGCAGACGAACGTCGTCGAGGCTGAACTCGGAGGTCACCGATGCCCGCAGCGACATCTTGTGCGTCATCTCGCGCGCGCTGAACCCGGGGGTCGACGTGGGAACCGCGAACCCGATGATGCCTTCCTCGGCGCGCGCCCAGACGATCGCCACGTCGGCGATCGATGCGTTGGTGATCCACATCTTCGATCCGTTGAGCACCCAGTCCGAGCCGTCGCGACGCGCCGTCGTCCGCATCCCGCCGGGATTGGACCCGAAGTCGGGCTCGGTCAGCCCGAAACAACCGATCAGCTCGCCAGCCGCCATCCCTGGCAGCCACTGTTTGCGCTGCTCCTCGCTGCCCCAGTGGTGGATCGCGAACATCGCCAGTGAACCCTGCACCGACACCAGGCTGCGCAGGCCGCTGTCGACGGCTTCGAGTTCCTGGCACACCAGGCCGTAAGCGGTGGCGGTCGACCCGCCGCACCCGTACCCCTGCAGGTGCATGCCGAGCAGACCCAGCTTGCCGATCTCGACGGCGAGGTCGCGGACCGGGACTTCGCCGGTCTCGAACCACTCGGCGACGTGCGGACGCAGGCGTCGATCGCCGAACTCGCGGACCATCGTCCGTAGTTCGACATCCTCGACGGTGAGTAGCGAGTCGAGGTCGAGGAGACTTTCGATCGTGGTGGACATGCTGTTTGTTCTACACCGGACGTCACGGTGATCCGAGGCCGTTACCCTGATCGACGATGAGTGAGCAGCGTTCTAAGGCAGATGCGTACCGCGCCTACGGTCCCGCGACGAGGGCGATCCATGCCGGCTACCGGCCCGATCCGGCGACCGGCGCCGTCAACGCGCCCATCTACGCGAGTTCCACGTTCGCGCAGGACGGCGTCGGCGGACTGCGGGGCGGATTCGAGTACGCCCGCACCGGTAACCCCACCCGGGCGGCGCTGGAGGCCGGGCTGGCGGCCGTCGAGGGGGCGACGTTCGGGCGGGCGTTCAGTTCGGGCATGGCCGCCACCGACTGTGCGCTGCGGGCACTGCTGCGGCCCGGTGACCACGTCGTCATCCCCGACGACGCCTACGGTGGCACGTTCCGGCTGATCGACAAGGTGTTCGCGCAGTGGGGCATCACCCACACGCCCGTGCCACTGTCCGACCTTGACGCGGTCCGCGCCGCGATCACTTCGAAGACCCGGCTCGTCTGGGTCGAAACACCGACCAACCCGCTCCTGACGATCGCCGACATCGCCGGAATCGTCCAACTCGCCTCGGCCGACGGAGTCAAGGTGCTGGTCGACAACACCTTCGCCTCACCGGCCCTCCAGCAGCCCCTGGCACTGGGCGCGGACATCGTCCTGCACTCGACGACGAAGTACATCGGTGGCCACTCCGACGTCGTCGGCGGTGCGCTGCTGACCAATGCCGAGGAGCTCGACGACGCCTTCGCCTTCCTGCAGAACGGCGCGGGCGCGGTGCCGGGGCCGTTCGACGCCTACCTGACGATGCGCGGGCTGAAGACGCTGGCGTTGCGCATGGAGCGGCACAGTGAGAACGCGACCCGGGTGGCCGAGTTCCTCGCCGAGCACCCGGCGATCGACACGGTGCTCTACCCCGGCCTGCCCAGCCACCCCAATCACGACGTCGCGGCCCGGCAGATGACCGACTTCGGCGGCATGGTGTCCGTGCGGGTGAAGGGCGGCCGGGCCGCCGCGCAGCAACTGTGCGCCCGCACCGAGATCTTCATCCTCGCCGAATCGCTCGGCGGCGTGGAATCGCTGATCGAGCACCCCGGCGCAATGACCCACGCGTCGACTGCGGGATCACAACTCGAGGTGCCTGAGGACCTGGTCCGGTTGTCGGTGGGCATCGAGGATGCCGCGGATCTGCTGAGCGACTTGGAACAGGCGCTACGCAAGGGTTGAGCGCAGGGCTGAGGCCGTCACCGCCAGGTTGACCTCGGGCAGTGTGGTCGGGTACTCGTCAACCCAACTGCCACTGGCGATTTCGGTGGCCCGGGCGTGCACCCAGCGCCAGCCGCGGTCGTTGAGACTCAGGAGCGCGCCGAGGCCGTCCGCCGCATGCAGCAGGGTGACGACGGCAGCCGTCGTCGGCGTGGGCGGGCGTCGATCGAACAACGCCGACAACAGGTCGGTGCGAGCCCTGGCGACCCGGTCGCGGTGGGTGAGTGGCCACGCGTAACCGGACCGCTTCGGCTGCAGCCGCACCCGCCGAATCTGCCCTAGCCGTTCCAGATGCAGGGCGAGGTTGTCCTGAACGTCCTTGCTGACCTTCGACACGGCGCGGGAGGGCCACAGGGCCTGCTTCTGGAGAATCTGGAAAGCGGGTTCGACGACGGGATCGGTCGGACCGCCCACCGCCAGTGCGACGAGTCTGCCCGCCTCGACAGGTTCGCCAGGAACCGAGGGCCGAATGCGACAGGCGTACGCCAGGTCGAGCAGAACGGCGGCCGCCAGCACGCGTTCACGCCGCTCGCGCTCCAGTGCGGGTTGGGCCTTCGCATTGTCCAGAAGGAGAAGGAAGATTTCTTCGACGATCCGCGCCATGCAACGGACCGTAGATCACCCGGCCGAGCGAGTCAGGAGTGGTATGGCGTCGCGCTGATCAGCTTCACCTTGACGGTG
>NZ_JAVROT010000144.1:0-8771 GCF_032162605.1 Mycobacterium sp. | reverse complement strand
CCTCGATCAGGTACAGCAGCGCCACGAAACTGACGACGGTCGCACCGCCGACGATCCACGCCGGGCGCTTCTTGGCCGTCGGTGTGACGTTGCTCATGCGCGATCCCACTCCGCTTCTCGCTTGACGCCTGGTCCGCTCATGCCCACAGCTGCCCTTCCAACGCATCCTCTGCATCGTCAAGGCTACCGGCGTAAGCGCCGGTCGACAGATACTTCCACCCGGCGTCGCACACCACGAACGCGACATCGGCACGCTCGCCCGCCTTACGCGCCTTGGCGGCCATGCCGAGTGCCGCGTGCAGTATCGCGCCGGTCGAGATGCCCGCGAAGATGCCCTCGACCTGAACCAGCTCGCGGGTGCGCTTGACGGCGTCGAACGAGCCGACGGAGTAGCGCGTGGTCAGCACGTCCGGGTCGTACAGCTCGGGGACGAAGCCCTCGTCGATGTTCCGCAGCGCGTAGACCCCCTCGCCATAGCGTGGCTCGGCGGCGACGATCTGCACGCCTGGCACCTGCTCGCGCAGAAATCGCCCGGCACCCATCAGGGTGCCGGTGGTGCCGAGCCCCGCGACGAAGTGGGTGATTTCCGGCAGGTCGGCGAGGATCTCCGGCCCCGTGCCGTCGTAGTGCGCGGCCGCGTTGGCTGGGTTGCCGTACTGGTAGAGCAGCACCCACTCGGGATGCTCGTCGGCCAGCCGTTTGGCCATCGCCACCGCGGTGTTCGAGCCACCCTCGGGAGGTGAGTAGATGATCTTCGCGCCGTAGAGCTCCAGCAGCTGACGCCGTTCGATCGAGGTGTTCTCCGGCATCACGCAGACCATCCGGTAGCCCTTGATCAGCGCGGCCATCGCCATGGAGATTCCCGTGTTCCCGCTCGTCGGCTCCATGATCGTCGAGCCCTGCTGGAGCAACCCGTCGCGCTCGGCCTGCTCGATCATCCGCAGTGCGGGCCTGTCCTTGATCGAGCCGGTGGGATTGCGGTCCTCGAGCTTGGCCCACAGGCGCACGTGCGGATTGTCGCCGTCCTCCCATTGCGGCGAGAGGTTCGGCAATCCCACCAGCGGGGTGTTGCCGAGCGCCTCGAGTAGTGAGTCGTGGCGAGTCAACGTCAGCCGCCCGCAACAGCCGGCAGGATCGTCACCGAGTCGCCGTCGGAGATCTCGGTCGCCAGACCACCGGAGAAGCGCACGTCCTCGTCGTTGACGTACACGTTGACGAAGCGGTGCAGCTTGTCGCCATCGACGATCCGCTCGGTGATTCCCGAATAGTTGGACTCGAGGTCGGTGATGACCGCCTGCAGGGTGCCGCCGGTGGCGCTGACGCGCCTCTCGCCGCCGGTGTGGGTGCGCAGGATGGTGGGGATGGACACCGAAACAGTCATGGCGACGCTCATTCCTTTTGACTAGTACTCATCGACGATGGTGACGGGTTCCTCGGTGACGGTGCCGTCCAGAATGCGGTAGCTCCGAAGCTCGTGCTCGTCGGGGTCCCGCGTCGAGACGAGGACGTAGTGAGCCTCGGGTTCGGAGGCGTAGCTGATGTCGGTGCGGCTGGGATACGCCTCCGTGGCGGTATGCGAGTGGTAGATGATTATTGGGGCATCGCCTGCCTCTTCTAAAGCCCGCCACACCTTGAGCTGCTCGCCGGAATCGAAGCGGTAGAACGTCGGCGACCTCTCGGCGTTGTCCATCGCGACGAAACGCTCGGGCCGGTCGGATCCCTCCGGCCCGGCGATCACTCCACATGCTTCGTCGGGGTGGTCGGCGCGCGCGTGGGCGATCATGGCCTCGGCCAGGTCACGACGAATCGTCAGCACGTCACCAGTCCATCATCTGAGGCTGCTCAGGGGAACGATCCCGGCAACACGTCACGGTAGGTCGGGATTCCGGCGACGGACTCGGCGGCCAGCACCCCGACCATCACCGCGCTGGCCAGACAGTCGGCCGCGGCAGCCCCGATCATCGTCATGAGCTTCGTCTCCGGCGACATCGCCGCAGGCGTGTCGGAAGCCGGTGCCACCTCGACCGCGCCGGTGGACAGTACGAACACGCTGTCGCCATCCAACGGCGTGTGCGCGGGCCGCATCGTCCTGGCGAGCGCGTCCTGCGCGGCGACGGCTACGCGCTTGCATGCGGCCTTGCTCAGCGCGGCGTCGGTGGCGACGACCGCGATGGTGGTGTTGAACGGCGACAGCTCGTCGGCACGCTGGGCGAACGAGGCGATCTGGCCGGCGGGCGGTGGCACCAGCCCGAACTCGGCGCTCAGGTCGGCCTGCCACGGCAGCCCGGTCCTCGGATCCGCGACGTTGCCCGCAGAGTTCACCACGACGATCGCGCCGACGGTGACGCCGATGTCGTCGAGCCGGATCGACGCCGTGCCGAGGCCGCCCTTGAGCACGCCCGTCCGAGCGCCGACACCTGCGCCGACGTTGCCGACCGGCACGTCGACGCCTGCCGCGTTGGCCGCCGCGAAGCCGAACTCAGCCGTCGGGCGACACTGCCATCCCCCGACGGGGAGGTCGAAGATCACCGCGGCGGGCACGATCGGAACGAGGCCGCCGTCCATCACTACGCCGCGATCGTGTTGCTCGAGCCACTGCATGACGCCGTCGGCGGCGGCCAGGCCGTATGCGCTGCCGCCCGTAAGCACGACGGCGTCGACGTAGCGCACGCTGTTGGCCGGGTCGAGGAGATCGGTCTCCCGAGTGCCGGGCGCACCACCGCGGACGTCGACGGCGCCGGTAGTCCCCGGCGGGGTGAGCACGACCGTGGTGCCGCAGGCCCAACCAGCGCCCAACGACGCGTCCGGGTCCAGACGGTGATGGTTTCCGACGAGAATGCCCGCCACGTCGGTGATCGAACCGCCTGCCACGATTACCGCTTGCCCATCAGCCCGAGCACCAGGTGCTCCTGCAGCACGGTCAGCCACTGGTAGACGTCGAGGTGCCCGGCCATCGGATGTTCGGCAGGCAGGTGGTCGGGACCGTCTTGGCCGATATCGAGCATCGTGCCCAACGCCAGCCGGATGTCGTTGACGCACGACGCCCAGCAGTGCGCGTCGTCCTCGGCGATGTCGAACCTGCCACCGCCGGGCGGCAACGTGTCCAACAATCGTTGACCCGCATGGCGTTTGGCTTCGATGATCTCGGGCTCGTGCAGGCTCCGCAGCGCGCTGTTGAGACTCTCGGCGGTACCCGAACCCGCGGGGTGGTCGTGCTGCGGCCGGAAGAAGTCGGGCAGCAGGCGCAACATGGTGTCATCCTCGGGCGGCTGCGAGTGCCCCGTACGCATTCCCGTGAGCTCTTCAAGTTCATCTGTGGGCGAGGAGGTTTCGCGGTCGACCAGCATGTCCATCAGCGAGTTGACCAGACTTTGCAGCAGCGTCGCCTCGTGCGCGGCGAGCGCGGACCGAAAGCGCGTACCCTCCGCGGTTTCCACACGCTTCCACTTGCGCACGCCATGTACTCCCGGTGCTCAGCGATCCTGCTGCATCGTGGCCCACAGGCCCGCTGCATGCAGCTTGGTGACGTCGACCTCCATGGACTCCCGACTGCCCGCGGAGACCACGGCCTTACCCTCCTCGTGTACCTGCAGCATGAGTTTGGTGGCGTGCGGCTCGTTGTAGCCGAAGAGTTTCTGGAACACGTAGGTCACGTACGACATCAGGTTCACCGGATCGTCCCACACCAGGGTCACCCACGGGCTGTCGGTGGCCTCATCTTCCCCAGAGGCCGGATCGACCCTACGTTCCTCGCGAGTCCCCGGCTGGGTCCGCGCTGGCGTAACCATGCCGACCAGAATAGACGGGGGCTGACGGACGCTCCGAACGGCTACGGTTGCCGGTGTGACTTCCGACGAGCGCTTGCGCGAGGAGCATGCGACGGTGGCACTGCTCACCGACAAGTACGAATTGACGATGCTTGCGGCCGCACTCCGCGATGGCACCGCCCACCGGCAGACGACCTTCGAGGTCTTCGCGCGCCGTCTGCCCGACGGAAGGCGCTACGGCATCGTCGCAGGCACGGGACGTTTCCTGGATGCCTTGCCGCAGTTCAGCTTCGACGACGCCGATCTCGAGCCACTCAAGGAGTTCCTGGACAAGGAGACCTTGGCGTACCTGGCCGACTACCGGTTCGCCGGCGACGTCGACGGATACGCAGAAGGCGAGTTGTACTTCCCGGGTTCACCCGTGCTGTCCATCCACGGCACGTTCGCCGAGTGCGTGCTGTTGGAGACGTTGGCGCTGTCCATCCTCAACCACGACTGCGCGATCGCATCGGCCGCGGCCCGGATGGTGTCCGCAGCCGAGGGACGGCCGCTCATCGAGATGGGCTCACGGCGCACCCACGAACAGGCGGCCGTCGCCGCAGCGCGGGCCGCCTACATCGCCGGCTTCAGCGGTTCGTCGAACCTCGAGGCGCAGCGTCGGTACGGCGTCCCCGCGCTCGGGACCAGCGCACACGCCTTCACACTGCTGCACACGACGCCGGACGGGCCCGACGAGCGGGCCGCGTTCAAGGCGCAGGTCGATGCCCTCGGCGTCGAGACAACGCTGCTGGTCGACACCTATGACATCACCACCGGGGTGGCCAACGCCGTCGCCGTCGCGGGCCCAGAATTGGGCGCGGTCCGCATCGACTCCGGCGATCTCGGCGTGCTCGCACGGCAGGTCCGCGACCAGCTCGACGGGCTGGGCGCCGCCAACACCCGAATCGTCGTGACCAGCGACCTCGACGAGTTCGCCATCGCCGCCCTGCGCGCCGAGCCGGTCGATTCGTACGGGGTGGGCACCGCCGTCGTCACTGGGTCCGGCGCACCAGCCGCGGGGATGGTCTACAAACTCGTCGAAGTAGACGGCGTTCCGGTAGCGAAGCGCAGCAGCCACAAGGAGTCCCATGGCGGCCGCAAGCAGGCCCATCGGCTGGCCAAGCGGACGGGCACGGTCGTCGAGGAGATCGTGCACCTTGCCGACCGCCCACCGGCCGAGTCCGCTGGACTGGTCGCCACTGCGCTCGCACACCCCCTGGTGCGCGCGGGCGAAGCGGTCGCGGACCAGGATCTCGCCTCGGCGCGCGAGCGTGTCGCGGCCGGTCTTCACAGCCTGCCCTGGGACGGGTTGAAGCTCTCCCGCGGCGAGCCCGCGATACCAACCCGCATGGTCGACGCCACGCGCACGGCCTGAGGAGGAGACACGGGCGGCGTCAGGGAACTGCTGGACAAGGCCGTTTCCGCACTCGGCGGCACGGAACGCACCGGCCAGATCGAGATGGCGGAGGCGGTCGACCACGCCTTCGAGACCGGCGAGCACCTCGCCGTCCAGGCCGGTACCGGGACCGGGAAGTCATTGGCCTATCTGGTGCCCGCGATCATGCGCGCGATCGCTCACGCCGAACCCGTGATCATCTCGACGGCCACGATCGCGCTTCAACGTCAGCTGTTCGACCGCGACCTGCCGCGGCTGGCCGACGCCCTCAAGGGCGAGGTGTCACGGCGCCCCGAGTTCGCGCTACTCAAGGGTCGCGGAAACTACGTGTGCCTCAACAAGATCAACAACGGATCGGCAACCGAATCCGCTGACGACGTGCCACAGGAGGAACTCTTCGACGCCGTGGCGTCGACGGCCCTGGGACGCGACGTGAAACGCCTCCTCGAATGGTCGTCGGACACCGAAACGGGCGACCGCGACGAGGTCGTGCCAGGCGTGCCCGACCGATCGTGGAGCCAGGTCAGCGTCTCGGCCAGGGAGTGCATCGGTGCCACCCGCTGTCCGTTCGGCACCGACTGCTTCGCCGAGAAGGCGAAAGGTACCGCCGGCTTGGCTGACATCGTCGTCACCAACCACGCGCTGCTGGCCATCAATGCGATCTCAGACGTCAACGTGCTGCCCGAACACGAGCTGCTCGTCGTCGACGAGGCCCACGAACTCGTCGACCGCGTGACGAGCGTGGCCACCGGCGAGCTGTCCGCGACGGTGGTCGGCGTGGCCCACCGCCGTTCGGCCCGGCTCGTCGATCCCGAACTCGCGGAACGTCTGGAAGCGGCGGCCGCGACGTTCTCGTCGGCGATCTACGACGCAGAGCCCGGACGCAAGGACGTGCTCGACGACGAGATGTCCACCTGCCTCACCGTGCTCCGCGACGCGGCCGACAAGGTCCGGTCCGCCATCGACACCGCACCGGGCGATCCGAAGGCCGCGGCCGCTCGCAACGAGGCGGTCACGGCACTGAACGACGTCAGCGACACGGCGTCGCGCGTGCTGTCGTCGTACGGGCCTGCGATCCCCGACCGGACCGACGTGGTGTGGCTGAACCACGAGGAGACGCATTCGGCGGGTCGAAGGGCAATACTGCGAGTGGCCCCGTTGTCGGTGGCAAACCTGTTGCGCAACAGGCTGTTCGAGCAGGGAACCGTGATACTCACCTCGGCGACCCTGACGATCGGCGGCACGTTCGACTCGATGGCACGGTCCTGGGGGCTGACGGCGGACGGCGACGAGAAGCCGGGATGGAAGGGTATCGACGTCGGTTCGCCCTTCGCGCACGCGAAGTCGGGCATCCTCTACGTCGCCGCCCACCTCCCGCCGCCCGGCCGTGACGGCACCGGCTCGGCCGAACAGCTCGACGAGATCGAGGCCCTCATCGTCGCTGCGGGCGGGCGGACGCTCGGCCTGTTCTCGTCGATGCGCGCCGCGAAGGCGACGGCGGAGGCGATGCGTGGTCGTCTCGACACCCCCGTGCTGTGCCAGGGCGAGGACACGACCATGGCGTTGGTCCGCCGATTCGCCGAGGACGACGAAACGTCGCTGTTCGGCACGTTGTCGTTGTGGCAGGGGGTCGACGTGCCCGGACCGTCGCTGTCGCTGGTCCTGATCGACCGAATCCCGTTCCCCCGTCCCGACGATCCACTTGTCACGGCCCGCCAGCGCGCGGTGGCGGCCCATGGCGGCAACGGCTTCATGGCAGTCGCCGCCAGCCACGCCGCACTGCTGCTCGCGCAGGGTGCAGGACGGTTGCTTCGCCACGTCGACGACCGGGGCGTCGTCGCCGTTCTGGACTCGCGGATGGCCACGGCGCGCTACGCCGGCTTTCTGCGCGCGTCACTGCCGCCGTTCTGGGCGACCACCGACTCCGGCCACGCAAGGCGCGCGCTCGAGCGTCTGCGTTCGAAATGAGCTGCAGCAAAGCGCGTTGGCGGCGAGAAACTTGGGATTGGGGTGGCCCGCGTTCACTAACCTGACGGTCAAGATCACGTGCGCGCCACCACGGCCGCCTGGCGGACCGAAAGGCGGCGTTGATGGCGCGTCGGCATCTCCTGGGCGTGGTGCTCACCACTCTCCTACTCACGTCGTGCGCGACGACTCTTCATGGCACGCCGGTCTCCGTGTTCGCCGATCCCTTCAGGGTGGCGGGCATGCCCGCCGTGGACGGCCCCACGGGTCTGCGCGACGACGCCGAGGCGCCATCTCGCGACGTCGAGAATTCCGACGGGGGCAGGATCGACGACCTCGCGGGCAGCGCCGTCAGCGACATCGAGGAGTTCTGGGCCGAGCACTACGGCGAGACGTTCGACGGTGAATTCAGCCCGGTGGAGGAGCTCATCTCCTGGGATTCCACCGATTACGATGACGTCGACTTCTGCGGGGACAGCGTCCTGGGCCTCGTCAACGCCGGGTATTGCTTCGACGACAACACCATCGGCTGGGATCGCGGCGAGCTGCTACCGCAACTGCGTAACGCCAACGGCGACATGGCGGTGACCATGGTGCTGGCGCACGAGTACGGGCACTCCGTCCAGCTTCAGTCCGGACTGGTCGACGAGAAGACGCCGACCATCGTCGGTGAGCAGCAGGCCGACTGCCTGGCGGGCGTCTACATGCGCTGGGTCGCCGAGGGCAATTCCAAGCGATTCACGCTGAGCACCGGTGACGGGCTCAACAACCTCCTCGCAGCGATGATCGCGTTCCGCGACCCGCTGCTCAACGAGAGCGACTTCGAAAGCGGTGAGGACGAGCACGGTTCGGCATTCGAGCGGGTGTCGGCATTCCAGTTCGGATTCACCGACGGTGCGGCGTATTGCGCCGCGATCGATCTCGAGGAGATCGAGCAGCGCCGTGGCGACCTTCCGCTTCTGCTGCCCGACGACCAGACGGGCGAGCTGCCCGTCACCGAGCAGTCGGTGCAGTCGATCGTCGACGCGATGAACATCGTGTTCGAACCGGCCGATCCGCCGCAGCTGAGTTTCGAGGACTCGAAGTGCCCCGACGCCCGCTCTGGCGACCCGGCGTCGTACTGCCCGGCGACCAACACCATCACCGTCGACCTGCCGGCGTTGCAGGAGCTGGGCCAGCGGTCAGCCGACGAGAACGGAGTGGTGACGGGCGACAACACTGCCTACTCGGTGGTGGTGTCCAGGTTCATGCAGGCGATCCAGAACGAACACGGCGGGGTCGCACTCGACAACGCCGAGGCCGCGTTGCGCACTGCCTGCCTGACCGGTGTCGCGACGGTGAAGCTGACGGAGGAAGTCACCACCCCGAACGGTGACATCATTGCCCTCACCGCGGGCGACGTCGACGAGGCCGTCTCGGGCATCCTCGTCAACGGTCTTGCCGCCAGCGACGTCAATGGTGACTCGGTCCCGTCGGGCTTCTCGCGCATCGACGCCTTCCGCGTCGGCGTGCTGGGCGACGAGGTCCGCTGCTTCAAGCGCTTCGACTAATCCCCGCCCCTCGCGAGTTGGGCGCGGAAACCCCCGCGGGACGCGGGTTTCCGC
>NZ_JAVROT010000143.1:0-4195 GCF_032162605.1 Mycobacterium sp. | reverse complement strand
ATCGTCGGTGCGATCCCGACCACCAGGCGATCGACGAGGCCGGCACCGAGCATCGACGTGATCACCCGGGCGCCGCCCTCGACGAGGAGCGTCAGCGTGCCAGCCGCCCGCAGTCGGGCCAGGGCGGTAGGAAGGTCGACGCCGCGGGGGCTGGACGACGACGTGGACGCGCACCCCGCGCTCATGCAGGGCGGTCCGGCGGCCGGCCGACGCGCGCCGCGTCGTGATCACTGTGGTGGCCGCGTCCGGGCCGAGGATCCGCAGTGGGCGGCAGCCGAAGCGTCGAGTCGAGCACGACCCGCAGGGCGACGCTCCAGCGAAGAGGCGGACGGTCAGGAGCGGGTCGTCCGTCATCACGGTGCCCACGCCGACGAGTACGGCATCGCACGCGGCCCGCAGCGCGTGCGAGATGCGGCAATCGGCCTCGCCGCTGATCCATTTGGCATCGCCCGTGGACGTGGCGATGCGTCCGTCGAGCGTTTGAGCAAACTTGAGCACGACGGAGGGCCGGTCCTCAGCGGCCCGGCCAGCACCATCCAGGTTGCGCAGCTGTGCCGGAGGTCGTGGATGCGCGGCTTCGGGTCGAGCTCGGCCAGTTCGACGGCGGGTGACCACACCCGGTCGTGAAAGCCGTTGCCCCGGACCGGTCGGCCTGCGCGGTTGGTAAAAAGGAACTCGCCGGAGTAGTCGAGCTTGTCGAGGACGCTCTTGGAGACGTTGATCGTGCGGATCGACCGCTTGGTCTTCGGCACGCCGGTCTCGTACCCGATTCCGTCGTCGTAGGTGCGCTTCCAAACCTTGGTGATGCGCACGGTGCCTTTCTCGCGGTTGACGTCAGACGGTGCCAAGGCGGTGGCTTCACCCCACCTGCAGCCGCTGGCGACGAGGAACTCGACCAGTGGTCGCCAGTATTCGGTGATCTCGTTCAGCAAAAAGGCGAACTCCTCCGGCGTCAGCGCGACCATGTCCTGCTTCACGGTCTCGGGGAGCCTCTGGCTGGCCGCTGGGTTGAACGGGATGCGCTTCGGCACGGCGGCGTTGAGCGCCGAGGATAGAAACCCGTGCTTGTTGGAGATCGTCTTCCCGGAAGTGCCCTTGTCCTCCATCACGCATCCGCGAAATGGCTTCTGAGTATGGCCGGGACCCGAGCCGGATGGAGACGGTCGTGGTGGGAAACGCCACCTTCACCGACCGCCCGGCAGGACCTGACCGATCGGCGTTCGTCGGCACTCTCGACCAAATCATGGACGACGTCCGAACCCCCGCAGACGCTGGCGCAGACGAGCTCATCGTGGATCTAAATCTGCAGGACTGGTTCATCAGCACGCAGCAGATGCTTGAGACGGCGGTGGAGATCCGCGAACGGGCCGCTGCCTCATGACCTACCGATTTGTGGATGGGTTTGGATGTAGAAACGCCCCGGTCAGTGAAAACCTATCCTGACCAGAGCGTTTGCTGGCGGAGCTGCCGGGAGTCGAACCCGTTTCGGGGTGCTGGTCTCTGAACCGAACCGGCACCGAGCTGCGAAATGACATGGGGTGTGATTGACCTCTGTGGACACTGACTGTGCCCAAAATGTGCCCAGCCAGACCCTCGATTGACAGCGCGTAATTGCGCTCGGTCAGAGTGCCCAATTACGCGGTACGCGATGTGCGATGTGCGATGTGCGATGTGCGATGTGCGCAACGTTAATCAGCGACATCGGCTGCAATTAAACAACTTTGACGCACCTCGACTATAGAATAGCGAAAGGGAAGTCATCGAATGCCAACAGTCGGAATAGCGTTGCCATTCATGGCATTAGCGACTCTGGAACTGACGTAATTGCCGAATGCCACGCTGGAGTGGCATTGCAGATCATAGGGCGCATCCAGGTGCGAGTTACTGAGAATCCGCTTACACAGATTGTCCGGTGGCCACTCTTCACCAGGGAGACACGTCAGTGGCGGTTGACTCTGATGTGGTGACAACCGAGAGTCTCGTTCTTCTCACTCCCCGCGCCAATCCGGGCGGACAACTCTGGGTCAACGTGCAGGACGGCATCTTCGTCATTCGGACGAGTGTCGCACCTACACAAGATGTTCGGATCGCCTACCTCATCATTAATTAGCCGCATGTGGGCACGAATCGGTGTGATATCGACGACGAAAGTGAGCCGGTTGATTCGGGCTGAGCGCGAGGGCTCTGCCCGATGACGCTGATGGCTTCATCAGTTCGGCCTTGATGGTGCGCCAGCTTGCAGCTGCGCCGGATCGCCAATCCGGTCCCTCGTCGACTAACCAGCGCTAACGTCTTCCTGTCGTCACAACGACCCTTGGGAGGCGACATGGACGGCTATCGGACTGTGGTGGTTGGGACCGACGGTTCCGACTCCTCATTGCGCGCGGTCGACCGCGCAGCCGAGGTCGCAGCGGAGGCCAATGCGAAGCTGATCGTCGCCAGCGCGCATGTGACGCCGGTCGAAAAGGGCGGCTGGTCAAGAGCACCATCGCACGACAGTGTGTCTGACCCCCGCGGCGCCGACGCACTTGGCGGCGAGGGCTACAAGTTGCACGGCAGTGCGCCCGTGTACGCGATCCTTCGGGAGGCGCATGACCGGGCCAAGGCCGCTGGCGCTCGGGACATCGAGGAGCGGGCAATAGAAGGCGCGCCAGTCCACGCATTGGTGAAGCTGGTCGCGGAGGTCAACGCGGATGTGCTCGTCGTCGGCGACGTGGGACTGGACTCGGTTGCCGGACGGTTCCTGGGCTCGGTGCCCGCCGAGGTCGCCCGCAAAGCCAGGATCGACATCCTTATCGTCCACACGGCCGACTAGGGGTGGTTGGTGAGCCCAGCGGAACGCATGATTTAAGCGAAGTACGAAACGGGCCAGGACATTCGTCCTGGCCCGTTCTCATCGGGTGGAGTAGCCACGTCCACTGGCATCAGGCCATGTTGTACAGGGTTTTGACGCTGTCGTGCAGTTTGTTGGGAAGCGCCGGGGCTTCATAGGGGTCGGTGATGACCTCGATGTAGGCGGCCTGCCCACCAAGCTGTGCGGTCGCCAAGGCGGCGTCGAGCTGACCGCAGGTGGTCACACGTGCGGTAAACCAGTCGTCACAACCCAGTGCGTGGGGCAGTTCGGTGTAGTTCCATGGAGCGACGTCGTTGTAGGCGATGGCGGGGTCGTTGCAGAGCAGCCGCTCGATGAGGTATCCGGAGTTGTTGAGCACGAAGATGATCGGTTGTAGGCCCTGCCGGTGGAACTGACCGACCTCTTGTGCCGTCAACTGATGCGAGCCCTCCCCGGTGATCAACAGGAGCCGTCGATCGGGAGCGGCGACAGCGGCGCCAAACGCCGCAGGTCGCCCATCCGATGGCGCCCCAGAGTGTCTGGTTGTAGAACCGCGCTCCATGCGGGAGTTGAGCGAACGCCAAACCCATTGAGCAGGTGCTGGTTTCGGCGATCACGATGTCGTCTGGCTTCACGAAGTTCGCCCACCTCCGCTAGAGCGCATCTGCGGAGATCGGGTCGGCGTCGGAGCCCGCGACCGAACCCAGTGAGGTCGGTCGAATCCGAGCAGGCTCGCGAGCGCTCCACGTGCGCCCAGCGAGTTCGTTGGCGATGTCTGCCATTTCGACGTTCTGGTAGACGGTCGAGCCGACCGTGGTGCGGTGCAGACCAATGTCGATCGTCCGTGCCGGGTCGAGGTGCGCGGTGAAGGCCCCGGTGTTGAAGTCGGTCTGCATCGTCCCCATCGTGATGGCGGCGTCGCAGGTCTCGACGAACTCGCGCACGGTCTCTTCCATCAGTTTGCCGTCGTATGCCGATGTAGTTGGGGTGATCCTCATCGAGCACGGACTTGTCGGCGAACATGGTCGCGAAAGGCAGCCCGGCAGCGTCAATGAGCTCGCGCGCCTTGTCGCTCAGTCCCAACCTGTCCAGCACCAGCCCGGGCAGAACGCATGCCCTTGGTGCTGCATCCAGCGTGCAGACGACGGCATCGGTCGCCCCCGCGAGTGCAGTTGGGTCGCTGCCCGGAAGGATGAGGGGCTCCGAGGAGGCCAGGATCGGCTTGTTCACCAGGTCGGCGGGGAAGGCCATGTACACCGGTCTGCGGTTGTAGAGAGCTTCGGCGATTAGCCGCTCGGTTTCGAACACGACGTTGGCCGGGGTGATGATGGCGCTGGCGCCGACGACGGTGTCCGCCATCTT
>NZ_JAVROT010000142.1:0-9639 GCF_032162605.1 Mycobacterium sp. | reverse complement strand
CATGCAGCTGCTCGAGCGAGCGCTGCAGTTCGACTCGCCGCAGGCCATGGCGATTGCAGTCGACTGGAGCCGCCTGCTCAGCCTGATGTCGCCGCCCATCCTCTCGGCGCTCGCCGAAGAGGTCACCCACGAGTCGCAACCGGGACGGGCGCCGCGCTCGAACGACGGTCTCACCGGCGAGAAGCTCGGCGCGGCCTCCGCCGCCGAACGGCAGCCACTGATCGAGGCGTTCCTGGTCGAGCAGACCGCCCACGTGCTGCGATGCTCGCCGTCGAAGGTCGATGTGCAACAGCCGCTCACCCAACTGGGGATCGATTCGCTGATGGCGGTGGAGCTGAAGAACCGCGTCGAAGGCGACCTCGGGCTCACCCTGCCGGTGACCGCGCTGCTGCAGGGACCGAGCCTCGCGCACCTCGGTGCCCGGCTGGTGACTCAGCTGCCGGAACTCGTTGCGGTGCCGGCGGCAACCGTGCCGGCATCCGCCGACGCCGGCGGAGCGGGCGGGTGGAGCCCCACGGGTCACAACGCAGAGTTGCGCTCGAAGGTGGACGAGCTGTCCGACGAAGCCGTCGACTCGCTGCTCCGGACCATCGGCATCGACGACGGGGCCGAGGCAAAGCCGCTGTGGCAGAAGGCGGGGAAGGAACTCTTCAACGGCGACCGGCTCGCGGTCAACGTGAGGGCGCTGTCCGATGAAGTCAGGCTCGACCCGACGATCACGCCGGGGACGCAGTCGGCGGAGCTCACCGATCACCCGCGCCACATCCTCCTGACGGGCGCCACCGGATTCCTGGGCGCATTCCTCCTGCGCGAGCTCCTGGATCGAACCAACGCCGACGTGCACTGCCTCGTGCGCGCCGAGAGTATCGAGGCGGGGCGGGTGCGTCTGCGCCAGACGCTGCAGACCTACTCGCTGTGGCACGACGATCTCGAGAGCCGCATCGTGCCGGTGCCGGGCGACCTCGGCGAGCCGGGGCTCGGCGTGTCGGCGGCCGTGAGCGCCGATCTGGCGGCGACCATCGACGTCATTTATCACAGTGGCGCGTTCGTGAACTGGATCTTTCCTTACGAGCGGCTCAAGGCGACGAACGTGCTCGGCACCGAAGAGATTCTGCGCCTCGCCACGCGCGTCAGGATCAAGCCGGTGCACTACGTGTCGAGCCTTGGTGTCTTTCCGCTCTTCGATTCGTCCGGCGAGGTCACCGTCATCCGGGAAGACGACACCCTCGACCACAACGGCTCGCTGCACGGTGGCTACCTCCAGAGCAAGTGGGTCGCGGACAAGCTGATGATGGAGGCGCGATCGCGCGGCCTGCCGATCTGTATCTATCGGCCGGGCCTGATCACCGGGCACAGCGAGACCGGGGCCTGGAATACCGGCGACGTCATGTCGCGCATGCTGAAATCGTGGATCGAGCTGCAGGGCGCGCCACAATTGGCGCACGACGAAACCGACATGACACCGGTCGACTACATCAGCAAGGCGATCGTGCATCTCTCGGGCCGCCGCGACGCGATCGGCAAGACGTTTCACATTGCCAACCATCGGCGGGTGCAGCTCGGCGCGATAGCCGACTGGATGCGCGACTTCGGCTATCCGCTCAGGCATGTGCCCTATGACTCATGGGTGACCGAGCTGCTCCGCCGCACCACCTCGCGCGGAGACGTCGTGTCGTCACTAGTGCCGCTGTTCTCGCTGAGCATGATGGGCGAGGTGTCGAGCATGATGAAGTCGCTGCCTCAGTTCGATTGTGAGAACACGCTGGCCGGCCTGGAGGGCACGGCGATCCAATGCTCGCCGATCGACGATCACGTGCTCGGCAACTACTTCACGCGCTTCATCAGCGATGGTTTCGTGGCGCCGCCGGCGGCGGTCACCACGGCGTGAGCGCGCGCGCATTCGCGTTCGGACATCACGTGTCCTCGCGAGCGACCGACGTCGAACAGGACCTAAAGTTCGAGACCGCCGACATCTATAGCGCGGCTGCGGTCGGCGGTCCCATCCGCGGCGGACAACCGCTGCAGGTCCTTCATGCCGGTGATCGGGTTGTGCACCCGGGTGTAACTCGGGGTCATTTCCCGAATCACGGGCGCAACAACATTCCCTTCATCGACCTTGGTGGTGGTAGGGGGCGGTGGCTTGCTCTCGACGATCGCGGGCGCACTGTCGGGCGGATTGTTCTAGGAGCTCTGCTCTGGACCCGGGTATCGCGATGGTAACGGCGGGTACACGGCCCGATCGTGTGCTCTCGATCGGCGCAGCGGTGCCGTAAAGCTTTGTGCTGAGCGAGATGTCGTCATTATCACTGCTTGCGAATTCCCCACAGGATCTTCATGAAGGGCAAGGCGCTGGACAGGCCGCGGCTGACGCCTAATGCGACATCCTGCCGACGTTCATTGACGTGAATTCGCCGCGGATCCTGGGCATGCCCATGCCGTCGCTGCCGCACGACGAGGAGGGCCGGGTGAAGTTTTCCGCCTACCTCTTGCGGCGCACAGAGCAGGCTGAAATCCTCGAGAGCGGCATGTCGACGAATTGATACAGCGGGAGCAACCATGACCACCAAACAAACGAACCGCGATCGTGACGGGCGGATCCGGTGGAATCGGTCGAGTCACAGCCGAGCGTCTGGGCCGCGACGAGCCGGCGGTCGTCATCGCGTACGGGGTAACCGCTTGAGCGCCGACGAGGTCGTCGCAACGATCAATGCGGCCGGCGGAGAGAGCGCGGCATTGCAGGCAGATGTGTCCGACGAGCACGATGTTGCAAGGCTTTTCGACGATGCTGAGGAGCGATATGGCGGCATCGACGTCGTCGTCCACACCGCTGGCATCATTGAACTCGCTCCGCTCGTCGACTTGGACCTGGCCGTGCTCGACAGGATATGGAAGATCAACGGCCGCGGCACGTTCGCGGTCAACCAACACGCCGCGCGGCGACTGCGTCCCGGCGGGGCCATCACGATGATCTCGCCAAGGAACTGCGCGGACGTGACATCACGGTGAACGCCGTCGCGCCCGGTCCCACTGCGACTCCGCTGTTCTCGACGGAAAGGACCAGGCGACGGTTGACGACATGGCGTCGATGCTGCCGCTGGAGCGCCTCGGCCGGCCGACCGACATCGCGGAGGTGGTGTCGTTTCTTGCCGGGCCGGCGCATTGGATCAACGGTCAGGTGATCTACGCCAACGGCGAAATAGCCTGACGGCCGGCGGTCCGGACGGCCTCACCGCGTTGGTCGCGATGCTTCGCATCGGCAAGCCTGGAATCGCAGGTTCTTGAGGGTTCTCTATGGCTTCACCTTCTCGCGGCGCGCCCCGTTGACTGCTGTGTCAGGATGTGCCAATGGGGAAATTGGGTATTGGTGCGGTGATAGCGGCGGCAGCGGTGTTGTCGACGATGCAGTCCGCGGTCATGCAGACGGCATCCGCCGCACCGTGCCCCGACACCGAGGTGGTCTTCGCCCGCGGCACCACCGAGGCGCCTGGTGTCGGCCCTGTCGGCCAGGCGTTCGTCGACTCGCTGCGCCCACAGCTCGGCACGAAGTCGCTCACCGTGTACGCCGTCGACTACCCCGCGACCATGGAATTTGCGACCGCTGTCGAGGGCATCGCCGATGCACGCGCCCACATCCTTGCGACCGCCGCGAGCTGTCCTGACACCAAGATGGTGCTCGGCGGCTTCTCCCAGGGCGCGGCAGTCATGGGCTTCGTCACCGCGAGTGTGGTGCCCGACGGTGTCTCACCGTTGGACATCCCCACGCCGATGCCACCCGAGGTGGCCGATCACGTTGCAGCCGTCGCCCTGTTCGGAAAGCCGTCGACGCGCTTCATGAACGCGATCAACGACCCAGATGTCGTCGTCGGGCCCAACTACGCGGCGAAGGCCGTTGATTTGTGTGTCGACAACGATTTGGTGTGCGACCCACACGGAAGAAGTTTCTCCGCGCACAACCAATACGCCGAGTTAGGCCTCGCGGACCAGGGCGCGACATTCGTAGCTCAGCGGCTGCAAGCCATTTGGGCCGCTGCGGCGACCGAGCCGTCGACGGCCACCCCCGCGCTGCTGTCCACTCCTTTGCAGGGCACGGCGCCAACGCACATCGCGGCGACTCCCGAGACGCTTCCCGGTCCGGCACCGCTCCCCGGCCCCGGCACCCTCCCGCAGCCTCCAAGCGTCGCGCCGTCGACCTGATCTCCAAGCCAGCCAGCAAGATTCGAAGTACTTGCTTGGTTTCGAGCTAGCAAGACAGCTCCCAAAGGGTCAGAGTAGGGAAGGCGATCGGTACGCACACTTCTGCCGTCGGTCCGGTCAGTCACTGTCCCGCTGGTTGATTCGCGAGTTCGACGGCGCCATTCAACGTCTCGCGGCTGACGACGTCGGCAGCATTCATCGGTTTGGTGAGAACCCCCGATGTAGTCGCTACCTCGATCATGAATTGCACGCTGTCGTCGAAAGCCCACCGTCGTCAGTCCAGAACGGATACTTGTCGATGAGTCCGAACAGCACCCTCAATGAGTCTTCGGCGGGTGGATCCTTGACGTATTGCTTGACCGCGGATTGGAATAGGGCGAAGTTGCCCTTCAGTTCTTTCATCGCCCGCAGTGTGGTGGCGCAGTACCTGGCGGCGAGTTCGCGATTCTGGTCGAGCCAATCCGCCTTGGCGCCCTGAGCTTCCTTGATGAAGGTGCCGACGTTTCTCGTGGAGCGTGACAATCCGAACAGGTTGATTCACTGCGCCTTTGGGGCGTTCGCACTGGTTTTCATGGATCACCGTCGCATCGATGTTGCCGGCACCCCACTCCGCTGCCCGAGCGCTTGAGCTTTCGACGATCTGCTGAGTCGGGATGTCTTCGGTGTCGCGTGTCTCGCCGACACCGCGCAGCAACGCGTTGAGGATGATGGCTCCAGCGCCGCCCGGGCTGTCGATGCCGACCCGGGTCGACGGCTCGAACAGCTGGCCGACGGTGTTCACACCGTGGGCGCCTGCCAGGACGAAGTCGTCCATACTGACGTACGGGCAGAAGATCTTGAGGTCTGCGCCCTGCTCACGTGCGTCCAAGATCGACGCGACCGACGACCCCATGACCTGGGCCTTGCCGGCGAGCACGGTCTGGGCCGCGGTGGTGTGGGAATCGAAGATCGTGACGTTCTTGTCGACGCTGAGCGGCAGATCGAAGTCGGCTCCGTTGTGGTCCACGCCGTAGACCAGCGGCACCAGCGATGCCTGAGGCTGCGCGGACAGTGCGATGCGCAACGACTCCCCCGGTGGTTGGCTCGCCCGGTTGGGCTGAACTGGAGCCGCAGCCTGCGAGTGTCAGCGCGCTGATGGTGCCGACGGCGATGAGGCACGTCGCACGTCTTCGACGACTCTTGGTTGACATGCGTCTCCCTCGTTCTTCGGTGGTTCATCGAGCAGATGAGCGTGTGCTTCCGAAGTAGAGGTTGCTGCGGACTTCGCACCAGCGAGGGCCGGATCCCCATGTCTTGGGTAGAGCCGACCGTACAGCGCCGTGAGCAGGTCAAATGCCGAAACCGCCAAAGGGGCTCAAAGGTCGTTCGACCGGGTGCGGGAGCTGCCTCAACCGTTGGGGCAACGTGGGCTTCGGTGACGGTGTTGCGATCGCTGCACGTGAGGCCCGTCGACTACGCGGCCGGGCGACTTGGCCGACCGAAGGCTCTCGATGGTCGAAAGCCGCGACCTGCACGCCGGGGTTGCCGGGTGCGGTGTAGTCGCGGTCTGTTGGCTGGCCACGTCGCGGGGTCCTGTCCCGGTACACGCCGCCGTCCTCGGGGGTGGCGCGCTCCGTGCCGGGCGGGGATAGACCGGGGCCGAACGAATATTCACTCGGGCCGTCCTTGCCTTGGCCGTAGAAGTCGTCGCTGAAGGGCCGTGCTGTGGTTCGGCGAAGCTGCGCTGCCGTTCTGCTTCTGAGATCGACTGCTCGATGCCGGGGTCGATGCCCGACGCTCGTGGCTTCGGCGGGAACTCGTTGACCATGACTACGGAACCTGGATGACCGGGGCGGTGTAGCCGGCGTTCTCGCTGATCTGAATTGCGACCGCCGCGCCGCCGGGGTAACGCCGGGGCCGACCCGCCCGACGGAGCGGGACCGGCGTCCGGAAAGCGTCTCTACCTCGACAAACCTTTGTAGGGCGACTGGGACCTGAACCCAGGGCCAACGGATTTCCGATCCGTGCTTCTTAGAAGGTCCCGCAAATGCCCGTTAAGCATTGCTGCACAACAGTTTTGATCGCAATAGCATTACCAGCGGTTCCGGGCGATTCCTGCCGGTTCTCGGACATATCCGCCGAATAATCGTCGACTGGCGAAGAGCGGGTACTCACTCATGGGATCGCGAAGACGACGCACGTCCGCATGGGCGCCAGGCCAGTCTCCCGCCCCGGGGGCCGTCTGTCAGCCCTGTGGGCTCGCGGCGCGATTACCTGTTTCCGCGCGCGTGCGGTGCGACTGCCAATGTGTCTGATGCCGTGCGTCGGCCGCAGACGACGCAGTTGGCATCGGCAGGAGGAATTCGTCGGGGGCCGATCTGGGTGCCCGGGATACCGGTTGCGCTCTGCAGACCGATGTCCAGCCAGGCCGCCGGTGCGCGGCTCCCCGAGATCCAGGCCACCAACCTGGCCGCGGCGGCACAAGCCCAGTCGGCGACTTTAAAAGAGCACCGAACGAGTGTCGCGTCGGTGGGGACGTTGTGTCGTGCGGCCATCGGGCCAACTCCAGATCATCCAGTTGGGCCGAATCAGCCTCCACGCCGGTCACGTTCCGGCCGATCAGTTTGACGGCTTCATCCAGAGCGTCCCAGCGCCGGCCCGTGATGAAGACGTGAGCTTCTTGTGCAACGAACAACTTGGCACCGGCCAGCGCCATACCGCTTGATCCGCCGTGATTACGACTACCTTGCCGTCAAGCTTCCCGTGATTATTTCCTTCTCGCGATTACCTGGCTGGCGAAGTCAAGCATCTGGTCAAGGCTGGGGAACATTGCGAAGACATCCAGGATCGCCTCATCAATGCCGGACCCGGCGAAGCGTTCGAGCTTCTCGGCAACCGAGTCAACGGACATACCCGGTTCGAGGGTGACCCGCACGGCCGTCTTAAGCGCGTCAGGGTCGCGGCCGGCGTCCTGCGCCGCACGGCGAGCAATCGACCACAAGTGATCGGAGTCCTGCAGCCCCTCGACCCCGAGCCAGCCGGTGCCGCTGCGGCCGACCCGGCGCATGGCGGCCTCGCTGGTACCGCCGATCCAGATGGGCGGACCGCCAGCTTGGACCGGGCGCAGGTCAGCATGGACCGGCGGCAACGACAAGAACTCGCTGTCCCAGGACACCGGAGTGGTCGTCCACCACTCGTGCAGGAACGCCAGTACGTCATCGAGCATGCGCCCGCGTCGACTCCAGTCCGCGCCGCGGGCGATGTCGAATTCGTCCTTCATCCACCCGACTCCCACGCCGACGTCAAGGCGTCCGTCGCTGAGCACGTCGAGCGTGGTCAGTAGCCGGGCCAGGTGCGTCGGCTCATAGTAGAACGTACTCAAGGTGCTGGAGTTCAGCCTCACACGGCTGGTCGCCGTCGCGGCGACCGTCCACAGCAGCACCGGGTCGAGGTAACGCTTCATTTGCGGCGGGTACGGCTGCTCTTTGCCCGCATAGGTGCTTTGCATATCGACCGGCGTGACCAGTCGATCGCCCACCCACAGCGTGTCGTAGCCAAGGTCCTCGAGTTCGCGGCAGAACGCGCTCAGACCAGGGGCGCTGCTGACAGCGGGCCCGACAAAGGGAAGAACGAAACCAAGCTTCATCGCGGGAATCCTTTCTAGGCAGCCGATCGTCGGCCGGCACTGATGTTTGGCATTGCGAATATTTCGGTGAACGATCAACCACTATTTGGATGCACGCCCCCTGTCCGTCCACGGCTTGGGCCTTGGGCGGCAGTGCGCTCAGCCCAGGAGGGTGACACCGAGGGCGAAGTCGAGGTTGCCCACTCCGTGCTGGGCGAGACCTACCGCGACTAGGCCCATTCCTTCCAGGTAGTGCGCCATGTTCAAGCTGCCGACGTCTAGCGGGCGCAGCTCGAGGGTCTCGATGAATTCCGCCACAGCTGCCTTTGCGCGCTCGTCGTCGCCGGCGAGGAAGGCGTCGAGAGGCTGGCCCTTGGCCAGGACGACTTGGAAGAGGGTGTTGAACGCCTTCACGACATGGGCGCTGGGCGCGGTGGCCTCGGCGACCATTTGCGCGATCGAGGTGTCGGCTGGGATGGCCAGCCCGGTGGCACTGTCGTTGAAGGGGTTGGTGATGTCGACGATGATCTTGCCGGCCAGTGCGTCCCCGTACTCGCTGACGGCCGGTACGGCGCTGGCGAACAGCACGGCGAGGATGACGATGTCGCCGGCCGGGGCGGCGCCCCACGTTCCGGCCGTGGCGCTGCCGCCGAGATCCTTTGCCAGGTCTGCTGCCTTGGACTGATCGCGGCCGATGACCTCGACGGTGTTGCCGCCCTTGACCGCCAGCGTGCCGATGGTGCGGGCCATGTTCCCGGCGCCGATGATGCTGATGTGAGTTCCTATCTTGATTAGTCGAAAAGCGTTGACTCATCTACACAGTTCAGATTTTTGATTACGCAGCAACCGAGGAAGCGTGGCGAGGTTGGAACCGAACTGGCCGAGCCCTCATGCCGGGCTTGGCGGGCCTGGCGGAGAGCACGGCGCTCGTCGCTACTCCCCGTTCGTGCGCAGTTCCCAGGGCTGCATGCCGAGCGCATCCGCCAGGTGTGCCTGCATCTGGACGCCGGACGGAAGCGGCCGCCACCATATGGTCACCTCGGCGATCTTGCCGTCGGCGTCGAGCAGGATGTAGTCCATCCCGTCGACCGCGGTGTCTTCGATCTGCAGCCGGAAGGACGCGGCGTGGTGCGTTTCGCCGCTGAGGACTTCCTTGTATGTGAGGTCGGCCGACCCGCCAATTCCCTGCATGGCTTCCAGGACCGCCTCGCGGCCGGTGGTGGGCTCATCGCCGAGCGGGCTGTACAGCACTACGTCCTCGGCGAGGATTCTGGATAGAACGTCGCTGTCGGCGCCGCCGTGCATGGCGTCGACGAAGGCTTCCACGGTGTCGCGGTGCGGGGCCAAAGTGGTCATGACTACTCCTTATTGTGTTTCTTCCTTGTGGTGTGTGAGACCTGTCGGTCCGCCCACCCGTACGGTTCAGCGGGTGTGCTCAGGCCATGAAGGTGTGAGATGGACGCGCCGACTGAGAATCAATTTCGTCGATTCCCGGTGGCGCCATATCGCGTCGTCGTGATGGACCTTGAGCTGACTGGCCGCAGGGTCGCGGCAACCTCGCTACGGAGCCGGACCCGCCAGGTCATTGGGTCCGGGATGAAGCCCTCAATGCGAGGCTGTGCAAACAAACCGGATAACGGCCCACCACAACGGATTCCTGGAAATCGGCAGGCCAGTATTTTTGCGCTGGTGGCCACGGTCCGGTGCGACGACGTCTTTGTCGGCGTACATCCCGTTGTCGCTCACTCAGATCACTGTGGTGCCGCCGTCGACCACCAGCTCGTGGCCATTGACATAGCTCGAGTCGTCGGAGGCGAGGAACAACGCGGCCGACGCGATCT
>NZ_JAVROT010000141.1:0-13521 GCF_032162605.1 Mycobacterium sp. | reverse complement strand
CACGTCGAGCGACGCGTGAGTGGCGGCGGGCGGAGCTTGATCCGCAGGACGCGTCGCACCGAAGGGATGCGCGATCAGGACGATAGCGGCGACCAGTTCGACGAGCAGCAGCAGGCCGAGACGCGGCCGCTCAGTAACGACGGACGTTGTGAATCGGCGCATTGTCCATCGGAGCGACTCGCACCGGTGTGCCGTATGTCGAGGCGTGCACCATCATGCCGTCGCCGATGTAGATGCCGACGTGCGAGGCGTCGGAGTAATAGGTGATGAGATCGCCGGGCTGCATCTGATCCCTCGACACCGGCTGACCGCCCTGCGCGAGAGCCTGGCTGGAGTGCGGCAGGTTGACGCCTGCCTGGCCGAAGGCCCACATGACGAGACCGGAGCAGTCGAACGCGCTCGGACCCGATGCGCCCCACGAATACGGCGAACCGATCCGGGTCAGAGCTGCCTGAACGGCCATCATGCCTTCGCCTGTGCCGCCGGGAATGACGGCTCCCTCGGGTGGCGTCAGGGCGGCCTCGGGCGGCGCCAGATCGCCGGGGGCGATGCCACCTGGCGCGGCAGCAAGCACTTCAGGTCCGTCGGCGGGCGGCGGAGCATCCGGCGCGGGCACTGGCGGAGCCGGCGGCACTGCGGCCAAGGCTTCACGCTGGGCCGGGGTCAGCGCCGTGTACTGCGACTTGACGATGGCCATCTGCACTTGCAGTTTGCTTTGCTTTGATTGCAGGTCCGCCCGCACCGCCGCGGCCTGCTCGGCAGCTGTTTTCGCGCCGGCAGCCGACTTAGCGGACTCCACCTCGGCTCGGTTGGCCAGATCGCTGGTGCTCTTGAAGGTCTGCATCTGCACCGACATCTCGGTGGCCATCACCCGTTGCACCGCGAGTTGGTCGATGAGCCGCTGGGGCGAATCGGCGGTGAGCATCGCGTCGAGCCCGTCCGTGCGCCCACCCATGTATTGGGCGGCAGCGACTCTGTCGACGGAAGCCTGAAAGGTTGCCAGCTGGGCCTTGGCAGAATCTATCGCGGCAAGGTCCGACGCATGCTTCTGGTCGGCCGTCCGCTGCGCTCCCAGCTTGGAATTGAGATCCAGCTCGGCGCTGTGCATGGCCTCGGTGGTCTGCTCGGCCTGCCGGGACAGCTCGCTGAGCTTTGCCATCGCGTCCTCGGCAGGGTCCGCGTGCACATTGCCCGCGACCACACCGCCGAACACCATGAGCCCTGCTATGGCACCAACAACCGGTCGCCGAAGACCACGTGCGCTTCGGTGCATAGCGTCAAACCTCAAGATTCGCGTCCTTCAACTGCCGTATGCGAGCCGCTCGAACTGCGTTAGGTCTCAGACAGGTTACGAAACGGCATCGGGGTTGTCCAACAGAGACGCAAATTTAACAGGGCCCCACGGGAATTTCTCGCTGCCCCGCGGTATCCCGGTGTCGTTAGGCGACCCCGTCGTCGGTCTTCCGGTGAATCGGCACCAACCGTAGCCGAGGCGCCAGACCGGCGTCTGCGAGCACCTCCAGTGCACGGCGCTCATCTGCAAGCAAAGTGTCTGGCACGCCTAGCAAGACACTCACGACACAGTCCTTGCAGCCGTGTCCGCGCACCGCGCAGTCGTCGCAGTCGATATGGATGGTTCCCGTGCCGGTTCCGGCGTCGAGCTCGGGCGGGTCTGTCAAGTCCGGCTCGGTCTCTGCTCGAGTCATGGCCGCACTCCTCTCATTCGAGTCATGTGCGCACGCTAACGACACCCCCCGACAAACACCGACATCCGAGTCACATCGATGTGAGCCGCTGTCGGTCTCGGGGCCTACGGTCGGCCCATGAGCCAGCTCAGCTTCGGCGACCTCGACGCGGACCTCGGGGCAGATCTGGGAGGGTTGGCGGACGTCTCGCTACACGACACGACATTCGTCGTCGTCGATCTGGAGACCACCGGCGGGCGCCCCCGGGGTGACGTGAATGGCGACGGTTACGACTCCATCACCGAGATCGGCGCGGTCAAGGTGAGGGGTGGTCAGGTGCTGGGCGAACTCGCCACGCTCGTTGATCCAGGTCGCCCGATCCCACCGCAGATCGTCGCGCTGACCGGCATCACCACCGCCATGGTTTACGACGCCCCGACCATCGACTCCGTGCTTCCCGCGTTCCTGGAGTTCTCCCGCGGCGCGGTGTTGGTGGCCCACAATGCCGGCTTCGACGTGGGGTTCCTGCGCGCCGCCGCCGAACGCTGCCAGCTCCCGTGGCGGCGGCCCCCCGTCCTGTGCACGGTGAAGCTGGCGCGCAGGGTGCTCACGCGCGACGAAGCCCCCAGCGTCAAGCTGTCGGCGCTCGCTCGACTCTTCGGCGCGAGCACCACTCCGACGCACCGCGCGCTCGACGACGCGCGAGCGACGGTCGACGTGTTGCACGCCCTGATCGCACGAGTCGGCAACCAGGACATCCACACCTACGCGGATCTGCGTTCGTACCTGCCCGACGTGACGCCGGCTCAGCGGCGCAACCGCCACCTGGCCACCGGTCTTCCACGACGCCCCGGCGTGTACCTGTTCCGAGGCCCGGGCGAGGAGGTGCTCTACGTCGGTACCGCAGTCGACCTGCGGCGCCGTGTCGGTCAGTACTTCACCGGCGCGGACCCGCGCACCCGCATGAAGGAGATGGCGTCGCTGACGACGCGCGTCGATCACGTCGAGTGCGCACACGAGTTGGAGGCGGGCGTCCGCGAGCTGAGGTTGCTCGCGGCCCACGCTCCCGCATACAACCGGCGCTCGAAGTTCCCGCATCGGTGGTGGTGGGTGGTGCTGACCGATGAGGCCTTTCCGAGGTTCTCGGTGGTGCGGGCACCCAAGCACGACGTGGCGATCGGCCCGTTCCGCGCCCGCGCCGACGCCGCGGAGACCGCCGCGCTGCTGGCGCGCTTCACGGGAGTGCGGACGTGCACCGCACGTCTGGCGCGCTCGGCACTCCACGGCCCGTCCTGCCCCCAGAACGAGCTGTCCCCGTGCCCGGCAGTGCGCGACGTGACGGCCGACGCCTACGCCGCCGCGCCCGCCCTGGCCGCCGAGCTCATCGCGGGCACGGCCGACTCGGCCCTTTCGGAAGCGGTCATTCACATCGGTCTGCTTGCAGCGCAAGGCAAGTACCAGACCGCCGCACGGCTGCGCGACCACACCGCGACCGCGATCGACACCATGTGGCGTGGCCAGCGACTGCGCGCGCTGGCGGCGGTCGACGAGCTGGTGGCGGCCAGACCGGACGGCGCGGGTGGCTGGCACCTCGCCGTCATCAGGAACGGTCAGCTCGCCGCGGCGGGCAACGCGCGACGCGGTGTCCCCCCGATGCCCGTCGTCGACGCGATTTGCAGTGCGGCACAATCGATTCTGCCGTCCGCGGCACCGCTCGGCGGCGCCCTCGTCGAAGAGACGGCACTCATCGCGCGCTGGCTGACCCAAGCGGGCGTGCGCACCGTGCGCACCGAGACCGCCACGGGAATCGGCTATTGCACGCCCCTTGCGGCGGCAGGTCGACACGCCGCGTGGGCGGCGACGGCGCGCTCCGCACGGATGGCGGCCGAACAGTCCGAGAGATCACAGCTTCTGAGTGAACCGCACCCAACGCGCGAGCAGTTGTTCGGCCGCCCCCGAGTCGATCGCCTCAGTGGCGCGCGCCAGCCCGGCCTCCCACGCAGGCACCCATTTGGCGTCGCTGGATAACCCGGCATGCGCCACCATCGCACCCGCGGCGTTCAGGATCACCGCGTCGCGCACGGCCCCCTTGACGCCGGCCAGCACCGCGCGGACCGAGGCGGCGTTCGCCTCGGCGTCACCGCCCGTCAGCTCGCTCAGCTCGGCGCGGTCGAAGCCGAAGGCTCCCGGGTCGAACGTCAGCCGTTCAACCGTGCCCGCCTGCACTCGCCAGATGGTGCTGGTCGTGGTCGTTGTCAGCTCGTCGAGACCGTCGTCGCCGTGCACCACCAGCACGCTGGAGCCGCGGGTCGCGAACACACCGGCCATCACCTCGGCGAGGTCGGCCCACGCACACCCGATCAGACCCGCTCGCGGCGCAGCCGGATTGGTCAGGGGCCCAAGCAGATTGAAGACCGTCGGTACGCCGATCTCTCGGCGCACGACCGATGCGTGCCGGTACGACGGGTGGAACTCGGGCGCGAACGCGAACCCGATACCGACCTCGGCGACGCTTCGCGCGACCTCGTCGGGACCGAGGTCGATGCGCACGCCGAGCGCCTCGAGCGTGTCGGCGCCGCCGGAAAGGGACGACGCCGCGCGGTTGCCGTGCTTGACGACGGGGATGCCGACCGCCGCGACGACGATCGAGGCCATCGTGGAGAGGTTGACCGTGTTGGCCCCGTCGCCGCCGGTCCCCACCACGTCGACCGTGTTCGTTCCGATCACGTCGATCGGCACTCGCCGCGCGTGCAGCAGCATGGTGTCGGCGAGCTCCGTCACCTCGGCGGAGTTCGGGCCCTTCATCTTCATCGACACGGCAAACGCGGCGATCTGAGCCGGCGTGGCCACCCCGGTCATGATGTGATCCATGGCCCACGCCGCCTCGCCGTTCGCGAGCGCACGGCGAGTGGTCAGTCGGCCGAGAATCTCCGGCCAGGTCATGGTTTCGGGGGTAATCACGAAACTGATTATTGCGAATCTTGCGACCCGGGTGGAGTTCAACAACTACAAAGCGTCATACTTCTTGACGTGACGAGTGCTGTAGGGACCTCGGGAACCGCGATCACGGCGCGCGTGCATTCGCTGAACCGACCGAACATGGTAAGTGTCGGCACCATAGTGTGGCTTTCCAGCGAGCTGATGTTCTTTGCTGGACTGTTCGCCATGTACTTCACCGCACGGTCCCAGGCCGGCGGGGTCTGGCCGCCACCCCCCACCGAGCTGAACCTGGTGCAGGCCGTGCCGGTGACGCTGGTGCTCATCGCGTCGTCCTTCACGTGCCAGATGGGCGTGTTCGCGGCCGAGCGCGGCGATGTCTTCGGCCTCCGCCGCTGGTACCTACTCACCTTCTTCATGGGCGCGTTCTTCGTCGGCGGTCAGGGCTACGAGTACTACCACCTGGTCAGCCACGGAACCACCATTCCGGGCAGCGCCTACGGTTCGGTCTTCTACCTCGCCACCGGCTTCCACGGTCTCCACGTCATCGGCGGTCTGGTCGCCTTCCTGTTCCTGCTGGCGCGCACGCGCATGAGCAAGTTCACCCCAGCGCAGGCCACCGCCGCGATTGTCGTGTCGTACTACTGGCACTTCGTCGACATCGTCTGGATCGCGCTGTTCGCCGTCATTTACTTCGTTCGATAGGCGGCGGACCATGAGCTCCACGGACGGGCAGCCACCCACAAAGCGGATGAGAAGGGGTTCGATGACCAGCAAGTCTCGCCGTCGGCTACGCCGGCGTCTGTCAGGAGCACTTCTGCTTCTGACCGGACTTCTCGTCGCGGGCGGCATCGCGGCCACCCTGACACCCAAGCCGCAGGTGGCCGTCGCCGACGAGTCGAGCCTGGCGCTGTTGCGCACCGGCAAGCAGCTCTTCGAGACCTCCTGCGTGACGTGCCATGGCGCGAACCTCCAGGGCGTGCCCGACCGCGGACCGAGCCTCATCGGCACCGGAGAGGCGGCGGTCTACTTTCAGGTGGGCACCGGTCGCATGCCTGCCATGAGCGGCAACGCCCAGGCGCCGCAGAAGCCCCCGATCTTCGACGAGCACCAGATCGATGCGATCGGTGCTTACGTGCAGGCCAACGGTGGCGGACCCGAGGTCCCCCGCGATGCCAACGGCGCCGTGGCGGAGAGCGACCTGATCGGCAGCGACGTGGCTCGCGGCGGCGACCTGTTCCGGCTGAACTGCGCGTCGTGCCACAACTTCACCGGCAAGGGTGGCGCGCTGTCCTCCGGCAAGTACGCACCCTCGCTCGAAAACGCTGAGCCCGCACAGATCTACACCGCGATGCTGACCGGGCCTCAGAACATGCCGAAGTTCTCCGACCGACAGCTGAGTCCGGAGGAGAAGCACGACATCGTCGCCTACGTCCAGCAGGCCACCAAGACCCCAGATCCCGGCGGCTACGGCCTCGGTGGCTTCGGCCCCGCGCCAGAGGGCATGGCGGCCTGGATCATCGGGATGGTCGCAGTGATCGGTGTTGCAATGTGGGTTGGATCGCGCGCATGAGTGACGACGTGTTCGACAAGCCGACCGAAGAACAGCTCGCCAAGATGTCGCGCGAGGAACTCGTCGCGCTCGGCGGCAAGATCGACGGCGTAGAGACCGTCTTCAAGGAAGAGCGCTGGCCCGTCCAGGGCACCAAGGCCGAGAAGCGGGCCGAGCGCACGGTCTCGTACTGGCTTCTATTCGGCGGCTTCTCGGGCCTCGCACTGCTGGTGGTCTTCCTTTTCTGGCCGTGGGAGTACAAGCCCTACGGGTCCGGGGGCGAGCTCGTCTACAGCCTCGCCACCCCGCTGTACGGCTTGACGTTCGGACTCTCGATCCTGGCGATCGGGATCGGTGCGGTGCTCTTCCAGAAGAAGTTCATCCCCGAGGAGATCTCCATCCAGGACCGCCACGACGGCCAGTCCCCCGAAATCGAGCGCAAGGCCACCGCGGCGAATCTCGTCGACGCGCTCGAGACCTCGACCATCAAGCGGCGCAAGCTGATCGGCCTGTCGTTGGGCATCGGGCTCGGAGCCTTCGGGCTCGGCACGGGGGTCGCCTTCGTCGGCGGACTCATCAAGAACCCTTGGAGATCGGTCGTTCCGACCGCCGACGGCAAGAAGGCCATCCTGTGGACGTCGGGCTGGACCCCACGCTTCCACGGCGAGACCATCTACATGGCGCGTGCCACCGGTCAGCCCGGTAGCTCACCGTTCGTCAAGATGCGCCCGGAGGACATCGACGCGGGCGGCATGGAGACGGTCTTTCCTTGGCGTGAGTCCGATGGTGACGGGAGCACAGTCGAGTCTCACGAGTTGCTCACCGAGATCGCGATGGGCGTACGCAATCCGGTGATGCTGATCCGCATCCGGCCCGAGGACGTGTCGCGCGTGGTCAAGCGCCAGGGGCAGGAGAGCTTCAACTTCGGCGACCTGTTCGCCTTCACCAAGGTGTGCTCGCACCTGGGTTGCCCCTCCTCGCTCTACGAGCAGCAGACCTACCGCATCCTCTGCCCTTGCCATCAGTCGCAGTTCGACGCGCTGCACTTCGCGAGGCCCATCTTCGGCCCGGCGGCGCGCGCCTTGGCGCAACTTCCGGTGACGATCGACAAGGATGGGTATCTCGTCGCAAACGGAGACTTCATCGAACCAGTCGGACCGGCATTCTGGGAGCGAACGTCATGAGCCCAAAACTCGCTGACATGGCAGCCGAACAAGGCGACGCGATCGATTCGCGTTACCACCCCTCTGCGGCGGTGCGCCGACAGCTCAACAAGGTCTTCCCGACGCACTGGTCGTTCCTGCTCGGTGAGATCGCGCTGTACAGCTTCATCGTGCTGCTGCTCACCGGTGTCTATCTGACCCTGTTCTTCGATCCGTCGATGGCAGAGGTCACCTACCACGGTGTCTACCAGCCACTCAACGGCATCCAGATGTCGAAGGCCTACGCGTCGACGTTGGACATCACCTTCGAAGTCCGCGGCGGCTTGTTCGTTCGTCAGATCCACCACTGGGCCGCACTTCTGTTCGCCGCGTCGATCATGGTCCACCTGGCGCGCATCTTCTTCACCGGTGCATTCCGCCGCCCCCGCGAGGCGAACTGGGTGATCGGCTCACTGCTGCTCATTCTGGCCATGTTCGAGGGCTACTTCGGTTACTCCCTGCCCGACGACCTGCTGTCGGGCACCGGCCTGCGCGCCGCGTTCTCGTCGATCACCCTGGGCATGCCCGTCATCGGCACCTGGCTGCACTGGGCGCTGTTCGGCGGCGACTTTCCTTGCGGCGGTGTCGGATACCAGTGCTCCGCCAACGGCTACATCATCCCGCGGCTCTACTCCCTGCACATCCTGTTGCTTCCCGGAATCATGTTGGCGCTCATCGGCGTTCACTTGGCAATGGTGTGGTTCCAGAAACACACCCAGTTCCCCGGCCCTGGACGCACCGAGCACAACGTCGTCGGCGTGCGGGTCATGCCGGTCTTCGCGGTGAAGTCCGGTGCGTTCTTCGCCATGACGGTCGGCGTTCTGGGAATCATGGGCGGTGTGTTGCAGATCAACCCGATCTGGCAGCTGGGACCGTACAAGCCGTCGCAGATCTCGGCGGGCAGCCAGCCCGACTTCTACATGATGTGGACCGACGGCCTGGCCCGCATGTGGCCGGCGTGGGAGCTGTATCCGTTCGGGCACACGGTTCCGGCCGCCGTCGCCGTCGCGCTAATCATGGGGTTGGTGTTCGTTCTCCTCACGATCTATCCGTTCCTGGAGAAGAAGATGTCGGGCGACGTCGCGCATCACAACCTTCTGCAGCGGCCGCGTGACGCTCCGGTCCGTACCGCGATCGGCGCCATGGCTATCGCCTTCTACATCGTGCTGACGTTCGCCTGCATGAACGACCTCATCGCGCTGAAGTTCCACGTGTCCCTGAACGCGACGACGTGGATCGGACGCATCGGCATGGTCGTCGTGCCCGCCATCGCCTACTACATCGCCTACCGGTGGGCCGTCAGCCTGCAGCGCAGCGATCGCGCCGTGCTCGAGCACGGCATCGAGACGGGCATCCTCAAGCGGCTACCGCACGGTGCCTACATCGAGCTGCACCAGCCGCTCGGCCCCGTCGACGATCACGGCCACCCGATTCCGCTGGAATACCAGGGCGCCGGCCTGCCGAAGAAGATGAACAAGCTCGGCTCGGCAGGCGAGCCAGGCATCGGCAACTTCCTGTACCCCGACCCCGAGTCGGAGCAGACGGCACTCGTCGAAGCCGCTCACGCGGCCGAGCACAGGGCGATCGTCGCGCTCAAGGAGCGTCAGAGCGACGGCGCCACCAACGGCAACGGTTCCAACGGTCACGGATCGAATGACGACGGCTCGGATGGGTCGAACGGTCACCACTGACCGTTCGACTTAGCGGCGGGAAGCCTTCCAGCTGCGAGGTGATCACCCCTTGGTGCCTGCGGCAGCCCGGTGGTCAGCCGGGGTCGAGACGCACGGCGGCGCCATATGACTATCAGGACGCGTCGAGCACGCCGTGCAACTGGCGAAGATAGAACCACGCGGCGACGGGCATTGCCACGGCGATGACTGCGGCAACCCCGTACACAATCCACGCGGCGGTGTCGTGGCCGGAGGCCATCAGGTAGGTGGCTACCCCGATCCCCGTGGCCGCGGCGCCCATCGCGCCCGCGATGCTCGCCGTGCAACGAAGCCAGATCTGGTCGACCGCGGCAGTTGGAAACCCGACCCGACCGGTGGCGGGCGGCGTCGCGGTGCGACGAAGCACCGGCGCCCCGAAGGGCTGCAATCGCTGGGCCACCGAGGGTGCGTCGACCGCACCGCCTGGGTTCCCCTGCGATGCGGACCTGGACGGAACGGTCGATGCCGTCCGCCGCGCCCGCACCAGGAGCGGGATCGCACAGATGATCACCGCGGCTGAGACACCGATGACCGAGTACAGCAGCCAGGGGGTGTTTGAATCACCCGAGGTGACCGTATGCACTTGGGAAAGGTCGACCAGCGCGACGATGGCCGCCACTCCCGCACCCAGCGCAGCGAGCCAGATCACGACGCACGCGATGACGAGAATGCGGTCCACCTGATCGGGTGCCGCCGTGCTGAACCGCGAGCGCACGGTGACCCCGCCTTCCAAGTCGTGGGTCATCAGCAGCTCGTCTGCCAGTCGTTGTTCTGCTGTGAGGCGATGGTCTGTCCGTCGCTAGTAGTTATCTGACAATTCAACTTGCTCAACCGCAAGAGGCTGGACGCCTGCACCGAGCCGAACTCCGACATCGAGATCGGAGTCACCGTCAGCGACCACGGTATATACACGTTCTGCTGGGTGCGCTGCCTGCCTGACGCGTCGGTATAGGTGACGGAGATCCGGTCCAGCGGCGCCTTCGTTCCCGTCACCGTATACGTGATGAACCGGGGACCGGCGGGCGCCGTCGTGGTCACCGGCGGCGCACCGGTATCCGCTGGCGGTGGTGGCGGCTCCTCGGTCGGTGCCGCAGGCGGCGGAGGGGGTTCCGGCGTCACCGTCACCGTCTCGGGCGGAGGTGGCGGCGGTTCCTCGCTGGTCGGCGGCGGCAGGGGCGGCGGGGGCGTCGTCGTCGTGATCTCGTCCTGGACCGGCGGCACGGAGGTCGTGGTGCTGGTCGCGGGAGTCGCGAGGGTCTCGCTGTCGGTGCGGGTGACGAGGACGGCTACCGAGACGACCAGGGAGATCGCGGCGGCGATGGCGACCACGCCGACCACCCAGGGCCATCGGGGTGGCGTCGCGTCGTCGTCGTCCGCATCGGCGGCGGAGTCGTAGTCGTACAGCGACGAGTCGGGTGGCACATAGGGCGCACTGGTGAACTGCTCTGACTCGGGCGCGGAGTACGCCCGCGAGTAGATCTCCGTCTCGCCCGTCTTCGGCGTCTCCCGAGCCGGTTCGTCCGATTTCGGAGAATCCGATTCTGGGGGATTCGGCCCGCTCATCTACGCCTGTCCTTTTCGACTGCCCATTCGGCGCGACGTCAGCGTCGGTGTCATGACTGGTCGTGCCTCGGCAACCCTACCGAACGTGTGGTCCCGACAGCTCTCGCGGCGCTGCACTTCAGCCAACTGAGGTCTTTATCGTGACCTTGCGGGCCGCGTGGTCAGTGCTTCTCGGGGCCGGTGTAGTACTCGAACACCAGGCCGGCCGCCGTGGCGATCACGAACGTGGCACCAGCGGCGATCAGCCACGGCAACCACATCGCGACCGCCACCGCGGTCACCGACGCCGACAGCGCAATCAACAACGGCCACCAACTGCTCGGGCTGTAGAAGCCCAACTCCCCCGCACCGTCGGCGATCTCGGCGTCCTCGTAGTCCTCGGGACGGGTGTCGAGACGCCTGGCGACGAATCGGAAGAAGGTGCCGATGATGAGCGACAGGCCGGTGGTGAGGACCAACGCGGTGGTGCCCGCCCATTCGATGCCGCCGTAGGCGTAGATCGCGGTCAGCGCGCCGTAACCGACGGCGCAGAGCGCGAAGAACGCAGTCAGGATTTCGAACAATCTCGCTTCGATGTGCATGAGGTGTCGTCCCCTACTTGCTCGCCTGCGGAACCTGCTCGCCGCGGCGCGATTCGAACGGATGCGTGGTCACTGCCAATTCCGGCAGGCCCACTGCCCCGAGCGCGTCCGCGTTGGTCCCGTTGGGATGGTCGATGCGGTACTGGAGATAGGCCTTGAAGACGTTCGGCTCCACGACGCGCACCTCGAAGTTCATCATCGAGTGGTACGTGCCGCACATCTCGGTGCAGCGCCCGACGAACGCTCCCGTCTCCTGAATCTCGCTGACCTGGAAGACGTTGTCCGAGTTGTTGGCCTTCGGGTCTGGCATCACGTCGCGCTTGAAGAGGAACTCCGGGACCCAGAAGCCGTGGATGACGTCGGCCGACGCGATCTGGAACTCGATGCGCTTGCCCTTGGGCAGCACGAGGATCGGGATCTCGTTGCTGGTTCCCGTTGTCTCGACCTTGTCGAAGTTGAGGTAGGTGCGGTCCTCGGGGTTGAGCCCGTTGATCGGGCCGACTAGTTCTTGCCCGTGCGCGTCGACGCCCTCGGGCTTGGACACCATCGTGTTCTTGCGCTGGGCGTCGGCGCCGTCGTAGCTGAGCGTGCCGTCCTTGAAGTCGATCTTCTGGTAACCGAACTTCCAGTTCCACTGAAAGGCGGTGACGTCGATGACGACATCGGGGTTGGGGTCCTTGTGCAGCATCTTCTCCTGCACCACCACGGTGAAGTAGAAGAGCACCGAGATGATCAGGAACGGCACGACGGTCAACACCAGCTCGAGGGGCATGTTGTACCCGAACTGACGCGGCAGCTCGGTGTCGGTCTTCTTCTTGCGGTGGAAGGCGCTGGTCCAGAAGATCAAGGCCCACACGATCACGCCGACGACGAGCGACGCGATGACGCAGCTGACCCACAACTCCCTGTTGAGCTTGGCCTCCGGCGTGATGCCGCTCGGCCAGCCGAGGCCGAGTGCCTCCGACCAGCTGCAGCCGCTGAGCAGGAGCGCAGTCCCACCCAGAACCACAGACAACACCACCAACCGGAACCCGCGAGCGGTCACGTTGGTGCCTCCTAGAATTGGGTGAAACCAGGCGAATACTACGCAGCGTAGACCACACCTCGGAGCTGGAGCGAAGCGACCGGGGAATGTCGCGGAGGGCTGGAGCGAACGACTGGGGAATGTCGCGGAGGGCTGGAGCGAAGCGACCGGGGATGTCCCAGGGTGCTGGTCTGGACGCATCTCGCCATTCGGCATACTGACGCGGTGTGCGGACTGCTGGCCTACCTACGCAACCCGTCCGCCGACCCCTCCACGGAACTGGTCGATGCGATGTCCGGGGCCGCTCACCTGATGCGTCACCGCGGCCCGGACGAACCGGGTACCTGGGCGGACGATGACGCTGAACGCACCGTCGTCCTAGGCTTCAACCGCCTGTCGATCATCGACATCACGCACAGTCACCAACCGCTGAGCTGGGGCCCGCCCGAGCAGCCCGGCCGCTACAAGCTCGTCTTCAACGGTGAGATCTACAACTACCTCGAATTGCGCGACGAGCTTTCGGCGCGCCACGGCGTGGAGTTCACCACCGACGGCGACGGCGAAGCGATCATCGCGGCCTATCACCACTGGGGCGTCGAAGCCCTGAATCGCCTGCGTGGCATGTTCGCGTTCGCTCTGTGGGACACGAACGAGCGGGAGTTGTTCTGCGCGCGCGACCCGTTCGGCATCAAGCCTTTGTTCGTGGCCACCGGCCCCGGCGGCACCATCGTCGGCAGCGAGAAGAAGTGCCTGCTCGACCTGGCTCCGGTCGCGGGCATCGACCTCGGCATCGACGAACGCGCCGTGCAGCACTACACGGTGTTGCAGTACGTCCCCGAGCCGGAGACGTTGCACCGTGGCGTGCGTCGGCTGGAATCGGGCAGCTACGCCCGCATCCGGCCCGGCCGCACGCCGGAGGTCACGCGGTACTTCGTGCCACGGTTCGCCGCGGTGCCGTTCACCGCGGGCGACGAGCAGCGCCGCTACGACGAGATCACGGCGGTACTCGAGGATTCGGTAGCCAAGCACATGCGCGCCGACGTCACGGTCGGCGCCTTCCTGTCGGGAGGGATTGACTCGACGGCGATCGCGGCGCTGGCGATGCGGCACAACCCGCGGTTGATCACGTTCACGACCGGCTTCGAGCGTGAGGGCTTCTCGGAGGTCGACGTCGCGGTGGCGTCGGCCGAGGCGATCGGCGCGCGTCACGTCACCAAGGTCGTGAGCCAGACCGAATTCGTCGAGGCGTTGCCCGAGATCGTCTGGTA
>NZ_JAVROT010000140.1:0-4002 GCF_032162605.1 Mycobacterium sp. | reverse complement strand
CGCTCGCGCTGAGCACCAGCGTCTTCGCGGCGGTCCTTGCGGTCGTCTTCGGCGTGTGGTGGGCGCGAGAACGCACGCTGTCGATTCACAGCATCACCACGTTGCCGCGCGAATCGTTCTACTGGCTGGCCATTCTGGTCACCTTCGCGCTCGGTACCGCCTCGGGTGACTGGATCCTGGAACTCACCGGCTGGGGTCCCGGCACGTCGGTGCTGCTGCCCGCCGGCCTGATCGTCGCGGTCGTGATCGGCTGGCGACTCGGTGCCAACGCCGTGCTGTCCTTCTGGCTGGCCTACATCCTCACCCGGCCACTCGGTGCGAACCTCGGCGACTGGCTCGGCTTCCCGGCGGATCAGCAGGGCCTCGGTCTGGGCACGGCCATCACCAGCGTCATCTTCCTCACCGCGATCCTCGCCACCGTCGTCTACCTCTCGATCACGCGCAGCGACGTCATCGACAAGCCCGAAGCGCACCCGACGTCCGCCGCATCGAAGAATGTGGCTCGCGAGCGGCTCGTGCACGGGTACTACGCGGCCGTCGCCGTGGCCACCGGGGCCCTGCTCGTCTGGGCTGCCGGGCAACCGCACTCCGTCGCGGCCGCCAGCGAAGCGGAATCCGGCTCGTCGGCCGCCGCGACACTCGCCCCGGGGCAGTCCGCGACCGCGAACTTCCCGCCGGCCGAGGTGACGAAGTTCCGTACCATCGTCGCGGACACCCTGAGCAAGGTGCAGGCTGGCGATCAGGCTGGCGCAACGACCCGTATCAAGGACCTCGAAACCGCCTGGGACGACGATCAGCCCACCTTGCAACCCCTGGACGACAGCGGCTGGACCGTCCTCGACGGTCAGATCGACCAAGTACTGAAGGCGTTGCGGGCCGGCAATCCCGATCCCGCCACCGAGACGCAGACCCTCACCACGCTGTTGACATCGCTCAAGTGAGGAGAAGCCCGCGCCGCGATCGCCAGCAGCCGGCGATCGTCGCGCGGGGGCCAATCACCGGTGGGGACTGCCGAGACATCGGAAGCGCCAAGACCATTGGGTCATCGTGACTTTGGATGCCATCGTGCGCGACGCCCCATCGCACCGTTGAATACTCAAAGTCGTCGGCAGTGACGGCTCACCCCCTGGTTTCCATCGCCGTCGCGATATCAGTTATCAGACGTCGAGGCATTCTGCGACGGTGGATGTCGTGGCATCGTCGTCGAGGTCCGGTCCGACGCTGGTCATCAATACGCCCGTCCCTCTTCGAGCCGTATCACCCGGGTCGCCGCGGCCGCGATGGCCGCGCTGTGGCTCGCTACGACGACGGCGGTGCCCTGCTTCGCGACGATGACGAGGGTGAGTTGGCGAGCGCGACCGCGAGGCCGGCCCGAGCGAGCTCGCCACCGGACAGTTGACTGGGGTATGCCGTCGAACGGCCTTGTGGGCCAGGCACGCTCAGGAACTCGGTGTCCCTTCCGAACTGGCCTGCCAGCGAATGAACGAGCGCCACGTTCTGGCCGACATTGAGCTGCTCCACGAGGTTGGCGCTCTGGAAGAGCAGGCCGATGTGGCGGCCCCGGATGCGGGCACGCTCCCGTTAGGAGCGGTGGCTGATCCGCTGGCCGGCGACGCGCACGGTGCCGCCATCGGGGTCGTCCATGCCTGCCAGGCATGACAGCAACGTCGACTTTCCCGAACCGGACGGTCCGGGTGACGGCGACTAGGTCGCCCGACTCCACGCGCAGTGAGACGCCCTGCAGCGCAAGGGTTTCCTCGTCGCCGGCGCGATAGAAGCGATACAGCGAGCGCGCCAGAGCGCACTCCGGCGCCGGTTCGGCCGCTACCGCCACTGCAAAGAATCGGTGATGGTGCGCCACGGATCCACGTTGTCGGCTCCAACCGGCCCGGACAGCGTCAGCACCACCTCGTGGCCGTCACTCCAGAATGAATAGCGTTCGACGGCGTCGACGCCGCGCTTTCCGGTGACCTCATTGGGCGTCGAGGCGACCTGGTAGGTGGCCAGAATGACTGGCCCGGCCTTGCGCTGAACCACGGAGACGGCGCCGAAGCGGTATCCCGGGCTCGCCGCTTGGACCGCGGGCAGTTCCTCTTGCCGAACCACGTCCGGCGTGAGCGTGTCCAGGAACGGATTGATCTCGATGCGCACCGAGTTGAGTTTGTCGGTGAAGACGGTCGCCGCGCTGTCGTTGGTCTGCGCCCATCCTTCGGGGACCGACATCGTGAACAGTTGCGACGGCGGAACATAGGGCACGTATACTTGTGTGTCGGGGATGTCGCCGACCGGGTTCTGCTCGGGTGCAACCGTTTCCGGTCTGATGGCAGCCGTGGGTGCGCCAGGCGGGTTATCGGTCCCGGCGCCACACCCGGTGAGCAAACCCGCGGTCACGAGCGCCACGAACACCATGGGTACCGAGTTCTTGGGAATCATCACGAATTCCTCTCCAACGTAGTGAGCCAGGCGCGCTGCATGTCCGAGGGTGGCGGTGTGACGTCTTGCGGGGCGGAATTCGTCGGCGTCGGAGCGCTGGTGCCTGTGCGCCGACGCTGCCGACCGCGCAGGCCGACCATCAAGGGCAACACCGAAAGCAGCGCGATGGCGAACACCGCGGCAAGCCCCAGCGACCCGAAGGTCGACAGCAGAGGGTCGGGATTGCGTGCGCTCATGGCAGCGCCTTCCTGGTGGACCTCGGTAGAGTCGGCTCGACAGCTAGCGGGGCCGGGTCGTCGACGAGCACGGCCATGCCGGTCGCACCGACGGTCACGACCGCCGCCGCGAGCAGCACACCGGCCGTCACGTCAGTGAGCCAGTGCACGCCCAGGTAGAGCCGGCTGAGTGCCACTGCCGACACTGCGAGCACCGCGACGACCGCGAGCAGACCCTTCACGACCCGGCTGGCGGCGAGTCCGAAGGCCACCGCCAGGATCCCCACCAGCGCCGCGGTTCCCGTCACGTGTCCCGAGGGAAACGAGTAGTCCGTCTCCAGCGTCTCTTGGACGGCGAGGGGAGGTCGGGCGCGAGCCACCAGCAGCTTGATCAGCCAGCACAGCGTAGAGGCCCCGCCCACGGTGACGAGCGCCGTCAGGCCGCAGAGGGCCGAACGGGACCTGAACCCGACGGCGACGGCGCCGGCGGTCGTGAGAACGGCGATCTCCACCGGTCCGAGGGCGGTGCTGACGGCAAGGGCCACGTGGTCGAGCGCCGGGTTGCGATGTGCGACCAGCCACGCCGTGACCGAGTGGTCCACGCCCGTCAACCAACCGCCGCGACTCGCCTGCAGGGCCAGGACGGTCAGGCCGAAAAGCAGACCGCCGACCCGTGCCGAAGTGGACAGCCACGTCGACATGCCATCGCGGTAGCCCCATCCAACGCCGAACACCGCAGCGGCGATGAACAGCCCGCCGAGGGCGATCGCCGCAGGTCCATGCGAGGCCACGAAGTTCGTCAGGTTCTCGAACATGGCTTCTTGGGACTTCTGCACGGGCTCAGTGTGGCGACCGTCCGCTGAAGGGACGCTGAAAGTACGTCGGGGCACAGCGAGTGGTTCTGGTTCACTTGGGCGTAGGCGACGGGAGGACACGGCGATGCGGGTGTTGGTGATCGAGGACGAGGTCCACCTCGCGGAGACGATTCGTCGCGGGCTGGCCGCCGAGGGTTTCGTGGTCGACGTCGAACACCGCGGCGATGACGGCTTCGACACCGCGGTCGCGGAGGCCTTCGACGCGATAGTGCTCGACATCATGCTGCCGGGCAAGAGTGGTTACGAGATCGTCCGTGGCATGCGTGCTCTGGGGGTGTGGACGCCGGTGTTGATGCTGTCGGCCAAGGACGGCGAGTACGACTTGGCCGATGCGTTCGACCTGGGCGCCGATGACTATCTGATCAAGCCGTTCTCGTTCGTGGTGCTGATTGCGCGCCTACGGGCCCTGGTGCGTCGCGGCGCACCGGAGCGACCGACCGTCCTGACCGTCGGCGAGCTCGAGCTCGATCCGGCGCGCC
>NZ_JAVROT010000139.1:0-11434 GCF_032162605.1 Mycobacterium sp. | reverse complement strand
GGCGCGCCGGATCGAGCTCGAGCTCGCCGACGGTCAGGACGGTCGGTCGCTCCGGTGCGCCGCGACGCACCAGGGCCCGTAGGCGCGCAATCAGCACCACGAACGAGAACGGCTTGATCAGATAGTCGTCGGCGCCCAGGTCGAACGCATCGGCCAAGTCGTACTCGCTGCTACTCGTTTCCATCCGGGCACGTGGCGGGAACCGCGGCGCCACTGGGGATCCTGGCGGTGGTCGTCGGACTCAGCGGCAGCCGAGTCGCGAAGGGGCTGGTCGCGGTGGTCGCCGTGCTCGTCGTATCGGCCGTGGCACTCAGCCGCCTCTACCTCGGCGTGCACTAGCTCACCGCGCCCCGCTTCCACCCGGTCGCCTTGGCGCACGGGCCGTTCGGCATTGACCCGTCACATCAATTCCCTGCTCGACGCGGGCGGGGGAGGACGCGACGCATCCGGGGAGGACCGGCGGCGCGGGTGATCCTCTCGCTGGGTCGTCAAGGCGTCAGCCGAACCGCCGGATGAAGCCGCTCGGGACGACCGGCTGCGAGCTGCTTGACGTGGCCCGCCGCTCCGCCGGCGCTTTCATCGCGCACTTAGCGTCCGTTAAGGACGGTTGAGCCATCATGGCGTGATGAAGGAAAGCACCAGCAGGTTCGAATCACGCGTGAAGCCATTGCTTGCAGCGACGGGTGTCATTGCGTTCGGAGCGTTGGGAATTCTGAGCAGTGGGCACGACGCCCCCCAGACCGGCCCACACCTAGAGGCCGGATCGGGAAGTGCGCCGACCAACACCGTCTACACCCAACCGGTCGTAGGAGGCATGACCGTGGGTGCCACGAGCGTCGTTTCGTCGCCCAACTCGGTCCCCGAAGTCACCAAGGCCGTTCCAGCAGTTAAGGCCGGGTAACACCATGGCGTCCCACGCGAGAGTCGGACGTCTGCTTACCAGTCTGGGAGCGGGCTCCGTCGTCGTCACGATTAGTCTCTTGGCGAGCGCACCGGTGCAGGCGGGTTCGCTGCCCGACGAGACCGGTAAGAAGTACAGCGACGCGTCAGCGGCCTACTCGGGCGCGGGCTTCACGCCCATCGTATCGGCTGCCGTCGGCGACAAGGTGGCGTGGCCCGACTGCCTCGTGACCCATGCGCAGATACGCAACGCGAAGCCGCCGCCCAACTCCTCTGGTTCGGTAACCGCTCAGGTGCTGGTGTCCCTGAACTGCTACTCGGCGGCGGCCTCCGCGAAGAGTCCTGGCTATTCGGCAGCCAGTCCGGAAGCCAAGGCGATCGTGGCGGCGAACGCGAAAGCGAAAGCGCCCGCCGGCTAGGCACCCGCTGGTCGCCAACAGTGGAATCTGGGTGCCTTCCCGCCTCGGTTCAATTCCGTGCCCTTCAAGCGTCGAACCCTTGCGCGCAAGTGTCGAACCCTTTCGCGTAGCTACGATCTGGCCTGCGGGTCGGCGAGCATGCGACTAGCGCGCCGACGACGATCGCGACGATGACCGATGTCGCCATCGCACCCAACTGCGGACCACCGACGCCGCGGTTCCCGGATAGCAGATCGCCCAGGGATGCACCAAGCGGACGGGTCAGCACGTAGGCGATCCAGAAGGTCAGCACGCGAGACGATTCGACCACATCATGCACCGCCCCGACCAAACACATGGCGGCAATGAAGACCAGCGCGGACGCTAGCGAGCCGAATCCCGTTGCCTCGGCGACCAACTCACCTGCCGCGGTTCCCAATGCGGACGTGACGGCGACGGCAAGCCAGTAGAAGGCTTCCCGTCGCGGCGTGGTGATGTTGCCAACCGACAGGTCGTAGTCGATCAGATACCAGATGAGCAGCACCGCAAGCAAAGCCAAGCCGAAGAACGATACCGTTGCCGGCAAGGGGATCTCGAGGTCGTCGGTCAGCAGGCCGGTCACCGACGCGGCGACGATGCTCATCAATGCGACGGTCAGCCAGTACATTCCCGGCACGTACGAGCGCAAGCTCATCTGCACGACGAGCGTTGCACCGAGCACGGCCCACACCAGCAGCGCGGTCGCAGCCAGACCGAGACCAAGTTTCCCGTTAAGGACGTCGGCCATCGACTCACCAACCGTCGTCGACAGAATCGTGACGATCCAGAAGGACCGCGTGACCGCGGGCACCTTGCTCGAGGTGCTACGCGTCCGCCCCACCGGATCAGCCTGAACGACGCGACCTGAGGAAACGCTGAAGACTCTATGCGTCCCCGGACCGGTCACTCGAACGGCGGCTGACATGAAGAAGCCTCGAGCGCCTCAGCGCGCTCCGGCCCGCTGCCGTGCGTGGACACTGGCAACCGCAGGCGTCGTCGAACCCTGGCCCTTGGCCAGCGCCGGCGCGGCAGGGAGGCCGAGCCGTATTGCCAACCACGGCAAGCTGACCGAGAAGGCCACGCCCGCAAAGGGCCAATCGTGTTGGCCGGGCAGCGGCGCGAGCACGCACGCCACGTTCTTCGCCGCGGCCAGCTTGCACAGCGTCTGAGCGGCTTCGGCCTCCGCGTTCGGCCGACCGGCGGCTTGTCCTGGTGATGCGACGTATGCGAAGTACCCGGCGAGATCGGCGTAACGCTGGTGCCTGCCGATCACCGTCACGGGGTCGAAACTGGCCCACGCGTCGACGCTTCCACCGAAGAGCCGCGCAACGGTCTGCTCCCGAGACCCCATGTTGGGACCCAGGTCGCCTGCGATGTCGACAAACGCGCCGAAGATGTCAGGATGCATGAGAGCCAGATCCACCGCACACGTCCCACCCGACGAGAACCCGACCACACCCCAATTCCGTCGGTCCGCGCTGGCGGCGAAGTTCGAGACGACGAACGGCACGATGTCCTTCGTCAGATGGTCCGCGGCATTCCCGCGGGTGCCGTTCACGCACTCGGTGTCGACGTCGAACGCGCCGCCGGAATCGGCGAACACCAGAATCGGCGCAGCACCGCCGTGCAGGGCGGCGAAGCGATCGACGGTGGCGATCGCCTCGCCGGCGCGAGGCCAGTCCGACGGTGTGTTGAACTCCCCGCCGATCATCACGACCGCCGGCAGCCTCGGTGGTGGGTTCGTGGCGAACCAGGCCGGCGGGAGGTAGACGTATTCGTCCCGGTGTTTGAAGAGTGATGCGTCCGCGTTGATCGTCACTGACACCACGACACCGTGGTCGGGACGGACACCTCGACGCTGCATCGCGGTGACGGTGATTCGGTCCACCTGGTCGGAAAGGGGGCCCGAGGTCATCTGAATCCAGAAGGAATGCGGGGTCGGGAAGTAACCGATCCAAAGGTTCAGTACCAGAGCGGCACTGAGCGCACACAAGGGTACGGCCAGCGCGGACAGTCCGCGTCGCCACCAGTGTGCGGAGCGCCAGCCCAGTACGAGAATTGCCACCGCCAGGCCGCCGAACCCGACCCAGATCCACAACGACGCCGGCGGAGCGCCTCCGGCAATCGCCGCAGATGCTATGCACCAACGCGCGCCGAGCGCCATCAACGCGCCGGTGGCGACTGCGACGGGGAGCCACAGCATCCTCCACCGTCGCCCGCGCCATCCGATGGCCCACATCAAGGCCGTCGCCGTGAGGACCTGTACGCCGATCGGAATCCAACCATGCATCAACGAGAGGTGGCTGATGTCATACCACACGGCGCGGCCCCCCCGAGGAGCATCGTGAACGGTTCTCGGGCGCAAGCAGTCGACCCATGAACGCGAGCTCGCAGTGTTGCGTCAAGCAGGGTGCAGATCCCTGGAAGCGGGCGTCTGGCGACGGCGACCGCCGCTGGCCGTTCGTCATGACTGCCTTCCGCTCCGCACCGGTGTCGACACTCCTACGTTCGCACACAGACACTGAGAGAAGGCTGAGGTCGTCTCGGGCGCAGCACTTTTCAAGCAATGATCACCGCGGCGTTACGCGACGACTGATGCGTCGGTGCGCAGTTCCACCCGCCAATCAGCGCCACCGTGACCGAGACCTGCAATGGGACGCCGAGGGCGCCGTGGAGCACGGTGACCACGGGGCGACGGATGCACGTCGCGAAACCCGACGGCCCCGGCATCGGCGAGTTTCGCATCACGGTTAGTCGCCGCCGGTCGGGTATTGGCCGGTGTCGAGCCGATAACCCACCCCACGTATCGTCTGAATGGTGTTGGTGCCGAACGGTATGTCGATCTTGCGCCGCAGATAGCCGACGTAGACTTCGACGACGTTGGCAGCGTCGTGGCAGCGCGGCTCCCAGACGTTCTGTCGAATGTCGGCGTGGGTGACCACCGTGTCCCGATGGCGCATCAGATACTCCAAGACGCTGAACTCCCGCGGCGCCAGCTCGATGATCGAGTCGCCTCGGGCAACCCGGCGACGGATCGTGTCCAGCGACAGCGAACCGGCGGCCAGGACTACCGGCCGCTCGGAGGTACCGCGGCGCATCAGCGCGCGTAGCCTCGCGACGAGCACACTGAACGAGAACGGCTTCGTCAGATAGTCGTCGGCACCAAGATCCAGCGCATCGATCTGATCGTGTTCCTCGGACTTCGCGGTGAGCATCAGCACCGGCGTCCACACGTGCCGCGCACGCATCTGGCGCAGCACCTCGTAGCCGCTGAGTCCCGGAAGCATGATGTCGAGGATCACCACGTCGAATGACGGATCGGTCGCTTGCGCAAGACCCTCGTGCCCCTCAGTGGCGGTCACGACGACGAAGCCCTCCGCCTCCAGTCCACGGCGCACCGGGACGGCCAATGGCGCGTCATCGTCGACGAGAAGGACCTTCATCGTCGCCATCGGCACCGGTTGCGCGGCGAAGGCTTCGACCCCGAGCCGATGTGGTCCAGGATCGCAGGTAAGGACCGTCGACGCGCCGTGCCGTGGCCGACCAGCGGGTCGACACGCCAGATGTCTCGTCGCACATCGGCACGCTAAGGGTGCCGTGCTGAGGAAGTGCTGAGGAGCACCGACCGGGACTCAGTGTGCTCTCAGCGGCCTGTTGCCACAGTAGGTTCGACACCCGCCGGGTGAAGGGAGACAACCGGTGCAACACAGTCGACCGTCGCGCCCCGGCAACGCCGGGCACCGGGAGCTGCCGCGGGCATCTCATCACCCCATGGCGACAGACCGGTGAGCACGTGAAGCTGCTTCTCGTTGAAGACGAAGCGGGGCTCTCGTTGGCGCTCACCAAGGGGTTGCGCGCCGAGGGCTTCGTCGTCGTCGCCGAGGCAGACGGCGTCCACGGACTCGATCAGGCGACCGAGGAGTCGTTCGACGTCATGATCCTCGACATCATGCTTCCGGGACTCAGCGGCTACGAGGTACTGCGCCAGATGCGGGCTCGGAACGTGTCCACTCCGGTCATGATGCTGACGTCCAAGGATGGAGACTACGACCAGATCGACGCGCTGGATCTTGGTGCCGACGACTATCTGACGAAGCCCTTCTCCTTCAACGTGCTGGTCGCCCGGTTGCGGGCCCTCATCCGTCGTGACACCCCGCAACGAGCGACGGTGATGAGCGCGGGAACGTTGACCATGGACCCGTCCCGGCACTGGGTGCAGCGACTGTCCACGCCCATATTCCTCACACCGCGCGAGCACGGGTTGCTGGAGTACCTGATGCGCAACAAGGGCTCCATAATGACCAAGGCCGACATCTTGCACGATGTGTGGGACGCGCACTACGCGGGCCCCGACAACGTCGTCGAGGTCTACATCAGGTACCTCCGCCGCAAGATCGACATTCCGTTCGGCACCGCGTCGATCGAGACGATTCGTGGCGTCGGTTACCGATTGTCGTCACCCGGGCAGAGTCACGACGACCCGCGTTCCACCGCCGGCGCGCCCGTCCACGACGACCGTGCCCCCGTGGGCGGCCACGATGTCGGCAACGATCGATAGACCCAATCCCGTGCCTCCGCGGCTGCGCGCCCGGTCGGAGTCCAGTCGCACGAATCGATCGAAGACACGGCGACGCTCGGACTCCGGTATGCCTGACCCGTCGTCACCGACCACGAGGATGGCAGCGCTGACACGTCGGGCCACCTCGATGTCCACGCGTCCGGCGGCGTGCCGTGCGGCGTTGTCCACCAGATTGCGCACCACCCGCAATATGGCCCCGGTGTCGCCGATCAACGTGGTCGGTGTGATGTCGGTGTGTACGTCCAACCGCGTCTCGCGGCGCAATCGATCGGCCTCGCTCATCGCGATTTCGTCGAGCCGCACTTCGTCACTGCGCAAGTCCAAGGCCCGTTCGTCGGCTCGCGCCAGCGTGAGCAGGTCCTCGAGGAGCGCCTGCATTCGGTACGCCTCCGGCAGGAGGGTGCTGTTGGCCAGCTCGGCATCGTCCCGCAGTTCGACGTGCGCGTCGCGCACTTCCAACACCGAGATGATCGTCGCCAGCGGGCTACGGAGTTCGTGCGAGGCGTCACCGACGAATTGCCGCTGCGCGATGTGCCCCGCCTCGATGCGAGCCAGCATCTGGTTCATGGTGATCGCCAACGCGGAGATCTCGTCGTTCTGGTGCGGCACCGGCACCCGTTCGGCCAACTGAGCGCTGGATATCTCGGCGACGCGAGCACGGATCGCGTCGACCGAGCGCAGGGAGCGTTTCACCAAGCGGTAGCTCGCCGCAGCAGCCACGCCGATCACGAACGGCGCGGCGACGGCGAGCAGTACCACCACCGTCGCCACCGTCGACTCGGCCGCCTCGCTCGCACCGGCGACCAGCACGGCGTACCGGCCGCCGGGAGAATCGGCGAGCTGGCTACTGATGCGCAGTTCGCCGTCCGACGACGACGAAACGGGCATGCCCGAGCGCAGCGAGGTCGTGACATCACTGACGGGTACGAGTGGTGTGTCGGGCGCTGATGCCGAGCGCTGGTTCACCGTTCCGTCCAAGTCGACGATTTGAACGGAGGCGATGCGCTGGTCGTCGATCAACAGTCCGCCGTCCAGTTCGGCGGGGCTATCAGAGGAAAGACCAGCAGCGATGTCGCGCACCCGGCTCGCCGCGGCATCGTCGACGCCCTTGATGAGCGAGTGGTGGAGCACGGCGACCATGCCGACACCGACGATGGCGACCGCAACCAGCACCACCGTCGCCGACACCACGGCTGACTGCGCGGAGATGCCCCAAAAGCCTGGACTCAGCCGCTTCGAGCGCGGTCCGTGAACCCAGGGTGGGCGCTTTGCCCGGTCGTGCATCGACGCCGGTTCGGCATCGGTGGTGATGTCGGGTATCGGGTGATTCGGCTGTGCGGACATCGCCGCAGTGTCGCGTCGACAAGCTGATGTTCAGCTGAGAAGGCCACATTTCCATCTGCATGGGGACGAATGAGCGTGACCCACAGGTCCTTCTCCAAGCGGTGGAAGCCGGTCCATTGCTCGCCCGCGGCCACGTCCGCTTCGCGGCGATCGATGCGCGGGTCGAGGTCGTTGGGGAACGACTCGGCGACGGGCTCGATGCGCTCGTAGTACGTGCGCGCACCGGGAACTGCCGCTTGGCGCCGTCAACGTCACCGCCCTTGACCGCGGCCACGAACGCGTTCACAGCGGTGATCAGGGCGTCGGTCTGGCTGTTGACGTACCGCCTGTGTTGTCGGCGGCTTCCTTGTACTTGCCCTGGGTGTCGATCCGTACGGCGTCGCCAGTGACGGTGAAGTCCCCGCGCAGGCCGTCGCCGCTCATGCCGGGCTTGCAGGCGGTCTGGTACTTACCCGGCTCGGTCAGCTGGACGATGAGCTTGCGTTGCAGTCCAGGGGAGATGTTCTCCACCTCGCCCATCACGCGGTCGCCCGCGCCGTAGACGTAGAACTCGGTGATCTTGCTGCCGTTGTTGGTGATGACGAAGGTATTCGAACCGGTAACTGCCGTCGTACCGGACAGCTGGCACGCGGTGTCCGACGCGGTGACGGTGATCTGGCTGGCCACCCGGTTGCCGTCGGTTGGGTTTGCGGTGTCGGAATGTTTGGCCGTGCAGCCGGTCAACGTGAGGCCGGCCAGCAGAGCGGTCACGGCCGCGCCGCCAGCCTGAACGCGCGAGGCGCGCGATGACGTCATCGAGGTGACCCTTCGATGGGTGGGGTGGCTACATTGCATCCGGTGCCGTCGCCGTCGTCGGACGGGATGAAAGTCGGCGGCTCGTCGGCAGCCGCCGCTTCGTCGGAGACAACGACGTCGATGGGCCGGAGGAAGAGGGTGAGTATCACCACGAGGTAGCCCGACCACGCCGCGAGCTGGACGACGGTCGGGTCCGGTCTGAGGTTGAAGACGCCGTGCACGATCTCGCCGTACCACGCCGACCAGTCAAACCGCGACGAGATGTCGAAGGCCGCAGCGCCCCCGCCGGGAAGCCAACCCACCGTCTGCAGGGCGCGTACGCCGTAGCCCAAGATTCCTGCAGCCACCACGATCAGGAAAATGCCGGTGTACTTGAAGAACTTGCCGAGATTGATGCGGACCGCACCGGCATACATGCCATAGGCAATGGCCGCTGCCACTAGCACGCCCAATACCAGTCCGGTGAGTGGCCAGAGCGTTTCGGCTTCTGCGTATCCGACCATGAACAATGCCGTTTCGACTCCCTCCCGGCCGACGGCCAGGAACGCCAGCAGAAGCACTGCGAACGAGCCCGTTTCGAGCGCTACTGCCATTCCGGTGCGGAGTTCGCCCGAGATTCCGGCGGCGGCCTTGCGCATCCACAACACCATGGTGGTCGCGATGGCGACGGCGACGACGGACGCAATACCGGCGATGGCTTCGGCGGCGAGTCCATTCACCGTATACGCACTGAACTGAATGACCAGGAAGGTGGCGATCGTCGCGGCGACGGCGATGGCGACTCCGTGCCACACCCACTTGAGGGCGTCGCGCCGATCTGACTTCACCAGGAACGCCACCAGGATCATGACGACGATCCCGGTTTCCAGTCCTTCGCGCAGCCCGATCAATCCGCTGCCCAGCAGCTGCGAGGAGACGTTGGGGCCCGCGGCGTGGATACCGATCGAGGCCACCGTAACCGTTGTCATCAGTGTTTCGTCCTTTGACTCGACGCTGGACCTTGCCTAGCCGACGAAAGCAAGGGATGGCTTACCTTACTGATGTTCCCGCTGAGAAAACGCGAAGAATGCATTACGCGCTCGTCCCGGCGGCTCGACATTCCGGGGCCGCGACTGGTGGAGCCAACAGGCCAGCAGCTGCTGGCGTCGACTGGAGTGCCACCATCGCCGTTGGGGGCGATCCGGCCTGCCCTCAGGGTGCCCCGTCGGACATCCGAGTTCCGCACGCGAAGGTCGCTCTCAGTGGATCCTCAGTCAACGCCGCGCACAGTGTTCGAACGCCGAGCCGCGTAACCAGGAAGAGAGGTTCCGATGTCCCCGCCGACTACCTCAATCTTCTTGGCAACCGCAGCGGTCTTGGTGGGGTGTTCCGGTGGTCCTGCCGCCAGCAACGACACACTCGCGGATCGCCGCCCGGCGCCATCGCCGCGTTACGACGGCCGCCGAGATCAGGCCATCGTGCCTGCCGGCGAGAACGGTCGCACGTTTGCCATCGACATACCCGTCGCTGCGATCGTCCCGATCCTGGTTTCGGCCTCCGGCACCACGACCGAGCGGAGTGGTTCGTGTTTCGGCGGTTCGTCTAACGTCCATCTCGACGTTCGCTCGAGCGCGGTCACACTGAAGTGATGAAGACGTCTCTGTGGGTCCTTGCGTCGCCTTCGCAGTGGACGGTGCGCACGCGGACGACGGTGGCTGCAACCCTTGTCGTGACCGTCTGTCTGGTGCTGGCCGGCGGCGCACTGTTGCTGGTGTTGTTCCGCTCCTTGCAGACCTCGGCGCAAACGACGGCGGGTGCCCGCGCGGACCAGTTGGCCGATCAGTTGAAGACCGAGCCGCCAGCTGACTTGGACCGGTCGATGCTGGCCACCGACAGCCAGGTCGGCGTGGTCCAGGTGGTCGACCCAGTCGGCAGGCTCGTCGTGGTATCCGCGGGCGGCCCCGGCGCACCGCTGTCTTTGGTGACGGTGCCCCCGGGATCCCGAAAGTCCTTCGGCCGGGTCGCGCTCAATCGCGACAACGACTTCTGGATCATCGGTGCGGGCGCACAGACCCCCACCGGGCCGGTGACGGTACTGGTCGGCGCGGACCGGGAACCCGTGGAATCGGTCGTCACCACCATCGCCGGTCTGCTCGCCGTCGCCGGCCCCATCGTGGTCGCCCTGGTGGCGTTCGGCACCCACCGACTCGTCGGTGCCGCGCTAGATCCCGTCGAGCGCATCCGGTCGCGGGTGTCGTCGATGACGAGCGGCAAGCTCGCCGACCGGATACCGGTTCCTCCCGCCGACGACGAGGTCGCTCGCTTGGCCGTCACGATGAATGAGCTGTTGGATCGCCTCGAAGCCGGTCAAGCCGCCCAGCGCCGGTTCGTCAGTGACGCGTCGCACGAACTGCGAAGCCCGCTGGCCACGATCACCGCGGCTCTCGAGCTCGCCCACGGCCGTCCGGAACTGCTCGATCGCACCCTCGTTGACGAGTCCCTCCTGCCCGAAGCGCACCGCATGCGCCGCTTGGTCGAAGACCTGCTGCTGCTGGCTCGCTCCGACGAGCAGTTCGAACTGCGCAAGGAGGTCGACGTCGATCTCGACGACATCGTGTATGCCGAGGCGGAGCGGGTCCAGACGATTACCGGTCTGACGGTGTCGACCCAGATCCATCATGTCCGCGTCACCGGCGATCCCCGCGCTCTGGGGCGGCTCGTCCGCAACCTGGTCGACAACGCAATCCGTCACGCGGACAACGACATTCACCTCGAATGCACTCGATCACGCGATCACGTCGAGATCGTCGTCGCCGACGACGGGCCCGGCGTCCCGCCCGACGAGCGTCGCAGAATCTTCGATCGATTCGTGCGGCTGGATTCACCACGGGCCCGACACGCCGGTGGCGCCGGGCTCGGTCTGGCCATCGTCGCGCAGATTGCGGAGGCTCACCACGGCAGCGTCGAGGTGAGCGAATCCCCGAGCGGGGGAGCGCGATTCGTCCTTCGCCTACCGCTGTTCGTTGGCCAGCCGGTATCCGACTCCACGCACCGTCTCGATGCCGTGACCAGAGTGCGTTGAGCCGAGCTTGCGCCGCAGGTACCCGATGTAAACCTCGACGATGTTGTCGTCGCCGTCGTAGTTCGTGTCCCAGACCGAACGGACGATCTCACCCTTGGTGACGACGTTGCCTCGGTGCCGCATCAGGAACTCCAGCACGCCGTATTCACGTGGGGTCAGCGCCAACTCGATGCCAAACTGGGTGACGCGGTGGCGCGCCGGATCGAGCTCGAGCTCGCCGACGGTCAGGACGGTCGGTCGCTCCGGTGCGCCGCGACGCACCAGGGCCCGTAGGCGCGCAATCAGCACCACGAACGAGAACGGCTTGATCAGATAGTC
>NZ_JAVROT010000138.1:0-13377 GCF_032162605.1 Mycobacterium sp. | reverse complement strand
TCACCTACCTGGTGAACCTCACCGTGATGACCGTGGCCATCGCGTACCTCTTCTCCGCGCTTGCCCAACTCACCTACCTGGTCTCCCGTCGCCGACGGGTTCAGGGCTGGCGGCTGGCGCGCGACCTCGCGGTGGCCGGAACGGGCGTCGTGTTCTCGATGTGGGTGACGTTCGCCGCCGGGTACCAGGTCGTTTACCAAGGGCTCGTCGTCATCCTGGCGGGCCTGATCCTGTACGCATTCTTGAACGCGCGCCGTCAGCGTCTCGGCGAGACGAGCGAGCCGGTGGAATTCTCCCCAGAGCTGCCTCCTGCCGACCCCACCCCAGAAGCGCTCGTCGCGTGAGACTCTCGGCAGAATTCGAGACCGGCCAGCTCCCCAACGCCGGCGTGCTGACTCCGCCTAACAGCGGCGCGAGCCACCCGGAGGGAAACTCGTCCATGACACCGCAAGCATCCACCGCCCCGATCGTCGTGGGGATCGACGGCTCGCAAGCCGCCATCGATGCGGCGCTCTGGGCGGAAGACGAAGCCGTGAGCCGAGGTGCGCCTCGACGCTTGGCGCACGTCATCGCCCTAGACGACGAAGACACCGATCTCGACGAGGGACCAGCCGAAATCGCCAGGGACTGGCCGGAGACCGAATACGGCAGGGTGGCCCTACGTGCCGCCGCCAACCCCGTCCGGGACGCCGGCAAGCCGATTTCGGTCCAAACCCAAGTCCTCTGGGGTGAAATCGGTCCGACCCTGATCAGGGAATCGGAGCACGCGACGATGCTGTGTGTCGGCTCAACGGGTATCGCACCGGTGTGCCCGCACACGCTCGGTTCGATCGCTGCTACGGTGGCCGAGCACGCCCACAGTTCCGTTGCCGTCATCCGAGCTTCCCACTTGACACCGACGTCGGCAATAGACGGGATCGTCGCGGTCGTCGACAACACCTCCCGACACCGGGCCGTCGTCGACTTCGCGCTCGATGAAGCGCATCTGCGTCGTGCACCCATCGTCGCCCTGGGTGTCTCGCGTCGCGACCACCAAGGAATCCACTTCGATGAGCTCGACCATCGGGTTGCGTCCTGGCGGAAACGTCGCCCTCAGGTGCACATCTATCCGGTTACGGTCCCGACTGACGTGACGGGGTTCCACGCCGAGCACGGCGAGCTTTCCGTCCAGCTGGTCGTCTTGGGTGCCGACGATGCCGCACACACCCGCGATCGTGGGACCGCACCGCCAGACGCGCAAGCTGCACAATCGTTGCTCGGTTCTCGTCGTTCGCGGCTGACGGGCGCAGCGATGAGTAATGCAGGTGCGGAACGTGCAGGTGCCGAACGTGATTGGCCCCGCGCCCCTCACCGAGCGTGAGCGCTACCCGCGGCACAACAGTGCCGCGTTCAGTCTTAGTCGAAAGGTCATTTCGTCATGACACACATGTTGGGCGTGGAGTCCGAGGTCGGGCAGCTGCGGCGCGCGATCGTGCACCGCCCGGGTCTGGAGTTGACCCGGCTGACGCCGCGTAACTGCAACGAGCTGCTGTTCGATGACGTGCTGTGGGCGGATAAGGCACGTGAAGAACACGACACCTTCACCCAGGTGCTGCGCGATCAGGGCGTCATCGCCCATCACTTCCTGGATCTGTTCGCCGAGACCCTCGCCGTACCAGAGGCGAAGGCCTTCGTGCTCGACCGTGTCTGCAGTGTCAGCCGGGTCGGGCCCACGCTGATGGCATCCGTGCGCGCGATGGCTGAGGATGTCGACGTCCAAGCGCTGGCCGATCTGCTCATCGGTGGCATCACCAAGTCGGATCTGTCCCCCGTGCGCGCAGGCAGCCTGCGTTGGCAGACCCTCGCGCTGGACGACTTCATCCTGACACCGGTACCGAATACCATGTTCCAGCGCGACAATTCGGCGTGGGTGTATGGCGGTGTCTCCATCAACCCGATGGCCAAAGCCGCCCGGCAACGGGAGTCGATTCATTCCCGCGCCGTGTACCGATACCACCCGTTGTTCGCCGGCGCGGCGTTCCCGACCTTCTACGGTGATGACGACGACGACCATCAGCCCGCCACCTTGGAGGGCGGCGACATCCACGTCCTGGGCCGGGGCGCGGTGCTGATCGGGATGGGCGAACGCTCCACCCCGATGGGAGTGGAGATCTTGGCCCGCGAGCTGTTCAGACACCGCGCCGCCACCCAGGTCATCGCCGTGGAGTTACCCAAGTCGCGGGCTTTCATGCACCTGGACACCGTGCTGACGATGATCGATACCGCCACCTTCGTGCGCTACCCGGACCTGGATCCGGCCGGCTTGCGCACCTGGGTGATCACCCCGGCCGACCCGGAGGAGGTCAGCGGACACGACACCGGCGGGCTGCACGTCGAATCTCGAGACGACCTGTTCGCCACGATCGCCGATGCGCTCGGCGTCGACGAGGTCCTCGTCCTCGCCGCCGACGAGGACGCCCGCGCCGCCGAACGCGAGCAGTGGGACGACGCCAACAACTTCCTCGCCGTGGCCCCCGGCGTCGTGATCGGCTACGAACGCAACACCGTCACCAACCGGATGCTCGAGCAGCACGGCATCAAGGTCCTGCCGATCCCGGGCAGCGAACTCGGTCGAGCACGTGGGGGCGCCCGATGCATGACCTGCCCGATCCAGCGCGACGGGATCTGACCCATGACGACCCGACGCCACCCCGGCTCGCTGCTCAAGGAACTCGAGCTGGACAAGAAAGAGTTCCTGTCCCTACTGGATCTGGCCCGACAGCTCAAGAGGGTCAAAGCGCAGGGCACCGAAGTCCCGCAGTTGGCGGGCAAGAACATCGCGCTGGTCTTCGAGAAGGCCTCTACACGCACCATGTGCGCGTTTGAAGTCGCCGCCTACGACCAGGGCGCGCATGTCACCTACCTTGGCCCGAGTGGCTCGCACATCGGCAGCAGCGAATCGATCGCCGACACCGCCCGGGTCCTTGGCCGCATGTTCGACGGAATCGAATTCCGCGGCTTCGCGCAGGCCAGCGTCGAGCAGTTGGCCGACCATGCCGGCATTCCGGTCTGGAACGGGTTGACCACCGAATGGCATCCCACCCAGATGCTGGCCGACATCCTGACCATGACCGAACACCACGACGGCCCGCTGGAGGAGATCGCCTACTGCTTCCTGGGCGACGGTCACAACAACGTCGCCCGCTCGCTGCTGATCACCGGCGCCCTACTGGGCATGGATGTTCGCATCGCGGCACCCCGGGAACTGTGGCCGCCCGACGACGTCGTCGACGCCGCACGAAGTTTGGCGATCGACAGTGGTGCCCGTGTCCTGGTCACCGACGACGCCGCCCGCGCAGCGAAAGGCGTCAACTTCGTCTACACCGACGTGTGGGTCAGCATGGGCGAGTCCGACGATGACTGGGCCACTAGGGTTCCCGGGCTGTTGCCGTATCGGGTGACCGGAGCGTTGATGAAGTCCACCGGACGAGATGACACCAAGTTCCTGCACTGCCTGCCCTCGTTGCACAACACCGACACCGACGTCGGGCGCCGCCTACACGATCAGTTCGGGCTCGACGGAGCCGAGGTCACCGACGAAGTCTTCGAATCACCGGCCTCGATCGTGTTCGATCAGGCCGAGAACCGGCTGCACACCATCAAAGCCGTCATGGTCAACGCGTTCGCGGGTGTCGATTCTCCCGTAGGCGCCCATGCGCTGAGCAACGGGGGTTGACGTGCGGATCGTCGTCGCCCTCGGAGGTAATGCGTTGTTGCAGCGCGGCGAAAAGCCTGATGCCGCTGTCCAATTGCGGCATCTGCACACTGCGGCCCAGGTGCTTGCCCCGCTGGCGCACGAGCACGAACTGTTGATCTGCCACGGCAACGGGCCTCAGGTCGGCATGCTCGCGTTGGAAAGCGAAAACGACTCCGCCCTGTCGCGGCCCTACCCGCTGGATGACCTGGTTGCCCAAACCCAGGGCATGATCGGCTACTGGCTGGCCCAGTCGCTGCACAACGCAGGCGTCGGAAAGTCGATTCTGAGCATCGTCACCCAAACCGAGGTCGACCCGGCCGATCCGTCGTTCACGACGCCGACCAAATTCGTCGGCAGCAGCTATCCGCGTGAACAAGCGCGGGCCCTGGCGGCTGAACACGGCTGGCGCATCGCCAAGGATGGGCAATGCTGGCGGCGGGTCGTGGCCTCACCGGAGCCGCGGCGCATCGTCGAACAACGAGTCATCGCCGATCTCTTCACGGCGGGAACCGTGGTGATCTGCGGTGGCGGGGGTGGTGCCGCGGTCACCTCCGACGCCGACGGGCGGCTCACCGGAGTGGAAGCGGTGGTCGACAAGGACTACGTCGCGGCATTGCTCGCCGTGGTCGTGGGCGCCGACCGGTTGCTCGTCCTCACCGATGTTCCCGCGGTGATGCGGGACTTCGGGACGCCGCAGGCCGCGCCGCAGGCCCACCTCGACCTGGAACAGCTGCTCACGATGACCTTCCCTGCAGGATCGATGCAGCCGAAGATCGAAGCCTGCCGACGGTTCGTCGCCGCCACCGGACACCCGGCCAGCATCGGCGCGCTCACCGACACCGCAGCACTGCTCGCAGGCACTATGGGCACCATGATCACACGCGGCATCCACGCCGGCGTCAACGGCGCGGCGGTCCGCGCCGGAGCCTCCGACCAGAAGGGAACCAGTCAATGACGGATAGTTTGGGAGCCAGCAGGGCGGTCGGCAGCGACGCAGCGGAGTCGCGGTTGCAGCTCAAGTCCCACGCGCCCGCCTCGGCGTATCTCGACGGCGCGTGGTGGCCGCGGTCAGTGGAGTTGGCGGCCGAACAGCCCGCATTGGTCGAGGCCTTGTCCGATCGGCTCGGCGAACTGGCCGTCGTGGGCTACCACCGCAATGCGTGGACGCAGGCGCCGCCGCAGATGCAGATCGAGCGCGGGACTGCCCAACTGCAGGCCTTCACCTCCGACGAGCCGGCCACCGTCATCCTGATCGGCCACGACCGTCGCCGCGTCACCCTGCGGGTCATATCACCGCAGGCCACCGAGACTGTCGCCCGACAGGAACTCGACGCCGCGTCGAAAGACCTCGGCGATACCCCTCCGGCGGACAACCGGGCCGAACAAGTCGTCGCCCGATCGGTGACCGAGGTGGCTGCCCAGTTGGCCCGTCACGAGGGGCGCGCCGACCCTGAGCGCACCGCGGCGATCGCACGGTGGTATCAGGAGGCCGCTCAACAGTTCGTCAATGCACCGGTGCAGACTTTCGTGCCGATCCTGGTCCATCACCTGGTCCGCAACCGTATGGGCGTATCCCAAACAGCGATCTGACGGAGGCGCTGTGTGATCACCAATCACCCCCCTTCAGAGGTGTCCGGCACGTCGTCGGTGTCCCCGGCGTCGCTGAGCGCGGGATGGGCGGCCTCGGCTCCGGTTGAAGAGGTGCTCGCCCGGCTGGACACCTCACCCGACGGTCTCTCGCACGCCCAGGCCGCTTCACGTTTGGCGCGATACGGTCCGAACGCCCTTCGCACGCATCGGGTTAGTGCGATCGCAGTGCTGGGCCGTCAGCTGCGCAGCGCGGTGCTGGGACTGTTGGCGGTCACCGCCGTCGCGTCGTTCTTCCTAGGCGACAGCACCCAAGCGATCATCATCGGCGTCATCCTGGCAGCCAGCATCGGCCTCGGTTTCGTCAACGAATACCGCGCCGAACGCGCGACGGCGGCGTTGCATTCGCGCGTGCATCACAGCGCCGTGGTGCGCCGCGACGGGCACTTCATAAAGGTCGACGTCACCGATCTGGTGCCCGGGGACGTGATCCGGCTGGCACTCGGCGAAACCGTGCCGGCCGACGTCCGATTGATCGAAGTCACCGAACTGGAGTGCAACGAAGGCATCTTGTCCGGCGAGTCATCGGCATCGGAGAAGTCAATAAGCCCAGTGAATTCTGCTGCTGCACTGTCTGATTCGACGGATCTGGCATTCATGGGCACCATCGTCAGCGCCGGCGAAGGGGTCGGCGTGATCTATGCCAGCGGCGTCGACGCCCAGTTCGGCCGCATCGCCGCCGGCCTCGGTGTGCGTCAGCCGGAGACCGACTTCCAGGCCGGATTGCGCCGATTCTCCTATCTGCTGTTGTGGGTCGCAGTGACGCTGACGATCCTCATCCTTGCCACCAACCTGCTGCTTGGCCGCCCGGTCATCGACTCGGTGTTGTTCGCGCTCGCGATCGCCGTGGGGATCACCCCACAATTGCTTCCCGCGGTGGTCAGTACCAGCCTGGCGACCGGATCGCGGCGCCTGGCCAAGCTCAAAGTGCTAGTCAAACGACTGGTGTGCATCGAGGACCTCGGTGACATCGACGTGTTGGTCACCGACAAGACCGGCACGCTGACCGAGGGCCGCATCACCCTCGTGGACGCCGTCGACCCCAACGGCGTCCACGCAGACACGGTGCTGAGGACGGGTCTGCTCGCCACCGGCGTGGACTCCGACTCCGGTGCAGTGAGTGCCAACGAGATGGACTCTGCACTGTGGAGGTGTGCCGACGCAGCCCGTCTGATCACCTGCACCGTCCACCGCATCGCCACGCTGCCGTTCGATCACACCCGCCGCGCCATGTCGTGCGTGCTCGATGACGGCGGCGGCCGCCTGCTCCTGGTGAAAGGCGCACCCGAGCAGGTGATGGCCAAGTGCGTAGCAGTGCCCGACGCGGCGCAGCGAACGCTGACTGCGCTGTTCGCCGACGGGCGGCGTGTGGTGGCGGTGGCCAGTAGGGCGGCACCCGGGATGACGACCATCGCGACCGGCGACGAGGAGGGCCTGCACCTGGAGGGCTTTCTGGTGTTCGCCGACGAGCCGAAAGTCGCCGCACGCGATTCGCTGACACAGCTGGCCGCCTTGGGCATCGCGGTCAAGGTCGCCACCGGCGACAATCCACACGTCGCGGAAAAGGTTTGCAGCGACTTGGGTTTGATATCCAAGGGCACGATCATCGGCGCTGAGATGGAGGCGCTCGACAACGACGCGTTCGACGATGCCGCGCAGAACCACACCATCTTCGCCCGAATCTCACCCGAACAGAAGGCGCGGCTGGTCGTCTCGCTGCGTCGCACCGGCCGATCGGTCGCCTTCCTCGGCGATGGCGTCAACGACGCCCTGGCGCTACATGCCGCCGACGTCGGGATCTCCGTCGACACCGCTACCGATGTCGCCAAAGACGCCGCCGACGTGGTGCTGCTCGAAAAGGATCTCGGCGTGCTCGCCGCAGGCGTCGCAGAGGGCCGGCGCATCTTCGCCAACACCATCAAGTACGTCCTCATGGGGACCTCAAGCAACTTCGGCAATATGTTCAGCGCGGCCGCGGCGTCGGCCGTGCTGTCATTCCTGCCGATGTTGCCCAGTCAAATCCTGCTCAACAACTTGCTCTACGATTCCTCGCAACTGGCGATCCCCACCGACAACGTCGACGCCGAGCAGCTGCACGCGCCCTCGCACTGGAACATCGCCTTCATTCGCCGGTTCATGCTGACCTTCGGCCCGATCAGCTCGCTGTTCGACTTCATGACCTTCGGGTTGATGCTCGGTGTCCTGCATGCCGGGCCGGTTGAGTTCCGCACCGGATGGTTCGTGGAATCCCTTGCCACCCAGACACTCATCATTTTCGCGATCCGCACCAGACGGGTGCCCTTCATCCAGAGCCGACCTGGCCTCGTCATCACCGCGGCCACCTTCTCCGTCGTCGCCGTTGGCATCGCGATCACCGTCTCCCCGATCGCGCACAGCCTGGGTTTCACCACGCTGCCTTGGCAGTTCTTCACCGCACTGGTGGTGCTCACCGTCGCGTATCTGATCCTCGTCGAGATCACGAAGAAGGTGTTCTACGCCGACCCGATGCATCTGGCGGGCACGCCCCAACGCACCCGCGGGCGCGAACACCGCATCCACCGCCGCGCCGCCCGCTTCAGCCACGGCGGCTGAATGACTCCCCGCACGACTCTGTCCACGACACACCCGAACGCGCACCGGTCGGGTCGGGTGACGTGCGACCCGGCGCCACCAACGAAGTTGCTGCGAGCTCATCATCGCGACGCACCGACTAGAACGAGGTATCAACGTCCGGTGATGAGGAGCGCCGTCATCTCGCCCCGGCCAGGTGCGGGCGAAATCGTTCTGGCCGAAGCCCAAGATCATGAGAACTTCAGCCAAACATCAAGGAGGACATGACATGCACCGCAACACGGAGCCCGAACCGATCGTCGTCGCCGTCGACGGCTCGCCGCATTCCGACGCCGCCGTTGAATGGGCGGCCCGCGAGAGTGTTCTGCGCCATGCATCCGTCGCGCTCGTCCACGCCATCACACCCATGCCAGGCAGCTTGGCCGACGCGGCGGCCAGATCCAAGGTAGACCGCTGGTACAAGGACAACGCGAACACCGTCGTCGCGGCCGCCGAAGCGACATTTCGAGCCGCGCACGGCCAATTACGTGCCGTCGACGTCCAAACCACCGTCCTCGAGGCGCCCGTTCTACCCGCTCTCATCGACATGTCGGCCAGGGCACAGCTCATCGTCGTCGGCAGCCGTGGCCAAGGACCCATCGGTCGGCTGTTGATGGGTTCGGTCAGCACCGGTCTGGTCCATCACGCGCAGTGCCCGGTTGCCGTGATCCCGCTGGACGAGACCCGCAACGCACCCGATCGCCACCCCGTCCTGCTTGGTGTCGACGGAACGGCAGCCTCCGAAGGCGCGATCGCCCTTGCCTTCGACGAGGCGGCGCGACGGTCCGCTGACCTGCTGGCCCTATACGCATGGAGCGACGTCGGCGTTCTGCCCATCATCGGCGGGTGGTACGACTACGAGACCGACGCCACTAACCTGCTGGCCGAACGCCTCGCCGGGTGGCGGGAGAGGTACCCCGACGTGCGTGTCGCCCGACGCGTTGTCTGCGACGTCCCGGCACATGCACTGTTCGTCGAGGCTCGGTACTCGCAGCTCGTAGTGGTCGGAAGCCGAGGACGCGGAGGTTTCGCCGGACTTCAACTGGGCTCAGTGGCCTCCGCGGTAGTGCACACGTCGCCCGCACCCGTCATCGTTGTTCGGGGCCGCTGATGACTCCCGCAAGCAGGCGGTTTAGGGGCCGAAGATGAACTGTTTACGCTGTTCAGGCGCCTGCGAACCGGTCAGATTGGACTCGTTGGGGCCTCAAAGCTCGAGGCCGTCGACTTCGAGGGACATGTCTGCTTCCTGGGCGGCGGCCAAAGCCCGTTCGTATCCGAAGCGGAAGGTGCGGGCTCTGGCGACCTGCCGTTGCCAGGCGGTCGTGAAAGTCGTTCTCGGGCGGGCTTACCCGTCACCTCACGATCTGCCGATCCGAAGCGCGATGCGGGGGACCGCTGCCGGTTTAGCGTCGAGAAGCGAGAAGCTTGAGCACGCGCCACATACAGGTTGGCTCACCCGTCTTGGTGCCAGCCATGAGTCGCCACAGTCGACGCACACCAGTGCGAGACCGGTGGGCGACAAGCGTGCGACTGTCAATGCTCCACCCGTGCGAAGCGCGTCGAGGAACGCCGACGATGGTGTCGTCGGGCGAGCTAGGTACGGCGTTGGCGTCGGTCAGCCCGACGCGCTAGCGATCTGCGTTGCCACTTCACCACCGGTCGTCGCAAGGCCGATCGCGGCGGCACCGATAGCGGCGCCGTGTGCTATGGCGTGGGAATGACAGCGTGCTGCTGGTACTGGGGAGAGGCCCCTCGACTGGTCGGTCACTGAAAGATCGCCGACCGGGACTGACCGTTCGCGCGGTGACGGCAGGGTCACTGGGCCTCCATCTTCGGGACCTATGCCCCTTCCGCGATACTTGTAGACGGCAGATAGTGTGTTTATGGAGCAGTTGACAATGCTGAATGCGGGGTTCCTCCAAGCCGAGCACGCCGACCGTCACGTAAGCCTCGTGTTCGGCATCATCGGCGATTTAGACGATGCACCCGATGTCGACGAACTCGCGAATGGCATCGAGCGGGCAATCGCACGCTCAACTGCCATCAGCGCGAGCCACTGGCGCTCCACCCCCGTGGGGACTCTCACACTGGCGCAAGGAGGTTGATCACAATGTCGAAGGGCCAAGAACTTGAGGACCTCAACCGCAGGCAGTGTCTGGATCTATTGCAAGGGGTGCGGGTGGGTCGCCTGGTTTTCACCGAGGACGCTCTGCCGGCGGTGCAGCCGGTGAACTTCCGGCTCTGGCGCAACGACCTGGCGATCCGGGTTGCCGGTGGGGCCAAGCTGGCCGCCGCCGCCCACAACGTCGTCGTGGCGTTTGAGGCTGATGAGTTGGATCCTGACCTGCGCACCGGCTGGAGTGTGACTGTCGTCGGCCACGCTCAGCCGATTACCGATGTGAACGAGTTGGTAGAACTGTCGGGAACGTTCTTGCAGCCGTGGGTTGACGGCCGGCGTGATCATTTTGTGCGTATCAGGACTGAGAAGATGACCGGGCGCCGGTTCCGTGAAAGCGGACTACCGCAGTACCGGGGTGCGACCGGGGGCACGACCACCGTGTCGTCCTGAGGGGCCGGGATGGCCGTGATCGGACGCCGCGACCACGGCATTCCACTCGACCTGCAGGTAGGCGATCTGTCGTCGTTCAGGCGGGTCACCGCGGTCCGATTCTCAATTGTCCGCACCGAATCCGACCTGTGAAATTCTCGGCGCCTTTGCGCTGACCGAACCCAACCACGGCTCCGACGTGGTTGCGTTGGAAACGCGGGCGCGGCGCCAGGGTGACGAGTGGGTGCTGGACGGGCAGAAGCGGTGGATCGGTAACGGCACGGTCGCCGACGTGGTGGTCGTCTGGGCCCGGGACGATGACGGCCAGGTCGGTGCTTTCGTCGTGGAACACCCGGACGGCGCGCAGCACCCGGTCCCCGGCTATCACGCCAGGAAGATCGTGGGTAAAGCGAACCGCGGCGTGTGGCAGGCCCAGATCCGCCTGGACCGGGTGCGGGTGCCCGCAGGTGCCAGTCTGGCGAAATCCCGGACCTGGGACGACACCAACTATGTGCTGGCCAAGTCCCGGCAGACCGTGGCCTGGGAGGCTCTGGGCCACGCGGTCGCCGCCCATGAGCCCGCACTCACTTATTCGCTGCGACGCGAGCAGTTCGGCCGTCCACTGGCCCGGTTCCAGCTGATCCAGGACAAGCTCGCGGACATGCTCAGCGACATCACCGGCATTTAATTGATGTGCACCAGGATGTCGCAGCTGCAGGCCCAAGGGGCGGGTGTCGATCGAACACGCCGCTGGCCAAGCTGAACACCGGTTGACGGAGCCCGCCGGGTCTGCGCGATGGCTCGGGATATCCTGGGCGGCAACGGGATCCTGCTCGATCACCACGTCGCCCGGCACCACGCCGACATCGAAGCTGTTCGACACCTACGAGGGCACCGACTCCATTCAGTCCCTGATCGTCGGACGCGCGATCACCGGCCTCAACGCCTTCCGATGAGCACCACACAGGGGACGGTTCGAGGGCATGGGGTCAACATAATCGGAACAGAAACCCACCCGGACAAGTTCGACGCCGTCGCAGGTCCTTGCCGAAGTTGAGGACGTGCTGGGAAGAATCGACTCCGCGATCGAGAACGCCAACACGTACGTTGAAAAGGTGGTGCTTCCCAGGCGGCCGCAAGCCAACCGTGATGTTAAGAGTGCAGAGGCCGACGAGAGGGAAAAACTACAGGCTGCGCTTGACCAGCTCGCGGACAAGCTCTCCAAACCAGAATTCGTCGAAGATGCGAGTCCCGCGTGAGTCGCTCTCAATCAGGAGTGCAGCAGCGAAGGCGTACCACCTTATGGCTCGCCTGCCCGTCGCGAGCCCGCGCTGCGAAGTCTTGTTGCGCGACATGCCTGTCGTATCGCTGTGGGACATCAGCGTCGCTGCCCAACTACGAGCGCATCGCCAAGAGCTGACGTGACGTGATTGTTAGCTACTCCGACCTGAAAAACTCTGTGGCGTCCCTGAGATGGGGTGTCCGGACGAAAAGATGGCCTCAACCCCGGCGGATTCGGTCATGGGATATCAAATCCTCATTTCAGAGGACTTGAGCCTCTAGTAGCGCTGTCTCGGCGTGGCGATTGTGGAAGGACTGGAGCAGTTGTTGAGCAGAAGGATGGTGGTTCACATGAGCGCACATTTCCCGGACAAGGAGACGATTCGCACGGCGCTGTCGCTGGCGACCCGCGCGCCGTCGGTCCACAATTCCCAACCCTGGCGCTGGCGGGTCGGCCCACGCAGTGTGCACCTCTTTGCCGACTACGATCGACGCCTGCCCAACACTGACCCAGACAACCGGGACCTACTGCTCAGTTGCGGTGCGTCGCTGAATCATTGCGTCGTCGGCTTGGCTGCTCTGGGTTGGCAGACAAAGATCCACCGTCTCCCCAATCCCGGTGACGATGGGCACCTGGCCGCCATCGAACTTCACCGGTGCACGGCCGCCGAGGTCGACGTTGCGTTGGCGGCGGCGATTCCACGGAGGCGCACCGATCGCCGGCACTACAGCTCATGGCCGGTGCCACTCGGCGACATAGCTCTGATGGGCGCTCGGGCTGCGCGCGCGGGTGTCACGCTGCGCCGAGTGGAGGCGGTCACCGAAATCTCGCACCTGGTGGCTCAGGCTGCACGGCGGCACGCAACCGATTACGAGTACTTGAGCGAGCTGACCACATGGAGCGGACGGTACCGCTCGAAAGCCGGAGTTCCCGCGCGGAACACACCAAAATCTGATCCAACCGCTGCGTTGCCCGGCCGCGTGTTCGCCGGGACGGCCCTGGCTCAGCCACCCGATGCGGAATCGGCTGACGACAACGCCATTGTGGTGGCGCTCGGGACAAGCGACGATGATCAAATGGCGCGTCTGCGCGCCGGTGAGGCTGCCAGTCTGGTGTTGCTTACGGCGACAGCATTGGGCCTCGCGAGTTGCCCGGTCACTGAGCCATTGGAAGTCGCCCAAACCCGGGAGGCGGCGCGAGCAACTATCTTCGGCGCCGGCGATTATCCGCAGATTCTGTTCCGTATCGGTTGGGCGCCAGTGAATGCTGATCCGCTGCCGTCGACCCCGCGGCGCACCATGTCGGAGGTCGTAAGGCGCCTTGATGGCTCTGCATTTGACTAGCAGCGCGATTCATTGCCCGAGTTCCGCGAGGTTGACGTCAACCCGTAGCTCGGAACCGTCAGCATGTATGGTGCACGGCCACCCGGCATCTGACATCACCTTGCGCATCAAGTAGTTCTCCGTGAGGACGTCGGCCACCAGACGATCCAGTCCGTTGTCGCGGGCGATTTGTCCAAGTCGGCCAAGCAACACGGTTCCCACGCCTCGCATA
>NZ_JAVROT010000137.1:0-6184 GCF_032162605.1 Mycobacterium sp. | reverse complement strand
TTCGCCATCGCCCAATGCTTTGGGGCCCTCGGGCCGGTCATCTACGGCGCGCTCATCGGCGATGGCTCCCAGCCCTTCCCGCTGTTCCTGGGTTACTTGCTCGGTGCGGGAGTGATGATGGCCGGGGGACTTGTCGCGTGGTTCCTTGCGGTCGATGCCGAAGGCAAGTCGCTGGAAGACGTTGCGACTCCACTGGCAGCCGCCGGCGCCCGCCGCCGGACGGGTTCGGTCCGTGCCGAGGGGGCAACCCCGCCCTACTCGCCCTGAGTCCTGGGCGGACCGCGGGTGAAGTTGGGGTGCCAGCATCAGCAGGCGCCCAACATCGGATCGGTCGCTACCTCAAATTGGGGAACGCGATCAACCAGCCGGACATCCACGGAACCGATCTCGCGTCGAGGCCTGCTGCGGCACGCTGACCACAAATCTGAAGACAACCCTGACGACAGACGCACGCCCAACGACGCCCGCAACTGCCCTTCGCGGGTCGTATTCTGCCTGGTTACACGTTGCGCCCGAACACTCGGCGTGGCCTACCAACAGTGGCGAAGAGTCCAGCGAATTCACGAACCTCACTAGGTCGTCGGTGTAGTCCCGAAGGCTCAGTGATGCAATCCTGGGCGCACCCTTTTCAATCGGCAGTTCGTGGTGGCGCAGCGTCGGGGCATGCGCTGTGTAGCCACGCTCGTCAAAGGCGGCGCGAGCAGCAGCCAACTGTTGTCCACGGCTCCAATTGCCGTGAACAAGGTTCGCAGCTGGCGGAGAAAATGGGTCGCGAATCGACAACCGCCGATGCTGACGCGGGGAGCGACGGCCGAAGCGTGTGGCCAAGCGGATGGGACTCACGATCGTCGTGGAGGCTCTCGATGAGGACGTCCGGTGCAGTCGTCAATGGCCTGCCCGGACAGCTGCCTATGGGTGAGCTTGCTTGCGCAAGACCCTCCTTGCGCGCCCGCCACGGCTACGGGATTGGTTTCAATAACACCGCTCGCGCAGCCTCGTCGTCACCGATTCTGCCTGCGGTCCGATGAGGCTGGAAGCGCCGTTGTCGTCAGGACGGCGGCGGGGCGGTGACGTGGACCCCCCCGCCGCGCCCCGGCAACCGGAGGCCGCCCCGACCTCGCCGTCACTTCCTTGGGGCGGGGCGATGATCGGGGCCGTGGTCCGTGCGGTTCCCACCGTCGACGGTGCCGCGCTCTCACACCTTGAGAAGGCGGTCGAAGAACTCGCGATAGCGCTTGAGAGCGACGCGAAGGTCCTCGGTGGAAGCTTCCTCGCCGCGACCCCATTGCCGTTCCAGGTGCGAACGTGCGTCGGCGAAGCCGGTGACGAGTTGCCCCACGACGTCGGCGACCAGCCCGTCGGCTTTCTCCACGCACGCCTTCGGGTCGTCGACGAAGACCGCTTGCACCTCGCCCCATCGGGCCCGCAACGAGGTCAGTAGCTCCTCGGCGAATAGGGGCTTCTTGGAGGAGGATTCGACGTTTGGCCGATTCGAGTCGGCCGGCTCCGGCGAGGATTCGGTATCGATGCTCGCGGGCTGAGGGCGAACCGACGATGGCGTCGTCGCGGCGGGTTGGGCGCCACCTGGCTCGAAGCCGACGTCGTCTCTCGGCGAATCGGTATGCCTGCTTTGATGATCGGCCGGTTCAGTCGATGGCTCCGCGTCCCCGATGGTCGGCGTGGCCTCGATGCGTTGGTCGTTGGTGGTCATGAGTTTGCCTCTCGGTTGGTACCCGTGTGCTGTGGGGTCTGCCGGTCCGAATTCTGGTTGAGCAGCTTTTCGAAGAGGGCGCGGTAGTGGACCAAGGCCTGACGTTGCGCCTCGGTGCCGACGTCGCCGTACTTCTGTGCCAGCTGGATGGCATGGCCGGCCCGGTAGTTCTCTACCACGGTCGGATGGTCGACCGAGATGTCGGCGGCCCGCTTCTCGAAGTCATCGACGGGGTAGCCGCGTTCGTTCATCACGTCGGTGACTAGACGATCGGCGTCGCCGACCGCCCTCGACGGGGTGTCGACGAACGCGGTCTGCACGCTGCGCCAGCGGTCGGCATAGGCCTGGGCTGACTCGGCACTGAGCTCAACGATGTCGAGTTTGGCTCGTTCGTGCTCGCGGTCGGCCAGTTGCTTCTCGGCTGCCCGTGTGTCACCGGTCTCGGAAACGGTCCGCTGGTATTCCGGACCGAACCGTTGCTGCAGACCCTCGCTCTTCTTGCGACGGTTCATCGACAGTACAAGGATCGCCACGGCCACGACGACCAGGATGATCACCGTGATCAAAATCCATTGCCAGACAGGCATTTTCCGTCCCTCTCTACTCGTCGTTTCCCGGCGGTCAGTAGTAGTGGCGGCGGCCACCGACGGCACGCCCCGCGGATCCGAGGATCGCCAAGATCACGCCGACGACCAGCAAGATGACCCCGACGACCAAGATAAGGTGGGCGAACGCGAAGGTGGGGACCAACGTGGGTAGCAGGAACCCAAGAATGATGAGGATGACTCCAAGTACGATCATGGCAACGCCTTTCGTGATGTCGCGCCGGCTGGCGCGGGGTTTTCGGTCGTTCGGGCGGTTTGCCCGGCGCCATCACCAGTCGACACCCTTAGGGAGGGTTGAAATACACCCCAAGGAAGGTAATCTTCGGTTCGTGTCCAAACCCGCAGGTGGTCCGATCACGGTGGCGCTGGTGGACGACTACGACGTGGTGGTCAAGGGCGTAGCTAACATGTTCGATCGCTACCGCGACCGCGTGGTCGTCGCAGAGCTGGACGCGACGATGCCCGTCGAGGACGCCGTCGACATCGTGTTGTATGACTCGTTCGCCCAGCCGGAGTCCGATCACCACGAGATCGGTGTCCTGGTGGCCAATCCGCGGGCACGCCGAGTGGTGGTCTACACGTGGAACTTTCATCCCGACCTCATCGCTAGCGCCAAGCAGCACGGGGCGCACGGCTATCTCTCCAAGACGTTGCCGGCTCGAGAGCTGGTTGCTGCGTTGGAGGCCGTGCACGCCGGCGAGGTCGTGGTCAGTGACGTTCCGGTGCGGGCACGCAGCGCGGTAGGGCTGGACTGGCCCGGCCGCGGTGAGGGGCTCAGCGACCGGGAGTCGGAGATCTTGGCCCTCATCACTCAGGGCAGGAGCAACGCCGACGTCGCGCGGCTCACCTACCTCAGCCCCAACACGGTGAAGTCCTATATTCGGACCATCTACCGCAAGATCGACGTCGGCAGCCGGACCCAGGCCGTGCTGTGGGGTGTGCGGCACGGCTTCACCCCGGACCACAACCGCATCGAACACTGGAAGGGCGGCCCGTAGACGGGGTCGTTCGGGTACCTCCCTCACCGACGGTATCGCGGTCCTGGCATCGAGTGTGTCCGCGCGGTGAGATCCGATCGCGCCGGTATTTCTGGTATAGCAACGGGCCCGTGGCCAGCCGCTCCGAACGAATTGGCCATGGACTCATATGGTTACGACCAGATTGCTCGGGCTGGGTGTTTCGAGCCGGGTACGTCGTCATTCACCTCGACGCCCCTGCACCTATTTCGTCGGGATCAGTGCTGGCGCTCCTAGGCGCAGGTGCTCCGACGGGTTCAATTCGCCCGATTTGCAACGGCGTGAGCAGCACAAACAGTTTCCGATGAATGCTAAAGCTTCCGGGGAAACGAACGGTCGCGGGTCTGATGCGGACGTCCGCGCCCCGGCGGCACAACTAGTCTGCTACCTGTTCGTCCGGTGTGACGCCGATGATCTCGCGTCCTCCTATCAAAACGAGGAAGGTGAGCCGCAATGATGACGCCGATGGGCCATGCAAACGGTGAGATGGCGCCAAGGACGCGATCAAGGCCAGGGGTGCTTCGATCAATGCGGCAATTACGAACGCAGTGATTGCCCGCAGGTTGACTTCAACAGTCAGCTCTCACTGTTCGCTCCGGAATCGCTGCGGGGTGACCGGGCCGGTTAACGTCACTGACGCCAGTTGCGCGCCCAACTACGTTCACAACGGTGCGCCAAGCCCCCGTAAACCACCTGTTCAGCCTGACTGCCCGGTCCTGGCAGTGTGGGGGTCAGGGGTTCGAATCCCCTTAGCTCCACAACAAAAATCCGTTCTGACCAGTGTCGGAGCGGGTTTCCTCGTTAGCCGGATCGAGCCGCAGGACGCCTTGTGTTCTAAATCTGTCCTACCGCTGAGGAATAGACGTCCGCGGCTGCGGTCAGGCGGTCGTCGGTCACACGCCCATAGACGGCCTGGGTCATGCGCTCGGTATGGCCGTGCCAGGCGGCAACCACATCGGCGGTGATGCCTGCCGCGCGCATCCGTGAGATGTTGCTGTGCCGCAGCATGCCGAGCGTGATCGCCTCGAGCCCGGCGGCGGTGCGTTGGGCTGCAAACTCGCGCGAGTATTCACCCACGGGTAGCGACGTTCCATCGACGCGTGACAGCAATAGGTCGGCGTAGGTGAGTGGTCGGCCCACCGTCAGGCGCTCGCGCAGGTGTGCCGAGCGCATCGCCTTGAGCATCGCCAGCTCTCGCGGCGGCACCGGGAGACCGCGGGCACTGCGCTCAGTCTTGGTGGGCACGATGGTGTCGCGGCCGTTCACATCGACGCGGGCCCGACGGATGTGCAGCGCGCCGGTGTCTAGTTCGATGTCCGACCAGCGCAGTCGGTGCGTTCGCCGCGTCGCTTTGGCGCCTCCCCTGTGGGAGTGGTCATCTTGTTGTGTCCTTACGTGGATTGCGTTTGCCGCCGAGGTGTCTCGGATTGAAGGGGGCCGGCCCTAGGTGCGCGGGCGCGCCACTTGTTCGCAACCTCAGGTGTGATGCTGCGTTTTCGCTACGATCGCCGCACGAACACTCAGGACGGTCCTATGTGGCGGTCACGGTGGGCTTGCTCGGCGAACTCGGCTATGTCGGCATAGACGCTGTCCTAGTGCCCACGCCGTCCCGGCGTTTCGGCGGCGGCGTACGCGAGCCGGTCGAGATACCGCGCAAGCTTGCGGAGGGCGTCAGGGGTGAGCGGAACATCGTGCTCCAGCGAGTCGATATGCAGCTCCACAACCTGGGGCCATCGGGGGACTGAAGGCTCGTACGCCGTATACGAACGGGTGGCCCGACAGCGTGATCCGCGTGCCGATCCTGGGAATGGTGTCGCTGACGGGCGTGCCGTCAGGGCCGTCCCCGAAGCCGCGTGTGCATCTTGCCCACCACGACACTGACTGCTGAGATCTGCCCGGCGACACTATCGGGACGGACGAAATCGAGCCGATTCCTCGCCACTGGCCAACTGCCGATAATGGGTGCCACCGCGAGAGACCGATCCTTTCATGATGCGACCAGCTCTCGAAGCTCTGCGGTGACGACGTAGACACGGCCGCCGAGCCTGCGCACCGGCAACTCGCCCGACGCTGCGAGTCGATATGCCGCTGCGCGGCTGATGCCCAGGATGGCTGCAGCGCGGGGGACGGCAAGCAGCAACGGCAGTTGGTCAAAGACGTTGGTTTCCAATGGATTCACCTTTCTTCGATATTCGCTATCGTCTGGTCGACCGGCTGTGGCCGCTTCTGTGGACTGCAGCGGCGGCAGAATGCCGCCGCCTCTGTCCCGTCCGGCAGCGTGACGGTGATGGTTCGGGATTGCTCGTCTTCGCATTCGCCGCACCAGGGTGTCTTGGGCCGGAGCGAGGACTCGGCGGCGTGGGTAACACCACGAGGCGCCGTGCAAGGACTGCGGCAGGGTAGCGGCCTCCATCCGGTCTTCGTGACCGATGAGCTTTCAGCGTCTACGAGGTCCATCCCGAAGCCAGCGCGTACTCGACTGCTGGTGAGAGCTCCATGGCCTCCGCGCCACTGAGTCGCCAAGGTTCTGGCATCGATTGCAGCAGGATCGTTAGCGACGGTTCGGATGGTGGTTCTTCTGGAGGATCCCAGGGGTCCGGGTTCTGGACCCTCGGGGAGGCCAGATCCTGGACACCCCCGGTCCAGGGATCAGACCCGCCCCGTCCGACCTGCTGACCTGGGGGTGTTGACGACGGTTGAAATCCAGGCCAGTCGCGACTTAGTTGTCGGTGGGGTTGAGTACGCGGAAGACCACGCCCGCCGCCACGCCGGCGATCAGTTGGGGGACCAGATAGAGGAGCGTCGACCAGGCGAACAGCCCCATGGCTGCGCCGCCCAGGACGACGGCGGGG
>NZ_JAVROT010000136.1:0-6151 GCF_032162605.1 Mycobacterium sp. | reverse complement strand
CCAGGCCTTGCCGCTCCAACCGCTGAATCAACTCGGTCATCGCCGGCTGGCCGATGCCCGCCGCCGAGGCGAGTGTCGTCACCCGGGCGGGTCCTTCCCGCTCGAGCGTGCTCAGCGTCATCAGTGCGGTCAGGTTCGGTGCTTCACGATCGGACAGATGCCGCACCACCAGAATCGCAGCCTGCTCGAGCCCCTCGGCGGAGTCGTCCACGGCGCCATTGCGATCCGGCTGTTTCACCCCCCATGTATATCACACCTGTATCGGCAATCGATGTAGATGTGCGCCGAATCTCCTCTGACGGGGTCCGTGCCGCTGCTGGGGTGACCGGTTGGGGTCGCCAAGGATGGATGGACCGCTTCGGACGCTTCGGCCGGGGCGAACGCGCCGTACGCTGAGCCGCTCGAGACGTCGCGTGATCCGCTGATCCCGCCACCCGCCGCACCATCCTGCGTACCCCCGGCTCGCAGTCCCGGTTTCGGCCGGTCCATCTCGGCACGCCGCAAGGCAGGAGATCCTGCAGATTACGTTGGACAGTCACAGCTTTCGCAGCCTGGAGGCGCGTGCCAATGCGATTGCTCAAGGTTGTCAAACACATGTGTGTGGCCCGGCTTGCCCAGCCCGAGAGCGGAGATTTGTGGGCCTCCACCGTGCCAGCAAGCGCACCGACCGGCCACCGTCACCGTTTTCCGTTCGCCCAACATGGCGACGGAGGACAGTCGAGATTGGCAGGAGTGCGTAGCGACTTGACGCACAGGTCCCCAGTGCTCCGCTGAGTTGCTCAGGTTTACCAATCATCTATCGGTAGCAGATGCACTGGCAGGCTGGCGCTTATACCGCGGGCAAAGACTATGTTGTCGATGACTTGTCGCATGAATTTAGCGACTACGGCTTGCCCTCTGACAACCTGCTGCAGGCCCATTGCCGCGCCACGTCGCCGACCATCGACCGGTCGCGGTCGGCGGATATTTCACGCGGGGGCACCGAACCTCGGTCGAGGACGGCGTCGACGTCCGCACCTCGCGACGAATTCACGTTCCGCGTCCGAGACTTCGCCGCATGCCTAGAGCCGCCGCGCGTCCGAGACTTCGCGGCATGCCTAGAGCCGCCGCGCCCACCAAGGCTTTCGGTATACCGACGGCACGGATCCCGGTGCGCGGCAACCGACTTCGCGGCGTTCGGATTTCGCTTGGCTGGCACCGACGGGAATTTTCTGCGCCCGCACAGCGTCAATGCCTGACGTCGGCAGGCGCTTCGGCCGCCGACACGCGGCATATCAGCGTATTGCGTTGTGCCGTTGTGCAAATCCAGTGTTGAGGTTGAGATTGAGATGATTGCAATGAAGAAGTTCGCGTCGAGTGCAGTGATTGTTGGAGCGCTTGGGGCGGTTGCCTTGGGAATTGGCTCGGGAGTCGCGAACGCCGCTCCGCCCTCACCGGCGGGCACAGGGGTGGCTTGGGCGCAGGATCGCGGCCGGGGACACGATCACGGTGACTGGCGAGGTGACGACCGTCGCGGATGGGCCCACGCGCCTGATTACGGCTATGGTCCCGGCTACTACGCGCCGCCTCCCCCATGCGTGACGGGTCCGTTCGGGTTCGTCCACGTGTGCGCCTAGCTGGGGCTTGCCCTCGGGGAGCCTGTCGATGACGTGGCGGCACAGTGCGTTGCGAGGCAAGAGGGTGCCGCAGTTCTGTCAGCGTCGTTCTGAGGCAGGCGTCGACGATCACCGAATGCGTTGAAGTACGAACATTGCCGGGACTCGGTGATGAGGCGTCTGTTGGCCACTGCCGCGGTGGCGGGGTGATAGCACCAATGGGACCGCAGGTTGGCAGCGCTTCGTGGCTGCGTGGAGGAGGGTGTCGTCGACGGCCATGGCGGAGAGCACGCGTCGCGACCCGCGCCAGCCGCAGCTGCATTCGCCGTGAGCCCGCACGGGGCTCCGGACGACGACGGCGACGCCACAGTTGTCCGTGTCGGGCCGGCCATGCAGCGCGCCGGACGGTCGTTCGACGATGTCGACTGCTCCCTCCGCTCGGCGGATGTTCATGCCTGCATCGCCGGGGATTTGTCACCCGGCATCTGGTGCGCCCCGCAGAACGAAAACTCAAGGGAAACACGGCCATCGCCGAGCACGTTGCCGCTGTCACGAACAGTTCCTTGGCAATCGACTCGATCGCCGTGTCGAGGCAACGCCTTCATTCGTTCCGCGAATCCGACGTGGAGTGACAGCTGGGATGGCCCTGCGGGGCGTCACGGGTACCGGACGCGGGCGGGTCGAGCCCGACGGCGCATCGCCGGTCCCCAACTGAACCGTCGCCGATAGGACGGTCTAGGTCGATGGATTGAGCGCGAATTCGCTTGTCGTTCAGAGGCTTCGCAGTGTCCTGGCATACGGTTGAACCCATGGACCGACGTGATGTTTCCGCGCTGGCCGAGGAGCTAGCACAATTGACCTGCGAGCATCTGCCTTGGAGCGATCAGCGGGTGATCGCCATCGAGTTGGGCGTGTGCCAGTGTGATCTGGCCATCGAGGACATGGTGCGGGGGGCGTTCCACGGGGCGTGTCCGGTGCCCGGGCGCATCGTGGCGCGGTTGCACGAGTGGTTGGACGACTGTGACGCCATCGCTCGTACCGACGCGGCTCAAATGCGCGTCTATGTGAACCGATTGCGTTGCGCCTAAGCACGTGTGACGACCTTGCGGCATTCCAGCGGCGGGACGCCTTCGTTGGGCAGCGCGCACGCACACTCAGTGACCGCCGAACGGTCCCCGCGCGGCGCTTCTCGAGCTGAGACGGAATGCGGTCGGCGGACGGGTTCATCGGACTCGTCGGGCCAACGTGTTTGGTGGTTGCCACCCACGATGCGCAGCGCCAACTCCAAAACGCACAAGACCGCGCAGGGCGATGGCTCTTGGCGCCGCCACGGTCCCTCCGCCGCGCACGTGGATGCGGTTGAGGCCCGCGTTTCGTCGTCCCAGTCTCATTCGTTGACGGGTTCTCTGCCTGCGCTTGCCGGCATCAATTCTGGGCTCCTGCTTGCGCTGCAGTCGGTGTGCCGCGCCCGCCTGGATAGTCCTTCGGGGTCGGAGATCAGCACGCTCTTGCCATTCCACCGAATCCAGCCGCGCTGAGAGAAGTCGACCAGCGCCTTGTTGACCGTTTCGCGGGACGCTCCGACGAGTTGGGCGATCTCTACTTGGGTCAGGTCGTGGGTGACGCGCACGGCGCCACCTTCCTGGGTGCCGAATCGTCGGGCCAGTAGCAGGAGTTGTTTGGCGACGCGTCCGGGGACGTCGGTGAAGATGAGGTCGGCGAGGTTGTCGTTGGTGCGGCGCAGCCGGCGGGCCAGCACCTGCAACAGTTGCTCGGCGATCTCGGGGCGGTCCGTGATCCAGGCCTTGAGGGCGTCGCGGTCCATGGACACCGCGCGCACCTTGGTGATGGTGGTGGCGCTGGAGGTGCGTGGTCCGGGGTCGAAGATGGACAGTTCGCCGAACATGTCCGACGGGCCCATGACTGCCAGGATGTTCTGGCGGCCGTCGGAGGAGCGACGTCCGAGCTTCACCTTGCCCGAGGCGATGATATAGAGCCGGTCACCGGGCTCTCCTTCGGCGAACACGGTGTGCCCGCGCGGGAATGCGACGGGATGCACGTACGTGATCAGCGCAGAGACTGCGCCGGGCTCGACGCCCTGGACCAGTCCGAACCTCGTCAGGATCTCGGAGGTCGCTGCGCTCGGGACAATTGCGCTCGGTGCACTCATGTCGCCACCGCTGCCGACCTCGGGACGTCCATGTTCAGGTGCTCGGAGAGTGCGGCCAAGGTCGGGAGTAGCTTGTCTTGGCCGCCCACAACGCGGATCGCAACGTGATCGGCGCCCGCCTCCAAGTGTTGGTTGAGACGATAGGCGATATCGTCGGCGCTGCCGTGGGCGACCACCGCGTCGATCAGTCGGTCGCTGCCGGGTATCGCGAGATCGGCCTCGGTGAAACCGAGCCGCTTCCAGTTGTTGACGTGGTTTACCAGGCCCAGGGCCTTGGCAATCATGTTGCGCCCGACCGCGCGGGCCTCGTCAGCCTCGGTGGACAACACCACCGCCTGCTCGGGTGCCAGATAGGCCTCGTCGCCCAGGACTGCGCGTGCCCGCCGGGTGTGTTCCGGTGTGGTCAGAAACGGGTGCGCACCGGCGCTGCGTCGCATGGCGAGGTTGAGCATTCTGGGTCCCAGCGCCCCGATGACCCTGCGGTTGCTCGGCACCCCGGCAGCGTCGAGCTCGTCGAGGTAGTCGCCGAGCACGTCATACGGTGTGCGGTAGTCCGCGGTGTGCTCGCGTTGACCGACGCCTACGCCGAGCAGGAACCGATCCGGGTAGGCCGTGTCGATGAGGTGGAACGACTGGGCGACCGTCTTGGCCGGCGCCGACCAGATGTTGACGATGCCGGTGGCCACCATCAGGCTCGTGGTCTTCTCCAGGATCGGCTCGGCGAATCTGAGTTGGGCAGGCGGCGAGCCGCCCACCCACAGGGCGCCGTAGCCCAGTTTCTCGATCTCCACTGCGTGCTGCGGCGTCACGGGTACGCGGGTCCACACCCCATACCGGCTGGGGTGCCGCCTGGGTGCCGTCGCGTCGGTCATTGGCGTTCCTATCTAAATTTGGGGTGATGGCTGGCTGCGAGCTGACGTGTCTGGTCGGCCGGGCGGTATCTGGGCACCGCGGAGATGCCCGCGCAATCGACGGTGCCTGTCGCCCTGCAGATTCCAACCTGGACCAAGCCGCCATTCGGTGAGATGCGGCCGTTGATCGCTGTTCGCCGACACCGCAGCGCACCGACCACCTTGATCGAGCACGGGTCGGGCACCATCCGGCGTAGCCGGGCGTGCTCGGGGTCGTCCCCGTCGAGCAACGTCCGTCCGACCTTCTGGCGTCCCTTCCGAAGGACCGCCCGCGCCATCGTGTGTTCGGAAGAATCGATCCACGCCCGCACTGTCGGGTTCGTTGAAGTCTTGATCATCGGTCCGCCATGAGCCGCACTCGCGGTACATCGAGCAACGGCGGATCGACCGTCGACATCGTCGCACCGCCTTCTAGTTGAATGCATCGGTCACCGAAATAATAACCTACCGCTTGGCTAGGGCCAACTGACTACGCGGACATTTCAGTCTCGGTGGCTCGCCACCGCCGCGCTGCCGGCACGGTCGTATTGAGTGCAACCCTCCGCGGCTCAAACCGCGACAATGGGGGCGGCTACCTGCGGTCTCGGGCCAACGAGCGAATCGCGGATCCTAGGTTCGCTACCTTGCAGGTGCCGAACCTAGTCCGGACAGCATTCTGGGCGATGAATGTCCTTGTACACGAAATGATTTGGACCGCCGAGATGCAGTCAGCGTCGCCGCCTCCCGTCGACCCACGACCAGGTCTAGGAGTGGGGCCAGAGCCCGCGGATCGTCGGAGCTGCACAGACGGGCTGTCGTCGCAATTCTGTTCGCTCAGTGCAGTGATCGCGGGGGCATTGAACTATTCCAGATCGTGAAATGGTCCACAAAATCTTGGCGCCGTCGACTGTCAACGTTACGCTCCATATATCGTTCACCAATGTATCCGGCGAAGACAGGGCGCCACCTCCGTTGCGGCCGGGTGCTCGCGTATGCGATCTGGGTTTCTCCGGGGCGGACTACACCGTTGTCGACGCAGCGTTGATTCGCCCTGGCGCGGTGTCGTTTTCTCCGGACCGATGTTCGGCGGCAGTCCAGCAGCGGCCTGTCGTCTGCGAGGCGAAACCGAGCGTCACCACGACCAGAGCGATCACCGTTCCGCCGCTGTCGAATTGCAGAACATCGCGGCTGCGCTGACTCGCACGCAGCATCACATAGAAGAGGGAGAAATATGAGAGAAAAAGTCCTACGCGCAACAACTTTGGTGCTGATGTCGGGCGCCGTTGCCCTTGTCGACTCGGGACAGGCCATCGGCATCGCGCAGGCCGAGCCCATCCCGGCGCCGCTGTATCACTGGTGTCCCGGAGACTTTTGGGACCCGTTCTGGGGCTTCAACTTCGACTGGTTCACCTGCCTCGACGACTGGCACCGCGATAGCGACGGCGACCGGCACGACCGCGACTGGCACCTCGACCACGACCGCGACTGGCACCCCG
>NZ_JAVROT010000135.1:0-7843 GCF_032162605.1 Mycobacterium sp. | reverse complement strand
GGACCTGCCCGGCGCGAATAAGATGCCGGTCGGCCAGCAATTTTCGCTCGAGGGCGACAACGTCGCGGCGATGGTGTTGCACACCGGGTATCCGGCTCGGATGGACAGCCACGACGCCGCCGCCGGGGCCGCCGCGGCGCAGATTCGTGCGCGGGGCATCCGGGGCGGCGTCGGAACGCCCATCATCGTCGACGGCAGGCTGTGGGGGGTGGCCGCCGTCGGCTCGTCGCGACCCGAGCCCTTGCCACCCGACACCGAGGAGCGTGTCGGGGACTTTGCGGATCTGGCGGCGACGGCAATCGCGAATGCGCAGACCCACGCTGAGCTCACCGCATCTCGGGTGCGAATTGTCACGGCCGCCGATGACGCTCGGCGCCGTATCGAACGCGATCTACACGACGGTGCCCAACAGCGGCTGGTCTCACTCGGCCTTGAGTTGCGTACCGCTGAGGCCCACGTGCCGCCCGAGCAGCAGCCCTTGAGGGAACGGATCTCCCAACTCGTGACTAGTGTGGTCGCCGTCTCGAATGACCTGCAGGAGCTGTCCCGTGGGATACACCCGGCGATTCTGTCCAAGGGTGGATTGGGCCCGGCGCTCAAGACGCTGGCTCGTCGCTCGGTCGTCCCGGTCGAACTCATCCTCGGGGCCGACCGACGACTACCCGAACCCGTCGAAGTGGCCGCGTACTACGTTGTCGCCGAAGCCCTCACCAACGCTGCCAAATACGCGCGAGCGTCCGTCGTGAATGTGCGCCTCGACATCGAGGGTGCCACCATGCACCTGTCGATTCGAGATGACGGAATCGGAGGAGCCGACGCCGGCAAGGGGTCCGGAATCATCGGTCTCACCGACCGCGTCGAGGCGATCGGCGGCAAGATGACCATCTCCAGTCACCCAGGATCGGGGACGTCACTGCTGGTCGCGATCCCGCTCGAAGTCGAGTGAACGACGGTCCGGATTCACGTCGATCTGGTCATGCCAGTCAGGTCGGACATCTCGAGTAGAGGCTTGAGCGACTGAAATCCGGCGTTGGCGAAGTCGATATCCACGCGGCCAACAGTTTTGCGCAACCGACTGGGCCGCGGAGCGTCCGCCCCGGCACGACGCAACGCGACGGCGGCCGATCCGACTGGCCAGCGGTGATTCAGATGACATTGTCGGTGTGCATCTTCGCGATGGTGTGGGCGTCGTAGCCGAGTTCGGTGAGGACGTCGTCGGTGTGTTCGCCGAGCAGCGGCGATCCGGTGATCTCGGGTGTGAAGTCGGAGAATTTGATTGGGCTTCCGACGGTGAGGTAGGTGCCGCGTTCCTTGTGCTGAACCTCGACGACGGTGCCGCTGGCGCGCAGCGCGTGGTCCTCGGCGATCTCCTTCATGCTGAGCACGGGTGCGCAGGGCACCTGGTAGGTGCGCAGAATGTCGACCGCCTGGTATTTGGTCTTGTCGGCGAGCCACTTCTCGATCTCGTCGAACACATCGAACACGTGCGACGCACGAGCGGCAACGGTGTTGTACGCGGGGTCGTCGACCCACTCGGGCCTGTCGATCGCCTGACACGTCCGCGCCCAGTTGTGGTCTTGGACGACGACGTAGATGTACGCGTTGGGATCGGTCTGCCAGCCCGTGCACTTGAGCACCCATCCGGGCTGCCCGCCGCCGCTGGCGTTGCCGCTTCGAGGCACCGCGTCGGTGAACGTGCCGTCCGGGTACTGCGGGTATTCCGCGAGGTAGCCGAGCTTCTCGAGGCGCTGCTGGTCGCGCAGTTTGACCCGGCACAGGTTGAGCACCGTGTCCTGCATCGACACCGACACCTTCTGTCCGACTCCGGTCGTCGCCCGGGCGAGCAGGGCGGTAAGGATGCCGATCAGCAGGTGCATTCCGCTGTTGCTGTCGCCGATGGCTGCGCCGCTGACTGTGGGCGGGCCGTCCCAGAATCCGGTGGTCGAGGCGGCGCCGCCCGCGCATTGCGCCGCGTTTTCGTAGGCTTTGAGGTCCGACCACGGTGAGTCGTCGTTGAACCCCTTGACCGAGCCGAACACCAGCCGCGGGTTGAGTTGGTGGATGTGTTCCCAGGACAGGCCCATCCGGTCCATGGCGCCGGGGGCGAAGTTCTCGACGAGCACGTCGGCGTCACGGATCAGCTTCTCCATTACCTCTTTACCGTCGGGAGTTCTGGTGTCGATCGCCAGCGAGCGCTTGTTGCTGTTGAGCATGGTGAAGTACAGGCTGTCGACGTCGGGGATGTCGCGCAGTTGGCGGCGTGCCACATCGCCGACGGTGTTGCGCTCGACTTTGAGGACGTCGGCGCCGAACCAGGCGAGCATCTGGGTGCAGGCGGGGCCGGCTTGCACGCCGGTGAAGTCGATGACCTTGATCCCGTTCAGTGGCAGGTTAGTCACGATGGGAGTCCCTTCGGGTAGAAGAACTTTGGTGCTATGGCTTCCCGACGCCAGCCGGGTTGAGGTGGGTGAGGTGGCCGCTTTCGGTGCCATCAGTGGGGTCGATGACGCAGTCGATGAGGGCGGGACCCCTCGACATCAGCGCGCCGGTGAGGGCGATGGTGACCTGTGCCGGTGTGGTCGCGTGGTAGCCCTTGCCGCCGAACGCCTCGATCAGCCGGTCGTAGCGGGCGTTGGCCATTAGGGTGGTCGGCGCCGGATCCGCTGACGCCGTGTTGACCCCGTCGCCGCGATAGACGCCGCCGTTGTTGAGGACGACGACGACGACGGGCAGCCGGTATCGGCAGATGGTCTCCAGCTCCATGCCGCTGAATCCGAACGCGCTGTCGCCTTCGATGGCCACCACGGGTGCGCCGCTCTCGACGGCGGCGGCGATCGCGTAGCCCATCCCGATCCCCATCACCCCCCACGTGCCGCTGTCGAGGCGGTGCCGCGGCACCCGCATGTCGATCACGTTGCGGGCGAAGTCCAGTGCGTTCGCGCCCTCGTTGACGACATAGGCGTCGGGATACTCGCGCAGTACGTCGCGGACGGCTCGCAGCGCTCCGTAGAACTGCATCGAGCGCGGGTCGGCGCGCAGACGCTCGGACATCTTGGCGGCGTTCTGCGCTGAGCGTTCAGCGAGCTCGTGGCGCCACCGCGGCGGCGCGGTGATCTGTCCGGGACGGGTCCGCTCGATTAGCGCGGTCATGACCGACCCGATGTCCCCGACCAGTGGGGCGGCGATGGGCTGGTTGCTGTCGAGCTCGGTGGGCTCGATGTCGATCTGGATGAATTGCGCCTCAAGGTTCCACTGTGGCGCCTCGCCATGGGCCAGTAGCCAGTTCAGCCGGGCGCCGACGAGCATGACGACATCTGCGCGACGCAGCGCCAGTGACCGGGCGGCGGCCACCGACTGCGGGTGGTAGTCGGGCAGCAGTCCCTTGGCCATCGACATCGGCAGGAACGGCAGGCCGGTGGCCTCGATGAACGCGCGGATCTGCCTGTCGGCCCGCGAGTATGCCGCGCCCTTACCCAACACGACCAACGGCCGTTGCGCGTGGGCGAGCAGGTCGGTCGCGCGGTCCACGGCCTCGGGCGCGGGCAGCTGGCGCGGTGCGGGGTCGATGACCCGCCGCAGTGAAGCCTCGCCCTCCGCCGCGCCGGTGACCTGGCCGAGCACCGCGGCAGGGATGTCGAGATAGACACCGCCGGGGCGCCCGGAGACCGCGGTGCGGATCGCGCGGGCGACGCCTCGGCCGATGTCTTGGACTCGGTTGACCCGGTAAGCGGCCTTGACGAACGGTTCCGCCGCCGCCTTTTGGTCGAGCTCCTCGTAGTCTCCCTGCTTGAGGTCGACGAGGTGCCGCTCGCTCGATCCCGAGATCTGCACCATCGGAAAGCAATTCGTGGTGGCGTTAGCCAGCGCCACCAGTCCGTTGAGGAAGCCCGGTGCGGACACCGTCAGGCAGATGCCCGGCTTCTGCGTCAGGAAGCCGGCCGCCGCCGCCGCGTGGCCGGCATTGCTTTCGTGACGGAACCCGATGTAGCGGATCCCCGTCGCCTGCGCGATCCGGGCCAGGTCGGTGATCGGGATGCCGACTACCCCGTAAATGGTTTCGACGTCGTTGAGCTTGAGCGCCTCGACAACCAAGTGATATCCGTCAGTCAGCTCGGCTGCAGTGCCGACGACAGGTGCCGCGGGCACCTCCGACGTGCCAGCGTCATCCGCCGTCGTCGATATGGGCGGCGAGTGGCTCATAGTGCTGCCTCTTCGTGGTCGGCTGAATCGTTGGCTGAAATTCCTTCCCCGGCTTGACATCAACCGCCAAATCAGGAGTAACACCTTCATCTTGGCCATTGCGGGCGGCCCATGTCGTCACTGCCAACGCCCATCGATGCCTCCGGCGAGCGGGACTCTGGACATACCCGCCAGCTGCAAATGCGCCTCCACCCGGGAGGCGGTATCCGTGATATTCATCCCCACCGGTGGGTGAACAAAGCTGTTGATCTCAGATTTCGATCATCTGACTGAGGCCTACCGCCGTTCTGCATGAACGGCAACCGCAGGGAGGCAAAGACTCCAGCTAGCAGGGGGTATCGATGGGTGTCAGCGGTGATGTCACAGCGTTGCTGGACCGAGACGATGGGCATCATCAGATAGTTGCCGCGTATCAGGAGTTCGGCCATCGGAAAAGCGAGTTCGTCGTCGGTGGGGGTAGGCCCGGTGTCGCGGTTGCTGCGTCCAGCGCGCCCGCCGGTGTGGTTGGGCGTGGTGGTCGCTGCGGCGTTCATTGTGGTGGAATCGGTTGTGGTGCTGCTGCTCAAGCAGGTTGCACCCGGCAATGCGTTCGGTGTGGTGTATCTGGTCGGGGTTCTGGTGGTCTCCACGGTGTGGGGCTTCGGGCTCGCGGCGACGGCGTCGGTGGCCAGTGCCGTCGCCTTCGACTACTTCCGTAACGAGCCGGCGGACTTCGCCTTGACCCAAGCCGAAAATTGGTCGGTGATCGGCATCTTCCTGGTCGTCGCGCTGGTCGCCAACACGCTGGCGCACCTGGCAAGGACACGTGCCGTCGAAGCTGAGCGCAGCCGCGATGACCTGCGTATTCTGGCTGACTTGCAGGCTTCGCTGCGTCGGGTGGCGACACTTGTCGCCCGCGGGGGAGACCCCTCTGCGGTGTTCTCCGCGGTGGCCGACGAGCTGGCCCGCTGCCTGGGTGTGCACCACGCGACGCTGTTTCGCTTCGATCCCGATGGCACAGGCCTCCTACTCGCGGGGTACCATGACTCTCAACAGACCGAAATGACTGTCGGGCAGACGTTTCCGCTCGACGGTGAATCCGTAGCGGCGTTGGTAATGCGTTCGGGACACCCCGCCCGGATGGACAGCCACCGCCACGACCAGGCTCCCGGCGCGGCCGCCGAGTACATCCGCGGGCTGGGGATGCGGTCGGGGGTCGGGGCGCCGATCATGGTCGATGGCCGGGTATGGGGTGCGGCCATTGTTGGCTCGTCACAACCAGTCCCGTTGCCTCCCAATACCGAGTCCCGGGTCGCGGACTTCGCCGATCTGGTGACGACCGCGATTGCCAACGCCGAAGCCCATACCCAGCTCACCGCATCCCGGGCCAGGATCGTCGCGGCCGGTGACGAGGCCAGGCGCCGCTTCGAACGCGATCTGCACGACGGTGCACAGCAACGGCTGGTTTCGCTGGGCCTCAAGCTTCGTTCTGCAGAGGCTTCCGTGCCACCCGACCTCGGATCCGTCCGTGAGCAACTCGCCGAGATCGTCGACGGACTGACCGGGGTCTTTCACGATCTCCAGGAGCTATCCCGAGGGATCCATCCCGCGGTCCTGTCGCGGGGCGGACTCGGACCCGCCCTCAGGACGCTCGCGCGCCGCTCCAGTGTCCCCGTCGAGGTCCGCGTCGGTGTCGACCGGAGGCTGCCGGAGTCCGTCGAAATGGCCGCCTATTACATCGTCGCGGAATCGCTGACCAACGCGGCCAAGCACGCGCAGGCGAAGGAGGTGTGGGTGGCCGTCGACACCGACGGACCCAACTTCCGTCTGTCGATACGCGACGACGGGGTCGGGGGAGCGGACTCTGGGCGGGGCTCCGGGCTCATCGGGCTGCGAGACCGCGCCGAAGCGCTCGGCGGACATCTGCAGATATCGAGTCCGATCGGCAGCGGAACATCACTGCAGGCGATAATCCCCCTCTCACCACGGCGTTCCCAGCAGCATGGGTGATCTCACCTACGGTCGGAGAAGCGGATGTCGAGGCTTCGCAGGTAGGTCTGCAGCCCGGCGTCCTGGATCGGAATCAGGTGCGCCGGTGCGCCCGATTCGTTGAAGTGCGCGTGCCAGAGGCCGGGCGGCGTGACAAACGCGCCGCCTGCCTCCCAATCGACCCTGGTCGGGTTGACGATGTCGCCCCGCTCGTCCAATCGCGTACCCAGCAGCGTGTAGCAGCCGGGCTGGGCGTCGAGAATCAGATCGAGAGCGACCGACTGGTGGCGGTGTGGACGCTGCTCCTGATTCGGCGGCAACAGACCGAACATCGCCCACAGCACATGAGTGATCGTCAGTGTCTGCTCCTCGGCGGCGTTGGCCAACAAGACGCTAACCCTGCTCTTGTCATTTGCGCCGGGGCGCGACGCGATCTCGTCGAGTCGAGCCACCGCGTCGGCACGCTGGAACTTTGTTGCGCGGAAACGCGGCCTGGTGGCGTCTGCCCCCAGATGGCGAAGCAGCGGCTCGTCATGCACCCAGTACAGCGCAGCGTCGGATCCGGAGCCGGCGTAGAACGTGGCGCGGCTGGCGGCAGGCAGGATGAGGAAGTCACCCGCCTCCCAACGCACGAGCCGACCGTTCACGGCACTGAAACCCGCGCCGGATATCACGTAATACAGCTGAGAGGTTGCGTTCGGGCTAGTGGCGATCTGCTCACCCGCGCGGATGTGCACGAAGTTCGCGACCAGCGCCGGGCTGGTCGCGGGGCCTTCCTTGATCCCCAGTTCGTGGGATAAGTCCAATGGGACGATTCGGGTGGGGCCGTCGAGGTAGAGGTCCCTGCCGAAAGCCCTGATGGGAACGGTCGACGTGTGGCCGGAGCCAATCGGATTGGCGGCCTTGGAGTATTCGAAGTACCGCGCGTCGTCGGCCCAATCCTCGAAACGTCCCTCGAAACCGTACTCGGCGACATTGGTCACCGGAGCAGGGTCGGCCAGGTCCAGGCCGTCCCTCTGACTGATATCGGTTGCGCTCAGATCAATGGTCATGACTTCCTTTCTCACGCTGTCGGTACCCCGCTGATGCGCTGGGGGACAACGCTTCTTGGTCCTAGGCGGAACCCCTGATCGGTGAGGCGCGTCGAGCCGCTCTCCTTCGGGGGGTTGGGAGCCGTAGCTGGACTTCTTCCAGAGTCGGCCTGAAGCGAATCGATGTCGTCACTGCTGACACCCATCCATGTCCCCGACCAGTCGCAACCGGTGTGTACCGGCCAGCGGGCAACGCACCAGCCGTGCCGGCGATCTCCGCGGGAATCGCATTCGCAGCGGATGTTCGGCGATCCCTCGATCTCGACCTGATAGGCGCCACGGCCGGAGGCACCGCCATAGCCCAAGTCCTGCGGAGCGATGGCGACGCCGGGTTGTGGCCAGTCGGGCGCGATATCGTCGTGCATGCGTGTCACGTGGTCGACGACGAATGTCGGCCTGCCGTCGACGTATCCGGTCAGCGAATTCCGGAGGCATTCCGAATCCGAGGATTTCGTAGGCGGGCCCCGTGGTCGGGGTAGGTCGCGTAGTTGAACATCTCGGTGAGCCGGATCGTGCCGATGTTTCGGGAGATTCCCGACAAGCGAGCGGCAGAACGTCATTGGCGAAGCCGGTGTCGATTCCGG
>NZ_JAVROT010000134.1:0-7671 GCF_032162605.1 Mycobacterium sp. | reverse complement strand
CGGCGTTGACGGCGTCGCGCAGGTGCGTCACCTCACGTTCGCGCGCCAACAGCCGCCGACGGGCCGCCAGCCACTCGTCGCGGGTCGCAACATCGGGATACGGGTTGGGAGTCATCGCAGATCCTCTCGGTTTGGCGCTCGACGTGTTGACTCGCCGACGATCCGAGAATCATCGCCGAATGCGCGTGTCGCGATACCTTGTCCGCATGGATCTCTGGCTGGCAGATCCGCCGTTCTTCGGCGGACCAGGTCAAGGCACCCGTCAGATCGTCGAGTTGTTCGTGGCATTCGGCCTGACTGCGCTGATCGGCCTCGAGCGGGAGATCCAGGGCAAGAGTGCCGGCCTGAGGACGCAGACCATCGTGGGCACGGCGGCTGCGTTGATTCTGCTGGTCAGCAAGTACGGGTTCAACGACGTGCTGTCCGAAGGGCTCATCGTCGTCGACCCGTCTCGCGTCGCGGCCCAAATCGTCACGGGCATCGGCTTTCTCGGCGCCGGCATCATCATCTTTCGTCGTGGCTCGGTCCATGGTCTGACGACTGCGGCATCGGTGTGGGAATCCGCGGCCATCGGCATGGCGGCCGGCTCCGGTCTGCTGCTACTCGCGTGCACGGTGACGGTGATGCACTTCCTCGTCATCGTCGGCTTCATGCCCGTGGCGCGGCGCTTGGCGAACAGGCTCAGTGGCTCGATTCGCGTACACGTGACCTACGAGGACGGTCGGGGCGTGATGAGTGCGTTGCTGCTGGCCTGCGAACGCCGCAACTGGCAGCTCGCCGAGTTGGAGTCGGACCCGATTGGCGGGGTGCAGCTCACGCTGTCCGGCAACGGCATCCTCAACGCGCCGACGGTGCTCGCCCGCATCGACGGCGTGACCGCAATCCGACAGCTCGACGACGATCCCGACTAATTGGTCACGAAGTCACGTCCGCCGCGGCTCGCGCGGTAGGAGGCAACGCAGCCGACGGCGGCGAGTGTGGCCGTCACGGCGAACATCCATCGTGCGGCGGTCGCATCACCCCGGTCGGTCATGTTGACGACGATGCCCGCCAGACCGGCTCCGAACGCGCCACAGATCAGCTGCACGGTGTTGATGGCCGCGGCCGCGGTCCGACCCTCGGCGGGGTCGTCGGTGCTGCCCATCGCCCACGCCGACAGATGAGGCCATGCCATTCCCACACCGGTGCCGGTGATGACCAGTGCGATGACCCACACCACGATGACGATGCCAGGGGCGTCGTCGAATTGGCTCACCGCCGCGACCCCGAGACCGATGGCCATCACCAGCGGCGATACCGCGACCACGCGAACGATGACGCTCGTCCTGGTCAGCGATGCACTGATGATCTCGCTGACGGTCCACCCAACGGCCACCGAGGCGCCCAGGAATCCGGCCGCCAAGGGCACCAGATGGGCCAGGCGCTGACCGAACAGCGGTACGTACATGTCCGCCATGGTCGCCGCCATCAAGACACCGAGGGTGAGGTAGATCCACTTCAGGGGACCCGGCCGAAAGGTGGAGGCGGGCAGCACGGACGCCGTGGTTCGGCGGTCCACCACCAGGAAGACCACCACCAGCGTTGCGCCTGCGACGAGAAGCCCCGCAGTCGCTCCGACGTTGTGTTGAACGCCCGCGACGCTGACCGCCAGCGCCGCTACACCGAGAAGCAACAGCGACCACACCGGGATCCGGTCCGCCGGCGGCCGATGGGCGTCAGCCGTGCGACCGGGCAGCGCGAACGGAACCAGTATCGCCATCGCGGCCGTCAACACCGCCAGCACGCCGAATGCCCAACGCCAGGAACCGAATTGCGCGAACGATCCGCCCGCAGCGGGCCCCAGCAGGGTGCCGACGCCCCACATCGCCGATACGAGCGCCGACGCCTTGGTCCACAACGATTGCGGCAGCGCGGAACTGATGACGGCATACCCCAACCCGGCCAACAGGCCCCCGGCGGCGCCCTGCACGACGCGCCCCAGCAGAAGGAATTCCATGGACGGCGCCACCGCACACATCACGCTGCCGGTCCCGAAGACGCCAAGACCGAACACGTACGCCCACCTCGGTCCGAGCTTCGTCAGCAGGGAGCCGACGGTGGTGGCGGCCACCACCGACGCGACCAGATAGACAGTCGTCACCCACGCATAGAGACGCCCGCCGCCGATTTCGGCGACGGTGCTCGGCAGCAGGCTGACCGTGAGGAATTCGTTGGTGGCGTACAGCGCGACGCCACCCGCGAGCACTGTCGAGGCGCCGAGGTTCTTCGGCCCGAGGAGCTCGGCCCAACCACCCCTCGGCACGGTTTCGGTCTCCGTCACGCGCACAACCGTAAGAGCTCAACCACGGTTGAGATCAAGTTTCGCGCCCAGACCTCACTTGAGGCCTGCGGCGTCCATGCCGCGCAACTCCTTCTTCAGGTCGGCGATCTCGTCGCGGATGCGGCCCGCCAGTTCGAACTGCAAATCCCGCGCGGCGGCCATCATCTGCGCGGTCAGATCCTTGATCAGGTCGGCCAGCTCCGCACGCGGCATGTTCGCCGTGTCGCGGCCTTCGAAGATGCCTGCGCTGACCGCGCGACCGGGTTCGCCCTGGGCCCGTCGACCGCGTGAGGAATTGCGGCCGGAGCCACCGACGTCAACGGTCGCGTCCGTGTCGTCTGCTTCGCGGTAGACCTGATCGAGGATGTCGGCGATCTTCTTGCGCAGCGGCTGGGGGTCCACCCCGTGCGCGACGTTGTAGGCGATCTGCTTCGCGCGGCGGCGATCGGTCTCCTCGATGGCCTGCTGCATCGAATCGGTGATCTTGTCGGCGTACATGTGCACTTCACCCGAGACGTTGCGCGCCGCGCGGCCGATGGTCTGGATCAAGCTGCGGGCCGACCGGAGAAACCCTTCCTTGTCGGCGTCGAGGATCGACACCAGCGACACCTCGGGAAGGTCGAGACCCTCACGCAGCAGGTTGATGCCGACCAGCACGTCGTACTCGCCCAGCCGGAGTTGCCTGAGCAACTCGACCCGGCGCAGCGTGTCCACCTCCGAGTGCAGGTAGCGCACCCGGATGCCGAGCTCGAGCAGATAGTCGGTGAGGTCCTCGGCCATCTTCTTGGTCAGGGTGGTCACCAAGACCCGTTCGTCGAGTTCCGTCCGCTTGCGGATCTCGCCGATCAGGTCGTCGATCTGGCCCTTCGTCGGCTTCACCACCACCTGCGGATCGACCAGCCCGGTCGGCCGGATGACCTGTTCGACGAACTCGCCCGAGGACTGGCTGAGCTCGTAGGGGCCCGGCGTCGCCGACAGATACACCGTCTGCCCGACGCGGTCGGCGAACTCCTCCCACGTCAGCGGCCGGTTGTCGACTGCCGACGGCAGCCGGAAGCCGAAGTCGACCAGGTTGCGCTTGCGTGACATGTCGCCCTCGTACATGCCGCCGATCTGCGGCACGGTCACGTGCGACTCGTCGATGACCATGAGGAAGTCTTCCGGGAAGTAGTCCAGCAGCGTGGCGGGCGACGTACCGGCGGCGCGGCCGTCGATGTGCCGCGAATAGTTCTCGATGCCCGAGCAGAACCCAACCTGGCGCATCATCTCGACGTCGTAGTTTGTACGCATCCGAAGCCGTTGTGCCTCAAGCAGTTTGCCTTGACCCTCAAGCTCGGCCAGCCGCTCCTCGAGCTCCTTCTCGATGCTCGAGATGGCCACCGCCATCCGTTCGGGGCCTGCGACGTAGTGCGTGGCCGGGAAGACGCGCAGCGAGTCAACCTTGCGCACCACGTCACCCGTCAGCGGATGCATATAGTAGAGCGCCTCGATCTCGTCACCGAAGAACTCGATGCGGACGGCGAGTTCCTCGTAGCTCGGGATGATCTCGACGGTGTCGCCGCGGACCCGGAACGAACCGCGGGTGAAGGCCATGTCGTTGCGGGTGTACTGCACGTCGACGAGCAGTCGGAGCAGTCCGTCCCTCGGCACCTCGTCGCCCACCGTGAGCTCGACCGAGCGATCGAGATACGACTGCGGCGTGCCGAGACCGTAGATGCAGGACACCGACGCCACCACCACCACGTCGCGACGCGACAGCAGATTCGACGTCGCGGAGTGCCTGAGCCGCTCCACGTCGTCGTTGACCGAACTGTCCTTCTCGATGTAGGTGTCGGTCTGCGCGATGTAGGCCTCGGGCTGGTAGTAGTCGTAGTACGACACGAAGTACTCGACTGCGTTGTTGGGCAACATCTCTCGAAGCTCGTTGGCCAGCTGGGCGGCAAGTGTCTTGTTGGGCGCCATGATGAGCGTCGGTCGCTGCAGACGTTCGATGAGCCAGGCCGTCGTCGCGGACTTGCCGGTGCCCGTGGCACCGAGCAGAACGATGTCCCGCTCCCCCGCGTTGATGCGGCGCTCCAGCTCGGCGATGGCCGCAGGCTGATCACCCGCCGGCGAGTACTCGCTTACCACCTCGAACTCGCCGCCCACACGTATGACGTCGTCGACCGCGCGGTATTCCGAGTGCGCGACTACGGGGTATTCGGTAGCAAAAGCCATTTCACCAGGTTAGAACCAACCACCGACAGATGCTGTTCCCCGGGTCGCTTCGCTCCTGCCCGCCGCCAGGCTGTTCCCCCGGGTCGCTTCGCTCCTGCCCGCCGCCAAGCTGTTCCCCGAGCGGCGGCGCTGCCATAGCCTGACCCCATCCACCCTCCCAAACACGAGACGTTCGACGTCGCGGCCCGCACGAACACCGACCCCAAGGGCATCGTGCGGGACGTCGACGTGTACGCCGTGCAGCCGTGGGGGCTCTACATGGCCAGACCCACGCCCGGTCGCGCGCAGTTCCACTACCTGGAGTCGTGGCTGCTGCCGTCGCTCGGTCTGCGGGTGTCTATATTCCACTTCAATCCCGCCCACGAGCGCGACCAGGACTACTACCTCGACGTCGGACGGTTCACCGTCCACGGCCAGGTCTGGCACGCCGAGGATCACTATCTGGACCTCGTCGTTCGAACGGGTCGCGGCGTGGACCTCATCGACGTCGATGAGCTGTTCACGGCGGTGCAGTACGGACTGATGACACCGGAGACCGCCGAACGGGCGGTTCAGACGGCCGCCGCCGCGATCGACGGTCTGGCCCGCAGCGACTACGACCTGGGACGGTGGCTGGCGGACCACGAAATGGCTCTCACCTGGCAGGCAGCGTAATGTCTAAATTCATGAGCTTGACTAAGTGCCGGCTGATGACGGGTATTTCGGCATCTGTCCTGCTCTTCTGCGCCCTGTTGGTCCCAGCCGTCGCACAGGCCGATCCCGAAGGTCCGTCAGGCCCGGACGCCGCCCAGCAGTCCGCCGACGCCTCCCCTGCGCAACCCCCGGATTTCGGGCCAGGCCCCTACAACGTGGTCTACCGGGCTCGTGTTGATGGCGTCTCACGCGGCGCGACCATCGACTACGCGATCGCCGACGATCAGGTGAACACCGCGAACCCGATGATGGTGCCCGGCCGGACGTTCGAAGCGACCGGTGTGGTGTCGAATACGCAGAAGGCCGGCATGCAGGTGTCCATCCAATGGCCGTACTCGGCGAGCCTGCATTGCGAGATCCTGGTGAACGACCAGATCATCGCCGAGGCCGATCAGTTCGTTGCCCCTCGCCTCACGCCGCAGCACGACGACCCCGGCTACGGCGTGCTCAGCTGCGGATCGGTGACCAACTTTCCGACCGGCAACACGGCCCCCATTGACGCGCCGCCGCCGGTCGACGAGCCTGCACCGGAACCCGCGCCGGCTGCCTGAGCCTCGATTCAGGGCCGCCAGCCCGTCGCGTCCGCCCATTCCCACGCCCGACGGTAGGCGTCGAGGAACCATGGCTCCTTGTCGTCTACATAGTCGGCCATGGTCTCGGGCTCTCCCGCCAACACGGCGCGCTTGACGGCGACGTATTCGTCCTGCGCGTCGGGATTGGCCTTGAGCCAGTCGACGAACAGCAGCGCGAACTGCTGTCCCGGCGAACCGTCGACCCGTAGATGCACGTTGGTCAAGCGTCCCGGATCCGCGGACGCGTGGAAACGCTTGTCCCACAAAGCCGGATCACCGGTGTGCGCGGCATCGCCGGTGAGGCCGAGGACCCGCGGATAGCCGGCGGTCAGAAGCGAATCGGTCAGCTCGTCGGCCACCGTCAGGGACGCGACCGTGACCTGAACGTCGATGACGTCCTTGGCGTCCAGGCCTGCCACCGCCGTCGACCCGATGTGGTCGATGCGCACGGCGCGGTGGCCGCATGCGGTGTTCAGTCTGGCGACGATCCGTCGGGCCTGGTCCGGCCACGACGGATCCGAAGGGACCAACCGCGGCCTGACCCGGGCCGGCTCACGCGCCTGCACGTTGTGCGCAAACGGCACGATCCGCTCGTCCCACAGCTTGCGGGCACGATCAGTCAGATCCTCTGCGGTGCCAGAGTTGTCCAGCCACACGTCGGCGACGGCTCTGCGCTGCTCCTCGGTCGCCTGCGCGGCGATCCGGGCCCTGGCGTCGGCCTCGCTGAAGCCCCGGTGCTCGATCAGCCGGGCGACGCGAACGTCGACGTCGGCGTTCACGATCACGACGAGGGGGAACATCGGCGCCATCTGGGACTCGACCAGCAGCGGAATGTCCTCGACGATCACCGCGTCGTCAGCTGCCGCCTCGATCAATTCTTGGCGTCGCTTGCCTACTAGCGGGTGCACGATGCCGTTGAGCGTCGCGCGCTTCTGATCGTCGGTGAACGCCACCGAGGCCAACGCGGGCCGGTCGAGCTGACCGTCGGGCAGCAGGATCTCCGAACCGAACGCCTCGACCAGTGCGGCCAGCCCCTCGGTGCCGGCCTGGACCACCTCGCGAGCGATGACGTCGCCATCGACGACGATGCCGCCGCAGCCGGAGAAAGCGGACGACACGGTGGACTTGCCGGCGCCGATGCCGCCGCTGAGGCCGATGCGAAGCACCGCGTCAGTCTGTCAGGACACCGAGTTGCGCTCGAAGGCGGCCACGAACGTGAAGAATTGCACGTGAAATCTGCGAAACCTCGCGCAGATCTTCACACTCGGCGAGCGAACCCAGGACACCGGAGACGACGAACGCCCCGGCTCGGTATGAGCCGGGGCGCGCGTGTTGTGCTACGCGTTGTTAGGCGTTGCCTGCGAGCTTCTCCCGCAGAGCCGCCAGCTGCGCATCGCTAGCCAGCGTTCCGCCGGTGGGCTCACCCGAGCTGGACGACGTGGTCGAGGAACCGTTGGCGGTGGCGGGCCTGCTGGCTGCCTCCGCGTCGGCCGCCGCGAACTTCTCCATCTGCGCGGTGTGCATCTTGTGGCGGCGCTCGGCCTCGGCGTACCGGGCCTCCCACTCGTCACGTTGCTTCTCGAAGCCCTCGAGCCATTCGTTGGTCTCGGAGTCGAAGCCCTCGGGGAAGATGTAGTTGCCCGCCTCGTCGTAGCTGTCGGCCATGCCGTACTTCGACGGGTCGAACTCCTCGGTGTAGTCCTCGTTGGCCTGCTTGAGCGACAGCGAGATGCGACGGCGATCGAGGTCGATGTCGATGACCTTGACCATCGCGTCGTCGCCGACCTGGACCACCTGGTCCGGGACCTCGACATGGCGCTCGGACAGCTCCGAGATGTGCACCAGGCCCTCGATGCCCTCTTCGACGCG
>NZ_JAVROT010000133.1:0-15886 GCF_032162605.1 Mycobacterium sp. | reverse complement strand
AATGACGAAGCGCACGCCGAGCGTGACCGCACGGCCACGGCCGCGGCCACGTTCCTCGCCCGCCCCCCGATGATCGCGTTCGACGGTCGGGGTGGCACCGCCGACCGCGGCCGACGGTGCGGTGGTCGTGGTCGTGGTCACGTGCCAGCCACCGCAGCGAAGTCGAAGAACGGATCCCCCTCGGATTCCCGGAGTAGTGACAGCTCCCACTCGAAGTAGGCGGCATACCAGGCGTCGCGCTCGGGCCCGAACTCCGGCGCTCCCGTACGGTCGACGACCTCCCCCGCATACAGCGGGTTCGCGGTCACCAATTCCTCTGGTACGGCGTCGATTCCGCCATCGAGGACCCAGATGTCACCACGTGCATCGGCCGCTAGGTACTCCGCGGCGAAGTCCCCGTCACCGATCAGCACGACGCGGGCGCCCCGAGAGACGATCTCGTCGAGGTGCTCCCTTCGGGCGTGCAGAGACCCGGCCACGTGCCCGGCGGCGTAGCGGTGAGAGGCGCGCACGTCGACCAGGCGGACGTCGACCCGGGAGTCCCACTGCGACAGTTCTTGCCAGGTGACGCGATGCCGCACCGGAAGAGTCAGGGACCACCGCTTCCACCGGACCAGCTCCAGCGTCGGGTCGAAGACGACGACCGCCAGCGGCCCGTCGTGCAGGAATCTCAGCCACTGCACCGTGTTGGCCGATCGCACCAGATCCGCGGTGTCCACCAGCACCAGCCGCGACCGCCGTACGGCGACGAACTCGTCGGTTGCCTGCACCAGTTGACCGCCTGGCGCGGACACCGCCGCGGCGTAGTGACCAGCTGAGAACTCCCCGGGTGAGCGGACGTCGAGCAGATAGGTGGTGGAGGTTTCGTCGTCGAGGTGTCCCTGTGCCTCAGCCGAAGTCAGAAGCTCGGTGCCGGCGTCGCTAAACGCGCGCCGCGCCCAGGCCGGCACGTCCGGTGACACGTCGACCGGTGCGGGCGCCTGCGGGCCGGGGCCGAAGTCGAGCGGCTGTCCCGCCCACTGCCATGCCGGCGTGCCGTTGTGCAGGGAGAACACCGGGTTGGCGATACCGGTGTTGATCAGCGATTGGGCGCCAACGATGCCGCGGGTGCGCCCCTGGCAGTTGACGACCACCTTCGTCGTCGGGTCGTCGATCACCTGCTGGGCCCGATAGGTCACCTCCGCTCCGCCACCGGTGTCATATCCGCCGGGGATGTGGTGGTGCGCGTATTCGGCCGGGGTGCGAGTGTCGAGGATGACCACCTTCTCTCCGGCGGCCTGCCAGGCCGCGACGGTCGCGCTCTCGACGGTGGGGGTGGAGTAGGTCTCCTCGATCCACTCCCCCAACGTCTTGCTGCGGACGTTGGTCCCGGTGTAGATGCGGCCGCCTGCGCTCTTCCAACCGTCTACGCCGTTGTCGAGCACGGTGACGTCGCGGTATCCGAGTTGCTCGAGCAGCAGCGCCCCTCGCTCGTCGACCTCGGGGCTGCCTGCCAGCACGATCGGTGTGGTCTCGTGCGGCACCAGGTTCGAGATGTGCTGTTCGACATCGTGATACGACAACCCGGCGCTGACCACGATGTGTCCGGCCGCTCGCTCGGCCGGCGTGCGCAAGTCGAGTAACGCCAACTGGCGGTCGGTCGCGCATAGGGCGTCGAGCAGGTCGGCGCCGTTGATCCGTTGAACCATGGGTGTTCCTCGCAATTTCCGTGAAGGGGTGAAATGGTCTACGGACCGACCGGCGGCGTGCCCTTCAACTGCACGCGGTACGCGACGCGCTCGACGCCGTACTCCAGATCTTCGACGCGGCGGTGCCAGATGGCCCGGTCGTCCCACAGCGCCACGTCACCAGCCTGCCAGCGCCGGCGAACCGTGAACTCGGGCTGGCCGCCCTGCTCGAACAGCAGGCGCAGCAGGTTGTCGCTCTCGACGTGGCCGAGTCCGACGATGCGGCGGGTGAACTGCGGGTTGACGAACAGTCCCTTGCGCCCGTTGAGCGGGTTCACCGCCGCGCAGCAACGGCCGAATCCGTCGCACAGCCCGTGGGGCGCCCCCGGCCTCGGCGACGGGACTCAGGTCGGTTGGTCGCAGGGCCGACGTCGAATTCGGCTTCTCGCCGTCCCTCCTGTCGGCGTGGGCGATGGTGACGGCGTCGGCGATGGTGACGGCCTCAGCGGTCATTGCCTGGCCGCCGTCAGCGCCGCGTCGGCCGACGAATGTGCCTGGGCCGCAGGCAGGCCCAGGTGCCCACGCAGCGTGCTGGAGGTGTACGCGTGACGGAACAGCCCGCGGCGGCGCAGTTCTGGCACGACGTGCTCGGCGAAAAGGTGCAGTCCGGTCGGGTAGACGTCGAAGTTGAGGTTGAACCCGTCGGCCGCGCGGGAGGTGAACCACAGCTCGATGTCGTCGGCGATGCGCTCTGGTGTGCCGACGACCATCCGGTGCGCTCCGCCGTTGCGGTCGATGAGTTCCCGGATCGTCAACCCCGACTCCCTCGCGAAACTGACCGTGGTGTTGAGGAACCCGTGCGAGGACTGCACTGCGCCGAGATCGGCCACCAGTCGGGCGTCCAGCGGTGCGTCGAGGACCAGATCGTCGGGCGCCACTGCGAGTTGGTTTGCGAGCCTGCGCAGTTCGCGCGAGTAGTCGAGCTGCTCGTTGAACTCCTGAAGTCGCCGCTGGGCCTCGGCCTCGGTGGAGCCGACCACCGGAAAGAGCCCGGGCAGCACCAACACCGACCCGGCGGGTCTGCCGAACCGCTCCGCGCGAGCGTTGATGTCAGCGTAGAACCGGCGGGCGTCGTCGATGACGGTCTGCACGGTGAAGACCACGTCGGCCCAGCGGGCGGCCAGATCCTTGCCCTGCTCAGACGAGCCGGCCTGCACCAGAACGGGTCTGCCCTGAGGCGTGCGCGGCACGTTGAGCGGGCCCCCGACCCGGTAGTGGGTCCCGACGTGGTCGATGGCCGGTACGGACGTGGAACTGAACACTCCCGATCGGGCATCGGGCTTCAACCCCTCGGCGGGCCACGAATCCCACAGCTTGGTCACGACGTCGACGAACTCGTCAGCCTGCGCGTAGCGCTCATCATGACCGGGAAGGTGATCGAAGCCGAAGTTGCTCGCCGCCGCAGGGTGCATCGTCGTGACGATGTTCCACGCGGCGCGACCGCCGCTGAGTTGGTCCAGAGAGGCGAACCGGCGGGCCAACTCGTAGGGACTGTTGAAGGTCGTCGAGGCGGTGCCGATGAGACCGAGCCGCGAGGTGGCCGCCGCGATGGTGGCGAGGACGAGGGTAGGGTCCAACGATTGCCAAGGCTTGGTCGGCGGGTTCTCCGCCAGTGCAGGCCAGTCCGAGAGGAAGACCGCGTCAAAGGTTGCCTCCTCGGAGATCCTACCGATCTCGACGAAGTACTCCGGCGTCAAGAAAGACAGCGGATCGGCCTGATGCCGCCATGCGCTCGGATGTTTTCCAGCGTCGGTGATGTTGGCGTTCAGGTGCAGCTGGCGTGCGGGCTGTGGGGTCACGGGCCAATCGATTCGGGGTGGGACAGCGGCTGGAAATCGTGAGAATGACGCGGATAGTCAACGCCTGTCGGACACCGGAGACGTTAGGGACCCGCTGCCGCGGCCACAACCATTAATCTCGCAATGCACGAAACTATCCCGCACAGCAGAAAATACGTGCCAGAAACTCCGGCACATCGCGATCATGGCGAGTGATGGTGTAATTGCTCATGCCCGTCAGCCAGGCCGACCACCCCGCGGACGGACCCGAACAGACCCAACGCGGAATCGTCAGGTCAGTTCTGAGTGCGTCGGCACTGTTGGCCAGTTTTCGCGACGGTCGGCGCGACCTGCGCCTCTCCGACCTGGCCCGCGAGGTGGGACTGAATGTCAGCACCGCCCACCGACTTCTACAGACGTTGGTTGCCAGCAAGCTGCTCGTGCAGGACGCCGACAGCGACCGCTACAGTCCCGGCCCGGTGCTCGTCGAGATCGCCAACGGACTGCTCGCCGCCGACAGGACGGCCAGCACGGCCGACATCATGAGCGCTCTCGCGGCGCGTACGGGTGAGTCGATCAGCCTCGGTTCCCGCTCGGGTGGAGACGCCGTGGTGTTGATGCACGTGGCGTCGGCCCAGCCGCTGCGCTTCGAACGCAAGGTGGGCGATCGCATCCCCTTGCATGCCTCCGCGTTGGGCAAGGTGCTGCTGACGTGGTCGCCCGAGCCGACCGAGGACGCGCTGCGTTCGATCGCGCCGCTCGCGGCGGTCACCGGTGACACCATCACCACCGTCCGCGGAATGGCCGCGGATCTGCGCGGGGTTCGTGACCGCGGATACGCCGTGGCCACCGGAGAGGAGGTGCCAGGCATCCGCAGTGTCAGCGCGCCGGTCCTTGACTCGGAGGGCACGGCCATCGCCGCAGTGGAGGTGTCGGGTCCGTCGGACCGTCTACGCGACGCCGACGTGGCGGAGTTCGCCAGGATCCTGGCAGGAGGCGCGGGAGCTATCCAACACGTGCCCGACGCGGATCTACTCTTCTGAGCGGAGAGCCCGCGTCGGGCCAGGTGGGCGAGATCGCGCCCCTGCCCGTTGGTGGACCGCCCGCATAGGTCGAACCCGTTGGTCGCGCGCCACGCAGGCTCACCTTGTGCAGGATCCGCGTCGCCGTTCCATAGTCGTTGATGCCCCGGTGGATGGTCGACCAGTTGTCGGACAGCACCAGTGTTCCCGGCTCCCAACGGATCCGCACGGTGTTCTCGGCACGGGTCAGCCTGGCCAACAGGAGTGACAGCAGGGCGTCGCTCTCATCGGCGCCCAGCCCATCGATCGCTCTGGTGAAGGCGTGGTTGACGAACAACCCCCGTCTACCAGACCTGGCGTTGGTCACCACGACCGGATGGCGCACCGGCGGCAGGTCGGTGATCAGCCGGTCCTCCCAGACGCCGGGACCGTTGACGTCGAGGTACGACGCGAGGCCCGCGTCGTCGTGGAAGGCGTGCAGCGTGTCGACGAAGCCTCGCAGGGGTGCGCTGAGTTGCTCGTAGGCGGCGACCGTCGAGGCGAACTCGGTGTCTCCTCCGGACGGCGGCAGCACCCGTGCGAACAACGCCGTCGCCGACGGCGGTTCCAGCATGTAAGTGATGTCGCTGTGCCAGTAGCTGACTCGACCGTCGGACCGCCTTCCGTCGACCGCCTTGACCTGATGGTGTTCTCGGCTGATACCGGGTATGACGGGGCTGGACGGCGCGAGGTGGCCGAGCCGGCCCATGAATGAGATCTGCTGGGCCGGTGTCAGAATCTGTTCGCGGAACACCAGCACGAGGTGTTCGGAGAGCGCCGCGAGGATGGCCGCGACCGCGGGTTCGGAGACGGGTTCGCGCAGATCGAAATCGCGCACCTCGACGCCGAGCACGGGCGACAGATGGCGCAACGTCAACGAGTCCGTATCCACCGCTCGCAGCCTTCCAGTTCAGGCGGATCGTTAACAAGGTAAAGACTCAGGGCGAGTCCTTTGCCCGGCGTCATCGCCTAACATCCCGCAGCGCAGGAATCTTTTGCGCAGTGCGAGATAAATTCTGGATAGCCGAGCCGAAGTCGCCTACCTTCGCCTCATGACCGCCGCGCCCTCCCCGACCCTGGCTGAGCCCGACGACCTGCAGGCGCGCCACTTCCTCGCCGGCCTGGCCCGCGCCGCGGCGACCATCGCGGCGTCCGCCGCCGAGCGCGATGTGCAACGCCGTTACCCCACAACCGAATACGATGCGCTTCGGGATACCGGATTCTGGCGGCTGTCAATCCCCGTCGAGTATGGCGGACTCGGTCTGGGCTACGAGACGCTGATGGCCGCCGTGATCGAGGTCGCGGCGGCGGACGGCAGCCTCGGGCAACTCCCGCAGAATCACTTCAACACTCTCGAGCGAGTGCGGCTGGCCGGGTCCCCCGCGCAACACGCGAGGATCTTCCCGAGGGTGGCCGCAGGCGCCGTCCTCGGAAACGCGAGCGCAGAGCCGCGGGAGCGACCGCCAGGCGAAGCTTCGACTCGCTTGCAGCGGGTGGCGGACGGATACCGGCTCACGGGCCGCAAGGTCTACGCGACGGGCGCGCTGCTCGCCGATCTGGTGGCCGTGCAGGCCCGTGACGACGACGGTCAACAGGTGTTCGCCCTCGTCGACCGGCATGCGCCAGGGGTCGTCATCACCGACGACTGGTCCAGCTTCGGGCAGCGCACGACCGCATCGGGCACCGCCGCACTCGACGACGTGCCGGTCGCGGCACTCGACGTCCTGAGCGCAGGACCCGATCCCCGTCCGACCTACCGCATCTCGGCCCAGTCGCAGCTGTTGCACTGCGCCATCGACACCGGCATCGCCGAGGGCGCGCTTCGCGCAGCGATTCGGCTGGCCCACGAGGTGCATGGTGGACGAGGCAGCGGTGCCACCGATTTCGCCGACGACGTGCTCGGCGTGGCGAAGCTCGGCGAGTCGTGGATAGCCGTCCGGAGCGCGCGGGCGCTGGTGCACGACGCCGCCCAGCGTCTCGAAGTACTCACCGACGCGAGCCGACTGGAGGACGTCCTTGACGCGTTCTACGGAGTGGCAGCAGCCAAGACGGTCTCGACCGAGACCGCCTTGACGGTGACCGCCACACTGATCGACGTCGGCGGCGCCAGTTCGACAAGGACGGCGCTGGGTCTCGACCGGTATTGGCGCGACGCGCGCACGCACACGGTGCACGACGCCGTGCGCTGGAAGCCGTACTCCATCGGCCGCCGCCTCATCGGTGGCGACGTCGCCGATCCATGGAGCATCGGTCACCCCTACGTTCCACTCGCCCAGCTGCAAGAGGCGAGCGCCCCCCTCAACCACGACGCGGAAGTTGATCATCGATGAGCGCTCCCCCCTTCACCACCACCCGGCTCGGCAAGCTCTACCAGGGCGACCCCCTTCCCGTCGTCACCGAGGCCACCACGTACTACCCGGCGGGCGCAGTGACCTTCGGCGTCGAGGGACGCGCTCTCTTCGAAGACGGCGGAGACACCCCGTGGGCCGGTGGCCCCACCCTGCACGTGTTCGACACTGCCTCCGGCAAGGAGCATCTGCGTTTCGACGCCTTCCCGGGCGAGGAGCACTACCACTACCTCACCCCAGGCGTGCAGAACCACTGGATCGGCTTCGACACCGTCGCCGACGGTGAGTTCATCGAGTGGCTGCTGGACAGGGTGCGGACCAAACTGCCCGAGCTGCTGCGCTTCGCGGGAGCGACCGAGCTCGCCAGCGAGGTCGACCCGTCGGTGATCGCAGGCGTTCTCGACGAGGTGCAGACGCACCTTCGCAGCCGGGATCTTCGGCTCGACGCGAGCACCGATTCGGCCATCGGACCGGACGAACTGGTGGCGCGGCTCGACGACGGCGCCGAGATCGCTCTGCTCGACGTGCGTGAGCGCGGCGTCACGGCGCGCGAGGGCACCCTGTTGCTCGCCACTCCACTTCCGTTGTCCGAGATCGAATTCCGGGTCCGGCGGTTCGTACCCCGATTGACGACGCCGATCGTCGTCATCGATGACGGTTCCGGCGTCCTGGCAGCCGCTGCGACCTCAATCCTCGCCAGGCTCGGCTACACCGCCGCGCTGACGCTCGTCGGCGGCGCGGCAGGCTGGGCCGAGGCCGGTCTCGAGCTTTACACCTCTGTGCAGGCGCTGGGCCAGTCGTTCGGGGAGTTCCTCGAGCGCGCCGAGCACACTCCTCACGCCACGGTGGACGAGGTGCAGGCGCTGGTCGACGCGGGTGAGGACGTGCTGTTCCTGGACAGTAGGCCGATCGAGGAGTTCACCGCGCACAGCCTCCCGCGGGGCATCTCCGCGCCAGGCGCCGAGATCGTCGCCCGCGGACTGGATCTCATCACCTCGCCGGAGACCGTCGTCGTGGTCAACTGCGCCGGGCGCACCCGAAGCATCGTCGGCGCCCAGGCGTTGATCAACGCCGGCGTCACGAACCGGATCGTCGCCCTCGAGGGCGGAACGATGTCCTGGTCGTTGGAGGGGCGCGCGCTCGCGCACGGACTTCACCGACAGGCGGCCGCGCCCGCCAGTCCCTCCGGCAAGGCACACACCGAGGCCGCGGCCCGGTTGTTCGACCGCTTCGGTATCGCGAGGATCAACTGGGACGACGCCGGCCGGTTGCAGTCCGATCCCGAAACCACCACCTACCTGGTGGACGTTCGGACGCCCGAGGAGTACACCACCGATCACGTCGACGGCTCCATCTCGGCCCCCAGCTGGGACATCGCACCGTGGGCCTTCCGGCATCTCGCGACCCTGAACGCGAGCATCGTGGTGATCGACGACGCCGCGGGCCTGCGCGCGGCCCTCACAGGTTCCTGGCTCGTACAACTGGGCTGGGCCAAGGTCTCGGCGCTGCTGATCGACGACGTGCCCGCCGCGGCTCGTACGACCGGTCCAGAGCCGTCATCGTTCACCGGAACCCCCGGCGCCGTCGTGCTGATCGAACCTGGCGACCTGCAACGTGACCCGGCCCGCTACACCATCGTCGACGTGGCACGCAGCGATGTCCATGCCGCAGGACACCTTCCCGGAGCGCACTGGGCCACCCGCTCCTCGCTGATCGCCGACCCGCAATCCATCCCCGGCACCGGCTCGGTCGCGGTCACCTCTCCCGACGGTGGCCTGGCGGCTCTCGTCGCCGCCGACCTCGCAGGTCGGACGGACCGCCCGGTGATCGCGGTGCGTGGCGGCACCGAGGGCTGGGCGGATGCCGGACTCACGTTGGAATCTGCACTCTCGCAGGCCATCTCCGCCGTGGATGACGTGGCGCTCAGCCCCTGGCAACAGGCCGATCAGCACGCCGCCTTCCACGAGTACCTACGCTGGGAGGTCGCGCTCGTCGAGCAACTCGACCGCGACGTGACCACACCGTTCGCGGTGAAGTAAGGCGACCGTGGATCTGCAATTGCAGGGTAAACGCGCCATCGTCACGGGTGGCAGCCGTGGCATCGGGTTCGCGATCGCCGCGGCATTGGCGGCCGAAGGCGTCCAGGTCGTCATTGCCGCCCGCGACCTCGCCCGGCTCCAGGCCGCAGCGGCCGAACTCAACGACCGCGGGGGCGGCACCGTGCACGCCATCGCCGCCGACACGGGTCGTGACGACTCGGTGCGAGACCTGGTGCAGCGCAGCGCCGAAACACTCGGCGGGATCGACATCCTGGTCAACAACGCGGCCAATCAGGTGGTCGGCAACCCACCACCCGATCTCGCGGGAACCACCGACGAGGCGTTCTTCGAGGACGTCAACGTCAAGGTCGTCGGCTACCTGCGGACCGCGCGAGCCGTGGCACCACTGCTCACTGCGCAAGGCTGGGGCCGCATCATCAACGTCAGCGGATTGGGCGCACGCCAGACCCGCTCCATCGTGCGGACCATCCGAAACGTCAGCATCGCCGGCCTGACGAAGAACCTCGCGGACGAACTCGGCCGCCATGGCGTCAACGTCACGGTCGTCCATCCCGGTCCCACCCGCACCCCTGAGCTGACGGCGAGTCTCGCCGCGGCGGCGTTGGATCGCGGTGCTGGGGTGCACGAACTGGAGCGCGAACTCGTCGACAACGCCGTCGACCGACTGGTGGATTGCACCGAAGTCGCCGACGTCGTGACGTTCCTCGCCTCGCCACGCAGCTCGGCCATCAACGGCGACGCCGTCGCCGTCGGCGGTGGCGCACTCGGCGCCGTGTACTACTGACGCATCAGGAGGGGCCCGCCGCAATGACGGCAACCGAACACCGCACACCACTCGACACCGGCGGACAGCCGAGCCAGGCCGAGCGGTGGCCGACCGCAGCCCGATTCGGCGTCGCCGACGTGCTCAGCGACCTGTCGGCACGGGCCTCCGAGCGCGACGCCACCCGCGAGACTCCTGCCGCCGAGATCAGGCGACTACAACGGGCGGGCATCCCGGCGCTACGAATTCCCGAAGTACTTGGTGGACGGGGTATCTCGCTTGCAACGCTATACACTTTCGTGGCCGAGCTCGCCGAAGCCGATTCCAGCGTTTCGCACGCATTGCGCAACCACTTCGCCTTCGTGGAGCTGACGCTGCGGAGCCCACCGGGCAGCGTTCGGCGTGGGTACCTGGCAGGCATCGTCGACGGTGACTTGGTCGGTGGGTCGTTCAGCGAACTGCGGGCCAGCAAGGCGGGCATCGCGGACTTCAGCACCGCACTGTCTTCCCGCGACGATCGCTACGTCCTCAACGGCGAGAAGTTCTACAGCACCGGCAACGTCTACTGCGACGTGCTGTTCGTCAAGGCGGTCGATCAGAACCGAGAGCCGGTCACGGTGGTGGTGCCTGCGACCCGCGCCGTGTCGACGTTACCGACGACTGGGACGGCATCGGCCAACGGCTCACCGGTAGCGGCTCGACCCGGTTTCACGACGTGGAGGTATTCCCCCGGAAAATCCCGCCTGAACGGGAGTTCACCGACGAGAGCCGTTCGTACTCGGCAACTTTCCCCCAGCTGTACCTCACCACCGTGATCACGGGGATTCTGCGGGCGATCACCGCCGAAGCCGTCGAACTGGTTCGGGCCAGGCGTCGCAACTACTACCATGGCAGTGCTGACGAACCCCGGCACGAGCCCGCCGTCCAGTCAACCGTCGGGCAGATCTCGGTCAACAGTCACGCTGCCGACGCGATCGTCGAGCCGGCAGCGCGCTCGCTCGCCAGCGCGTGGGATAACCACGGTCCCGACCGCGAGAATGCGCTGTTGCAGGCATCGCTGGATGCCGCACGCGCCAAGATCAGCGTGGACGATCTCGCCGCCCGCACCGGCTGGCTACTCTTCGAAACGGGCGGGGCGACCTCGGTCCGCGGTGGACTCAATTTGGATCGACACTTTCGCAACGCGAGAACTCTGGCTTCACACAATCCCGACAGTTACAAGCTGCGGTATCTCGGCGACTATCTACTCAACGGCGTGACCCCGCCGAAGCGGAGCTTCTTCTAGAATCTGCGCGAGCCAACGGCGACGCAGGCCCCAGCGCGTACGCTTCACTCGTCTTGAGGAAACCCGTTCTCCTGAAAGGCCATCCCGTGAGCGAGAACACCTATCGAATCGTCGAGATCGTTGGCACGTCGCCCGACGGGGTGGATGCCGCCATCCGCAACGGTGTCAGGCGCGCCGCGCAGACCCTGCGTGGACTCGACTGGTTCGAAGTTCAGTCAGTGCGCGGTGAACTGGAAGACGGTCAGGTGGCCCACTTCCAGGTGACGCTCAAGGTCGGTTTCAAGCTGGAATAGGCGGGACGGGTCATCGGGCTCGTTCAAACCGCGTCGTCGAGCAACCGTGCCGCTTCCACGACATCGTTCGGCGTGATGATGGCACGACCGCGCAACGTCTCGATCGCGCGCTCCACGAGCGCGGGCGTGAGCCACGGGTACTCATCGAACAATTGCGCGCATGCGGCCAGCGCAGGCCGGTTGCCCACTGAGAAGATGTCGGGCCAGTATTCACGCGCGCGATAGGAGGCGATCGCCGCGGCAGCGCGCCCCGCGGCGCTGCCACCGCTGGAGAGTTCGGCGTAGAGCTCGTCGGCCGCGTCGTCACCCATGACGTCGCGCATCCACTCGAACGGCCCCAGATCGTCCATTCCAGACTCCTTGCCCCCAAGCGCTGCGGTGACGTGTGTCCGTACCCGCCATCGACGCTAGGTGCGTGCGGCGGTGCGGCCGACATTGGGAATCGCGCTGAGGCCAAGGCCCTTTACCCGCGCGGCCTTCGCCATGATTCCCAATCGCATTGGGACTCGGGCAGCGCTCCCTATGAATCAGACCGATTCTCGGTGCTGCCCTACCCGGGGCGGATGGCTATTGTCAGCTGCCTGCAGACGGCGTCACGAAGATCGATCAGCTTCACGACGACTCCGAGTAGCCGACTGTTGCACGTCAGAATGGGTCCGCGGTCCGAAACGTCTCGGCGGATGATCGTGCGAAGGCGTCGAGTCGCTGCTGTTTGGTGCGCTGCAGATGCTCGGTGATGGCCTTGCGGGCCGTGGCACCATCGCCCGACTCGATCGCGTCGAGGATGGCGCGGTGTTCGTCGGCGACCACGACGAGATCGTCGTGGTGCTGGGCGTCGCGGTCATAGACACGCAGGCGGGCGACCAGGTTGGCGAGCGTCTCGCGCAGGGTGGAATTGCGGGAGGCGACCCAAAGCATCTCGTGCCATTGCGAATTGAGTTGCCTTGCGACCGCGGGATCTTCCTCTGCGCAGGCCTGGCGATGCAGTTGCGCCAGTTGCGCGAGTTGCAGATCCGTCCGGCGGGTCGATGCCGCTTCCGCTGCGGCTTGCTCCAGGACGATCCGCACGTCATAGATTTCGATGACGTCGTCGGGCGCACCCGACCGGATGCGGTATCCGCGCGCCGCCCTGGTGATCAAGCCCTCCTGCTCGAGTCGATTCAGCGCCTCACGGACGGGTGTCCTGGACACTGCGTATGCCGTGGTGAGTGCGCTTTCACTCAGCGGCTCCTCAGGAGAGAATCGACCCGCCAGCAGATCCGCGCGCAGGACGGTGTGAAAGGGCATTCGGTGCACTCGGCCTCCGTTGTCGATCGTCCAAGCGAGAATACAGAGCGGTCATAGATGTATACATAAAATACTCATAGTGAGGCGAAGAGAGACTGATCAGCGTCAATGGATCCATACTGGCCACCTCAGCGAATCGCCACGAAGGAGTCCACATGAGTCGCCGCCCACAGTTCGAAAGGACCCCTGACTCACCGGAGCGTGTCAACACCGGCGCCGTCTCCCGCTGGCGGGTCGTCGACATCGTCGTCGCCAGCGTGCTTGCGGTGGCCGCAGGCCTCGTGTTCGTGCTGTGGAACATCGCGTCCAATCCCATCAGTGCACCGCTCAGTGCGTTGCTCCCCGGCCTGCAGGCTTTGGCCGGGGGCGGCTGGCTCTTCGCGGGCGTGCTGACCGCCCTCGTCATCCGCAAGCCGGGTGCGGCGTTGTACGGAGAACTCATCGCGGCCACTGTGTCCGCCCTGGTCGGCAATCAATGGGGTGTCCTCACCCTCGAATCGGGCCTCGTGCAGGGCCTCGGCGCCGAGCTCGTCTTCGCCCTGTTCCTGTACCGCAGATGGAATCTGCCCGTGGCTCTGCTGGCAGGGGCCGCCGCCGGTCTCGCCCTGGCGATCAACGATCTCATCCTCTGGTACCCGGGGTCGGCGGTCGCGTTCGCTGCCATCTACACGGTCGCCGCGGTCATCTCCGGTGTCCTGATCGCCGGCCTGCTGTCGTGGTACGTGGTCAGAGGGCTGGCGAAGACCGGTGCGCTGAGCCGATTCGAGTCCGGCAGGGTGGGGCTGCGCAGCCGCGGCGCGCAATGAGTTCGCCGCCAGATGCCGTCGGCGGGGCTGCCGTTACGGCGGCACGCTGGGGCTGGCGTCATGCGGGGCGCCGAGACTGGGCGATGCACAACCTCGACTTGTCGATTGCGCCCGGTGAGCGCGTCCTGCTTCTCGGTCCGTCGGGAGCGGGCAAGTCGACTCTGCTGCACGGTTTCGCCGGACTCCTCGGCGGTGCGGAGGACGGACTGGAGACAGGACGACTACGGGTCGACGGTGCGCCTCCGAACGAACGACGATCGCGCATCGGCATGGTGCTGCAGGACCCCGATTCGCAGGTGATTCTCACGCGCGTCGGCGACGACGTGGCCTTCGGGATGGAGAACTTCAACGTCCGGCGCGAACAGATCTGGCCACGCGTCGCAGAAGCGCTGCGCGCCGTCGGTCTGCGCGTACCGCTGGATCACGACACCTCGGAACTCTCGGGCGGCCAGAAGCAACGGCTGGCATTAGCGGGCGTCATCGCCATGAACCCCGGCCTGATCCTGCTCGACGAGCCGACCGCCAATCTCGATCCAGTCGGAGTCATCGAGGTGCGCGACGCGATCGCCGCCACGGCCGCACGAACCGGGGCGACGGTGGTCGTCATCGAACACCGCACCGAGGTCTGGCTACCAGTGGTCGACCGCGTCATCGTCCTCGGCTCCGAGGGCGAGGTCATCGCCGACGGCACCCCTGAGAACGTCATCCGGCGCGAACACGACTATCTCGTGGAATCCGGCGTCTGGGTTCCCAGGATGCCGGCACCCAATGTCGACCGCCACCGCCCGATGCGCACCGGCACCCTACTGTCCGCGACCGACCTGTCGCTCGGCTACGGCTCCGGCCCGCAACTTCATTCCGGGTTGAACTTCGAAATCGCCAGGGGCCGGGTCACAGCCGTGACGGGACCGAACGGAGCGGGGAAGTCCACGCTCGCACTCACCCTCGGTGGATTACTCCCCCCGGCCCGAGGACGAATCGACGCCGTTGCCGACTTCGCCCCCTCACCGAAGCGCCGCGAACCCATCCGCTGGCGGTCCAAGGAGTTGCTGAATCGTATCGGCAGCGTCTTCCAGGACCCCGAGCACCAGTTCCTCAAGGGCACCGTCCGCGAAGAACTCGAGCTCGGACCGCGGACTCTCAAGCGCGGTCGTAAGGAGACCTCCGCACTCGCCGACGAATTGCTCGAACGGCTTCGCCTGAGCCATCTCGCCGAAGCGAATCCCTACACCCTGTCCGGTGGAGAGAAGCGGCGACTCTCGGTCGCGACAGTGCTCGCGACGAGACCCGACCTGATCGTCCTGGACGAGCCGACGTTCGGACAGGATCGCCGCACCTGGGAGGAACTGATCCGGCTGCTTGCGGAAATCGCCGACGGTGGTACCGCGATCGTGGCCATCACCCACGATCTGGACTTCGCCGCCGCGCTGTCCGACGACGAAATCGCCCTGCCCTCATGGGAAGCGGCGGCCGCTGCGAACGGTGCGCGATGACAGCCGGCAGCGCAGGCGCACCCGCGGCGGTGCTGCCCGCGAATCCCGTCGCGAAGCTGATGACCGCGCTGGTGATCGCACTGGCCCTCGTGCTCAGCGTGGACTGGGTCTCTGCGTTGACCGCCCTCGTCCTCGAGCTCGTCCTGATCTTCGTGCTCGGAGTTCGGTTGCGGACCTTCCTCATTCGCAGTGCGGTGATCGTCACCGGGGCCGGTCTAACCGCACTCACGATCCTGCTCTACGGTCAACCGGGCGGCACGGTGCACTGGCACTTCCTGCTCGTCAATGTCAGCGACGGATCCATCACGCTGTCGCTGGCGACCTTCCTGCGAGTGCTGGCCATCGCGCTGCCGTCGGTGTTCCTGTTCGTCGACGTGGAACCGTCCGAGCTCGCCGACGGGCTCGGACAGATCCTCAAGCTTCCCGCTCGATTCGTGCTCGGCGCCCTGGCCGGCCTGCGTCTCGTCGGATTGCTCGGCCAGGACTGGCAATACCTGGGTTACGCGCGCCGGGCGCGGGGCGTCGCCGACCACGCGCGGCTGCGCCGCACGGCCGGGCAGGCATTCGCGCTGCTGGTGTTCGCCGTACGCCGCGGATCCAAGCTCGCCACCGCGATGGAAGCGCGCGGGTTCGGCGCATACCCGACGCGGACCTGGGCCAGGCCGTCCGAGTTCGGCGGACGCGAGATCGCTCTCATCGGTGCGGGCGTCGTCATTGCGGCCACGGCGATCTCGGTCTCGGTCGCCACGGGAGCATGGAACTTCATTGGCACTCGATGAGGCCCTGCGCCGCCTGCACGTGTCGGCAGCGACGACCGTGCTGATCGACGGGCGCTCCGGATCGGGCAAGTCGACGTTGGCCACACAGCTCTGCCGGGAATGGACCGATAGCGTGCTGGTCCGCCTGGATGACGTCTATCCCGGGTGGGACGGTCTCGCGTGGGCCGTCGAACACATCCAGTCCTCGCTGCTGCAACCCCGGTCCG
>NZ_JAVROT010000132.1:0-11095 GCF_032162605.1 Mycobacterium sp. | reverse complement strand
TCTACGCCGTTCCGATGGCGCCCTTCCTGGTGATGATGATCGCGCTGATCCTCGGCGACGTGCTGTACGCGCCAAGGCAGAACGCCGAGCGACGAACGCTCGGCCTGCTCGTCGCGTGCATCTACGTCGCGGCTGTCATCACGAACTTCGCCTGGATGTATCCGATTCTGACCGGGCTTCCGATCTCGCAGTCGACGTGGAACATGCAGATCTGGCTGCCCAGCTGGCGATAGCCCCGTCCCGGGCCCACCGCCCCGCCGAAATAGCATTCCCTGTCGCTGCCACGCGCTGTTGATAACCATTGCTGCTGTCTCGTGGAATGTCGGATCACCGCGTCAAGCTCCTGTGCTATGGGAACCATCTTCTTGGGTAGCGAGGCGCTCGCTCGCGGTGAGGTCACGTGGGGTCAATTGCGCTCGAGGTACCGCGCCATCTATCCGGACGTCTACACGCCGCGGATTGCGGAACCGTCGTTGTACGCCAACGCCGTCGGGGCCTGGCTGTGGTCCGGTCGTCGCGGCCCGATAACCGGCCGAGCGGCGTCGGCGATCCACGGTTCGCTCTGGGTGGACGAGCGCGCGCCGATCGAACTCTTGTGGCGCAACAACCGGCCGCCCGCCGGAATCATCACTCGCAACGACCACTTCACCGACGACGACGTCGTCGAAATGAACGACATGGCGGTGGCCACTCCGCAGCGAGCCGCATACGACCTTGGCCGCTACCTTCCTCGCCAAGCCGCAGTGACGCACCTCGATGCCCTCTCCCGCGCAACCGGTCTCGCCGCTGACCACGTCGCACCGCTGATCGACCGCTATAAGGGAGCCCGAGGTATTCGACGGTTGCGCCACGCCATCGATCTGATGGATGGCGGTGCGCAGTCTCCAAGGGAAACCTGGTTACGACTCCTGCTCATCGACGCCGGATATCCACGACCGCGTACCCAGATCCCGGTAGTCGATGACTTCGGTTACGCGTTCGCCTGCCTAGACATGGGATGGGAGGACGTCAGGATCGCCGTGGAGTACGACGGTGATCAACACAGGACCGACCGCATCCGTTACGCATGGGACGTCAAGCGGCTTCGACGCATCCACGAGCAGGGCTGGCTGCACGTCAAGGTGATCTCGGAAGACCGGCCCGACGACGTGCTTCAGCGCGTCGGTGAGGCATGGGCGGCCCGCCGAGGCAGTAGCTACGGCGACTAAACGGACACCTCAACGACAGGGAATGCTATTTCGGCGCAATCTCGGGTGTGATCTACAGCGGGTCGCGGGCGACCGGACACGACATGCATCGCGGACCACCGCGTCCGGTGCCGAGTTCTGAGGCCGAGATCGGTAGCACCTCGATACCCGAATCCGCGAGTCGCGCATTGGTTTCGGAGTTTCGCTCATACGCGACCACCACGCCGGGCGCCAGCGCCAGGGTGTTGTTTCCGTCATCCCACTGCTCACGCTCGGCGGTGACGGGGTCAAGGCCCGTGTCGATGACACGGAGCTTGTTGATGCCCATCGCGTCCGCGGCCGCTTCGACGAAGGGGGCCGCGCTCTCGATCGTCACGCCGGACGACTTGCTCCGAATCGTGAACGCCGACAGCGAGTCGACGATGTTCGGGTACATCACCACGGCGTCCACGTCGACCATCGTGCAGACCGTGTCGAGGTGCATCTGCGCGCGTTCCTGTGCGATCGGCACGGCCAACACGGTATGCGCCAGGCCATCGTCGAACAGGCTGCGCGCCAACGCCTCCGCACCCGCCGGCGTCGTCCGCTCCCCTACGCCGACTGCGACCACGCCGGGGGACAGCAGCAGCACGTCGCCACCTTCGACGGGGGCCGAGCGCGATTCATAGGCCCGCCGCACGCCGAGGAACCGCGGATGGTGCGCGTAGATGAGGTCGGTCAGCGAGGTCTCGCGAATGCGCGCAGGCAGGGCCAGCGACGTGATCGCGGCCCGCGGCCCGATCCAGAACGACGAGTCGCGGGTGAACAGCAGGTTAGGCAACGGATCGATGACGAAGTCGGCGTCGTGATGCATCCGCTGGACCAGCGACAGCTCACTGCCGAAGAACGGCAGCTCACTGAACGTCATGCCGGCCATCAGGATGCGCGCCAAGGGCTCGACGTCGAGCGTTCGGAGGTAGGCCGAGAGTTCTTGCGCCAGAGGCAGTCCCAAGCGGCGGGTGTCGACCGCCGCGGAAATGCCGTGCATCCTGGCGGCGCCGCTGGCCAGCGCCTCGGTCAGCAGGTCGGCGAGCAACAACACCTCGACCCCACGTGATCGCAGCAGCGTCGCGAAAGCGTCATGCTCCTCCTGCGCGCGCGCCACCCACGGCATTCCGTCGAACAGCAGCCGGTCGTTGTTGCGCGGGGTGAGACGCTGAAGCTCCGGCCCCGGCCGATGCAGGATCACGACCCGCAGCGTCCCCACCTCTGAATTGGCGCCCAGCGTCGTACCCGTCATGACTAGCACCGTAACGCGGATCCTCACCTCAACTATCGTTGAGGTCATGGACGTGCTCGAGCTGACTCCCGGCGAGATGAGCCACCGCAGTGGCGTGGCGGTATCGGCGCTGCACTTCTACGAGCGCGAGGGCTTGATCGTCAGCCGCCGCACGTCGGGCAATCAACGACGCTATCCGCGCGAAACCCTGCGCCGCGTAGCGTTCATCCGGATGTCGCAGCGCCTCGGCATCCCACTGGCCCGCATCCGCGAGGCACTGGGGACACTGCCCATCGATCGCGTGCCAACCAGCAAGGACTGGGCACGCCTGTCGGCGGGCTGGCGCACCGACCTCGACGAACGGATCGTGCACCTGCAGCGCCTGCGCGACAACCTCACCGGTTGTATCGGCTGCGGTTGCCTGAGCCTGAAGACGTGCGTCCTGACCAATCCCGGCGACGTCCTGGCGCAACGCGGACCCGGCGCCGCCAACCTGTAACTTCGAACGTCTGTGCGATAGACTCTCCCGCGTGGCAGAGACCGGTCTGATGGTTCAAGGGGCGCTCTTCGACCACGACGAGCGGCGTGACTTGGGTGACGGCGCGTGGATCGACGTCCGCGCCGGCTGGCTCTTCGGCGGGCAGGAGCGCAGCGACCGGGGAATTGGCGCTGGTGCGGAGGACGTGTTCGACACGCTAGTGACGAACATCCCGTGGCGCGCCGAGCGGCGTCAGATGTACGACCGGATGCTCGACGTCCCCCGGCTGGTCAGCTTCCACGACCTGATGTCCGAACCCGCGCCGCACCCGGAGGTCGCGCGGCTGCGGGTACGCCTCAACGACATCTACGCCCGCGAGTTGGGCGAACCGTTCACCTCCGCGGGCCTCTGCCTGTACCGCGACGGCAGCGACAGCGTGGCCTGGCACGGCGACACCGTCGGACGCAGCAGCACCGAGGACACCATGGTGGCGATCCTCAGCCTCGGCGCGACGCGGATGTTCGCGCTGCGTCCCCGTTCCGGCGGCCGGTCGCTGCGGCTGCCCCAGGGCCACGGGGATCTGCTGGTGATGGGCGGTTCGTGTCAGCGCACGTGGGAACACGCCGTGCCCAAGACGGCGAAACCGACCGGTCCTAGGATCAGCATCCAGTTCCGCCCCCGCGACGTGCGTTAGGTCCCGCGCACCGCAACGACGGCGGCCGACAGCAGGTCGCGTGCCCGTTGGGTGTTCACCGGTGCAACGGGCTTGTTGGGCTCGACCAGCGGGTTGGCGGTGACGATGACCATGAACGTCGAGAAGCTGGCGACGTAGTTGTAGAGCTCGCCAGTCGCGGGTTTGCCGTCGACCATCGTCTGCACCACCCGATGTGTACCGAGCGTGCGGGCTCCGTCGATCGCAGGCGACTCGACGACCTCGACCAGGCCGCGCGCGCCACCACCGGCGAACGCGACCTTCTTGCACGACTCGCCAGGGTCGGGCATCTGCAGTGTCTCGGACGTCTCCACCGCGATTACGATGAACCGGTTGCCATCGCCCTCGGCCGTCGTCGCGGCCATGTTGCCCTTAACCCCTGGCGGCACTATCAGGCCCGTCGCCACCTTCGCACAGTCCGGCGGATCGAACGCCGCTCCGCGCGGAAGGGCTTGTGGCGCAAGCAGACGCGGGTCGATTCCGGTGGGCGCGACAGTGGTCGTCTTGAACTCCGGCCCGAAATTGGACTTCACGTCGAGCACCTTGGCGATGTCCGCCTTCGAGCCGTCCTGGGCCGGAGCATCCGAGCACGCGGCCAACACGAGCGCAGAGGCGAGGGCGAGCAGCGTCCTGAGCATCGCCGTCAATCTACCTGCCCGCGAACCGTCACCCGCGGATCGCCGCCACCGTCTTGACGAGCAGATCCGACGCGAAGTCCGCGCGCAGGGCCGGCCCCGCGACGCCGGGATCGGTGACCACCGTGACGTAGGCGACGTGCTCGCCCAGGTAGGCGATGAACGTGTCGGCGTGTGTGTGGGTTTCGGTGCCACCCTCGACGACGGTGGTGGCGTCGGTCGCCATGCCCAGCGTCGACGCGCCGTCGACGGCAGGCGGTCCGACGAGGGTGACGACGCCGCTGGTGGGCCCGGCCGACAGGGTCCAGGTGCCGCACGACGCCGCCAGCACCGGATCAAGGCCGACGGGTGCAACGGCCACCACGGCGTAGACGATGCCGCCGGGGCCGGAGGCGGACCAGCCATGAACAGCCCCGTCGGCGCCGTCACCCGCCGGATCGGCGAGCGCACCGCAGTGGCTCGGGTCCGCCGTCCACGCCTGACCGAAACCCCACAGCTCCAGCGGCGCAGCCCGACCGGACAGGTCGGCGACCTCGTAACCGTCCGGAAGATCAGAGCGGACGCGTTGCACCCGAGCCGGGTTCACCGCCGACGGCGACGCATCCGAGGTCCCTGGAGACGGGGGCACGGCGCCCTGCCCGCACGCCGCGCACAGCACGATCGCCACGCAGGACGCGAAGACGCGCATGAAGCGTTGGTACCACGGCTACGCTGACGGGCGTCGACAACGCGGGAGGACACGCCGCACTCGGACACGAGGAGAGCTGATCTGATGTGCACCCGAGTGTTGTGGAATACCAATGACATCGCCGTACTGACGGGCCGGAGCATGGATTGGCCCGAGTCGACCGAACCGTTGATCGTTGGCTTCCCGCGGGGCCAGAAGCGTGACGGTGGCCTGATGCTCAGCGAGGTGGTGGTGCCCGACAACCCGCTGCGGTGGACCAGTACGTACGCCAACCTCGCGACCACCGTATACGGAATCGGCACCGTCGACGGCCTCAACGAGCGCGGTGTCTCCGTCCATGGGCTCTACTTGAAGTCGACCGACGTGGGGCCACGCAACCCCGACCTCCCCGGGCTGCACACCGGTCTGTGGGCGCAGTACGTGCTCGACCAGGCGGCCACCGTCGCCGACGCCGTTGCGCTGATGGACGCGGTCCAGTTGGTGATGGTGAGCGCCCACGGGTTCGAGGCGACGCTGCACCTCGCCGTCGAGGACGCCGACGGCGACTCCGCGATCATGGAATTCGCCAACGGGGAGCTGGTCGTGCACCACGGCCGCGAGTTCACCCTGATGACCAACGATCCGACCTACGAAGAGCAACTCGAACTGCTTGCCGCGCAGGACTTCTCGCATCCCGACAGCTCGCTAGCGCTGCCCGGCAACGTCAACGCCGTTGACAGGTTCCAGCGGGCCGCCTACTACTCGGCGCTGCTACCCAAGCCGATCAGCCAGCGCCAGGCGGTGGCAGGCGTCATGGCGATCATGCGCAACGTGTCGGTGCCGTTCGGCGCGCCCTACGCCGAGTTCGGCGTCTACAACACCGAGTACCGCTCGGTGAGCGACCTGACCAACCGCACCTACTTCTTCGAGCTGACCACCAGCCCGAGCACCATCTGGGTGCAACTCGACGCCCTCGACCTCACCGAAGGGGCCCCGGTGACGGCGATCGATCCGTACGACGAATCGTTGACCGGCAACGTGAGCAACGAGTTTGCACCCCGTCAGATCGGATTCTGACCGTCACCGTCAATTGACGTGTACTTTCAGTTTGCCGACCGCAGGCTCTCACCCGCTTCCCTCGACAGGAGACTTCATGAGAATGCACACCACCGCGGGTGGCGTCGCCATCGCCCTCGTCGCTCTAGGGATGGCACTCGCAGGTTGCGGGTCGGACTCGAAGACCGCCGCGAGTTCCTCCTCGGCGGCGTCCAGTAGTTCGTCGGCAAGTAGCAGCGCGTCCAGCAGCAGCGCGGCGCCATCCTCGACTTCATCCTCACCGGCCGCCGGCGCGAACCCGACGATCGCCGACTACATCCAGGAGAACGGCATCACCGAGACCCCCGTCAAGCGCGGGGATCCGGGTGCGCCGGCGATCGATCTGCCGACGCCCGAGGGCTGGGCGGACGCGGGCGCCAAGACTCCCCAGGGTGCGTACGACGCGATCGTGTTCACCGATCCGTCGATGGCCGCCGACCCGCCGTCGATCGTCGCGATCGTGTCCAAGCTGACGGGCAATGTCGAGGCGACGAAGATCTTTCAGTACGCACCCGGCGAACTGAAGAATCTGCCCGGCTACGAGAGCGCGGGCGACGGGAACAATGCCAAGCTCGGCGGTTTCGATGCCTACCAGAGCGGCGCCACATACGTGAAGGACGGCGCCAAGCGACTGATCGCGAAGAAGACCGTCGCCATTCCGGCCAGCGACGGTAGTGGCATCTACGTCCTGCAACTCAGCGCCAACGGCACCGAGGATCAGATCGCGCCCCTGATGGACGCCACGTCGCAGATCGACGAGAAGACGACGATCACGCCATGACCGCCGTCCAGCAGTCCGAGGCGCAGGCCGAAGCCGAGGCCCACCCGGAGGAGTACGCCGCGAACCGGGCGAAGTACGGAAGGAAGCCATAGCCGCAGTGGGTCTCTTGAATCGCGGCGGCGGCCCGTCGGTCGTCGTGTCGCCAGGGATCGTCACCCCAAGACAGACGGTCCAGGCGACGGTCACCACCGACAAGCCGATCGACAAGGTGAGATCGGCGCGCCTGGACTGGGGCTACGCGAACTTCTACCACTACCACTGGGCCGGCCGTGCCGACTCCGCCGCGGCCGCAGGCAACGACAGCATCTGGACCGCCGATCAGGCCGGCACCGACTACGGCGGCGACCGCGACACCGATGACTGGGTGAGCGTCATCGCCGAGGACGTCCCGATCGCTGCGGGTGAGTTCACCGGTGCGTCGTCTACGTTCCGCGTGCCGTCGTGGGCGCCTGCGTCGTCATCGGCGATCGCCCGCTGGGAATGCCGGCTCACCATCGACCGCGGCGGCCGGTCCGCCAATCACAATCGGGTCACCAGCGGCGAGTTCACCGTGCTCATCGGCACTGGCGACGTCGAGTCCTACGTCGAACCCCTCGAGGTGGTCTCCGGTGCGGCCGAGACCGTCATCGACATCACGTTGTCCAAGCCGGTGTGGCGGGCGGGCGAGACCATCACCGGCCAGGCGACCCTGACACCCACGATGGACCTGCCCGATGGTGACCTCGCCGTGTCGTGGCAGCGCGAGCGCGAGTCACATCCGCTGACCCGCGCGCCCGGCCCCGGCGGCCAACTGGACGGCCGAATCGTGACGCTGGGCAAGCGAATTCCGCTGCGCGCCGGTGCGACCGTGGTCCTGCCCTTCGAGATACCGCTCCCGGCGGACGCGTCTCCGACAGCGGCCGCTGTGCACTCGTCGATCAACTGGTTCGTCCAGGCCCGGATGATGTATGCCGGTTTCAACGCCCTCGTGCTCGAACGGGTGCGCCGCCCGATCATCGTGATCAACGCTCCCTGAAGGTCAGGCCCGCGAGATCGCCGACGCGGCGGCCACCTGCTCGGCCGTCGGTCGCACCCCGGTGTAGCGCTCGAACTGCTCGGCGGCCTGCAGCGCGATCACCTCGGCGCCGGTGATCACGTCGACGCCCGCGTCGCGCGCCGCCCTGATCAAGGGTGTCTCCGACGGCAGCGCCACGACGTCGAACACGGTCGTCGCGCCGGCGATGGTCGCCTCGCCGAAGGCCTTCTCGGAGGCTTCCGAGGCGCCAGCCATACCGATCGGAGTGACGTTCACGATCACCGATGCGGTGTGGGAGCCGACCTCGGCGGCATGGTCGTAGCCGAGGCGATCGGCGAGCGCGCGCCCGCTCTCCTCGTTGCGCGCGACGACGATCCCGGACGTGAAGCCATGGTCGCGGAACGCCGCGCCGACCGCGCTGGCCATCCCGCCGCTGCCACGGATCAACACCCGCCCCGCCGGGTCGATACCGTGTTCGTCGATGAGTCGCTGCACGGCGAGATAGTCGGTGTTGGACGCGGTGAGGTGACCGTCCTCGTTGACGATGGTGTTGACCGAACCGATGGCCCGCGCGGAGGCCTCGACCTCGTCGACGAGCGCGAGCACGTCCTCCTTGAACGGCATCGACACCGAACAACCGCGGATGCCCAGCGCACGCACACCGCCGATCGCGGCCGCGATGTCGGTGGTGGTGAACGCCTTGTAGACGAAGTCGAGGCCGAGTACGTCGTAGAGGTGGTTGTGAAACCGCGTGCCGATGTTGCTGGGTCGCGCGGCCAGCGAGATGCACAGCCGGGTGTCCTTGGACAGAGGCGGCTTCATCAGCCGACCGCTCGGACCACTTGGCGTGCGGCGGAACGGATTTCGCGATAGAGCGCGGGTGACAACGAGAGATCGCGCACGAGCGGGACGTCGAACGCGGTCGTGACCACGCCCTGCTCGTCGCGCTGCCATGTCGCGCCGTAGCGATCGAGAATGGTTCGCATCGGGACATTGTCCGCCAACACGCGGGCCGTGAATCGACGGATGCCCTCACTGCGCGCCGCGACGGCGAGCGCTTCCATCAGGAAGGTGCCGATCCCGCGACCCTGGTAGTCGTCGCCGACGATGAAGGCGACTTCGGCGACGGCGGGACTCGCCTCCCTGACGAACCTGGCGTCGGCGACGACCGGCGCGTCGATGCCCCTGCCGTCGGTGAGCACCCAGACGAAGTGATCGACGTAGTCGACCTCGAACAGGTAGGCCATGAGAGACGCCGTCGGCGTCCGCGTCGTCTGGAACCGTCGGTAGAACGTCTCGCTGGAGAACTCAACGGCCCCGTGCGCGGTGCGCTCCTTGTCGCCGGGGAGCACCGGCCGCAGGTGAAGTTCGGTCCCGTCGCGCATGGTCACCGCGATGGACGTCACGAAGGTCGCGAGACGTTGGCGTGCGGTGCGTACGAGCTTGTCCATCATGAACGGCACGTCGAGCATCGCCGCGATGGCCTCCCGGCCGCCGACCCATCCGGTGAGCCCGTGGGTCACCGTGACCGTCGCGGTCCGTGGAACATCCCGCAGCAGCGCGATCTCGCCGACGATGAGTCCTGGTGTCACCTCGACCTCGATGACCTCGCCGTCGGCGCCCGTGTGGGTGACTCGCGCTCGCCCTGATCCGATGAGCAGGAACGAATCGGCATGCTCCCCCTGGCGCATCAGCACCTGGCCAGGCGGCGCAGTCAGTGGCCGCAGTCGTGCGGCCAGCGGCCCAAGGGTTTCGATCGGGCACCCGGCGAAGAACTCCAGCGCAGCCAGGTCGTCGGCGCTGACGGTGAGTGATCCCGCCACGTCAACGACGTTACGTCACCCGGAGACGGGCATCACCGAATTCAGACCCCGTCCATCGGCGGGCCGTTGAGGTTGCTCACCCGTTTTTCGGCGACGGCGGTGGCCACCGCGATGCCGTCGCGGACGACGCCGACGATCGCGACTTCGTCGTTGACTGCGAACGCAGTTGCGGCGCCACCGATCAGGCCGCCCTTCGTGGTGATGGCATTCGTCTGGGAGTCGATGACGTAGGTGCGGGCGAATCCGTCGACGCTCTCGGCGGTCAACGACGTGGGTGACACCGCGACGAGCCTGCCCTCCTGGCTGATGGGCTGTTGAACGGCAGCGACGGTCGCGGGTGTCCGCGCCGCCGTCGCGTCGCCGGAGACGACGTGCACCACCATGGCAGCGGAGATGGCGGCCGTGGCCACGGCAAACAGCATCACGACCATCACTGCCTCGACCCGTGACGACTTCTCATCCCGCTTCGAATGTCTGGAGGCCATGACCGGCTCTCACTTCCGCTCGACTCGCGACCGGGTACCCGTCGCTCAGCTACGGGAAACCCGCATCCACACCGGGATGAGCACCCAGAACGCCGCGAAGGCCGCCAATGCCACTGCGCCGGCTGCGATGCCGGCCACGCGCCCCGACACGGCGTCGAAGACGATGACCGTCATTCCGACCAGCGCCAATCCAAGCAACAGCAGGCCCGCATAGGCCAGCCGGTGCGCGGCAGATACCAGGGCCATCAGCCGACGTTGGCGGAAGAGAATGCGGTGGATGCCGACGGGCGCGATGAGCAGCACGGTCGCGGCCACCGAGCAGCCCACGGTGATCAGGTACAGAACGCGCATGTCGCCGTCGAGGATGTCGAAACGCTGCTGGAACGGCAGGGTCAGCAGGAAACCGGTCAACAGTTGGACGCCGGTCTGCACGACCCGCAACTCCTGGAGAAGGTTCGACCAGTTGCGGTCCAGCCGTTCGGTCTCGGTCTCCGACCGGGCGCCGTGATCCCAGCGCTGGTCGTCCTCCGGATGGTCGACGTCCATGTGTCCCGGACTCAGTGGTTGCGCAGTTCCGAGATCAACTTGTCCTTGGTGAGTCCGGAGTAACCGGACAAGCCGAGTTCCTTGGCGCGCTTCTTCAATTCGGGCACCGTCCAGTCGTCATAGGTGCCCGCCTCGCCGCCCTTCTTGCCCACCGCCGACTTTCCGCGCGCGGCCACGGCATTCGAGATGCGGGCCGACTTCTCCTTCGAATTGCCCTGCTTTCGCAGGTCTTCGTACATGCCCTCGTTCTTGATCGACGAGTTGGGCATGTTCACCACCTCCAAACGTCGGGGCTCTAGAAATGCCCCGTTGGGTGGACGGGCAAACGGGCAGTCGCACCGGGCACGTCGCCGCGAACGGCGACCGAGTCCGTGGGCCCCTTGACCATGACGTCGATGACGACGTCGTCGTCG
>NZ_JAVROT010000131.1:0-5901 GCF_032162605.1 Mycobacterium sp. | reverse complement strand
CGCGCCCGGTCGCGGCGGTACTGGTAGTGGATCACCCGATCCGGGATGCCGCGGACCTTCTCGCTGCTGGTCGATGGCCAGGGCTGGGTGAGCACCAGCCCATCGGGGATCGCCTCATCGGGGTGCTTGTCACGCCATTCACGCACCACATCAGGCAGATACGGGATGCGGGCGCCGAGGATGAACGACAGTCCGGCGTCCTCGATCGCCTTCTGGTTGGCCGCGGAGATCATGCCGGCGTCAGCCACAACCGTCACGTCGGGCAGGTCATGGGCGGCCATGAAGGAGCGGATCGTCGGCAGCATCGTGGTCGTCTCGGCCTTGTTGCCCTCGAACGCCTCGACCATCAGCGGGAACCCGGCCTGATCGGTCAGCAGCCCGATGGTGATCTGCGGTTCGAGGCGGCGTTCCTTGGAGAATCCCGGCTCGCGGAACCCGTCGCCGGTGTCGGTCTCGAAGTACAGCGTCGACACGTCATACAAGACCAGGCTGGCCGGTCCCAGGCCAGCGTGGGCGGCGCATGCGGCGGCCAGCCGCTGCCGCCACGACGGCTCGGCGAACAGCGGCAGACGACGCTTGACGGTCGCATACGACGACGGTTGTATCCCGGTCTCCTCAAGGACCCGCAGGCTGTCGAGCTTGCTGGTCGGCTCAATGATTCGGGCCAGGACGAGCTGCTCGAACACCGTGTCACCCTCGGCGGCCCGCTCGAATCCGAGCACCCGATACATGTGATCGAGGGCGTCCCACAGATGCCCCATCCGCGACGACGTAATCGGCAACGGCCCACCCGAACCGGCGGCCGGCGCGATGCGCTCCATGCCGAGGTCGAGTTCGCCCTGCCCGCCGGCCATCCGCTGCTGAGCAGCCGCTTTCAACACCGCCAGCTCGGCGTCGTCGTGCGCCGATCCGATGTGCTCGATATCGCGCGCCCCGAGCCGCGAGGAGTAGACGATCTGCACCGCGGTCGCGCCCGACGCTGTCTTCACCGTGCGCACGTACGGAGCCACCCGGCCACCCTACGACCCGCGATTAGTGCACACATCCGACCCCGGTGAGCGACGAACCCGCTGGTCAGCGCATCACGCCTACGCAGAATCCGTGACCGTGAGCCAAGTCAGGTATCAGCGTGCCGTCGACGTCCCAGACCACAAGGCCCGCATCCCGGGTATCCACCGCCCCATGCTCCCACAGGCACGACAGAACAACGAGCTCAGCTGCTGCAGGTCGCCGGAGCCCATATCCCATGAGCTATCGCGGTCCACCGGCTCGCGAACAGCGACGAGCGCGCTCTGCGACTTCAGGCGAACCTCGCGTTGGTGAAGCGTCGTCAGGCGCAACTACCCACGGGGTGCTGGGAGCATCGATCCGGCGATCAGCATGAGGCCCGTCCAACGCGAAGACGTGCCGGCGATCAAAGCCGCATCAAGCCGCCGCATCGCTACTGGTCGGATTCAGCAAGAAGATCGCCCAAGTGGCTGCCAAAGGAGATCGCCAAGCTCTCTAGGATGGCCTGTCCCTTCTTAGAAGTAGCCGCGGATGGCAGACCGATCACGCCGTTGTTGGTGTACTCGGTCATTCCTTTGACGAGGAGCAATGAGCGGTCCTCGGCAAGGTGATCGCTAGAGAGGTAGTCGGGTCCAACCGCATCGGGCCAGACGTGCAGCAGGATCGACGTTTCGAGCTCGCCGGCGTGCATGTCACTGTGCGCGTCCGTTTGGAGATCGGCTGCTGTGCGTGCGGTGTCCCAGTCAAGTCTACCGGGAAAGATGGTCATCGACTGCGGCCGGGAAACGTTTGCGGTCTGTACGACATTGCTGAGCACGTAGTTTCCGCCGTGCCCGTTCAGGAGGACGAGCTTTTCGATTCCGCGCTGGCGCAGCGAGCTGCTGATATCGTCGACAATAGCCGACAGGGTCTGATGGCTGATGCTCACCGTTCCGGGCCACGCTGCATGCTCGTGCGAGCAGGAAATGGTGATCGGCGGCAGCAGTAATACGTTGTGGCTCGCCGCGATCGTCGCACCGATCGCCGAGGCTACGACCGTGTCCGTCGTCAATGGAAGGAACGAGCCGTGCTGCTCGAAGCTGCCAATGGGCAAGACCGCTACACGAGGTGTTCGCTGCCCAACCTCTGCGCTGGTTACTCCCGGAATCAACTCCACCCACCTATCCTTGCATTGCCGGCAACAAGTTGGGCATGGGCAGCGACGAACTGGGCCACCACCGGCATCCGTCGATGCGGTCGAAGGGTTACGGCCAGCGCCTGAGCTGCTCTTACCGCGCGAAACGACCTCGATGCCTCAGCTATGCCCATCGCCTGCAGTCCATGAGCGGCTGCTCGTCCAGGATCCTGGGCGGCAAGGCTCTCCGCCAGGTAAACGCGCCACACACCTAGGTCAACCTGATCCGCGTGCGTCGCCGCGGGTAAGAGCTCTCCCAAGATCGCGGCAGCGGAACCGTGATCCCCTAGAAGCTGATGGCACCGAGCTCCAACCGCTGTCACATACTGTTCATCGCAATGCCTAGCCAGCGGATCTGGATCGGCCTGCTTGGCTGCTTGCAGGACTCGGCGAGCTGACCCGACCACGTCATGTGCCTGATCGTCCCCGTTATGGGCAAGCCCCTCGGCAAGACGGCTAAGGCACAAGACCTTTGTACGGGAGGGCAAAGGACCGTTCGATAGTGATGTCTTGGACAGAGAAATAGCCGATCTGACGTCGCCGGCTATTAGCGCTCTCTGGCTTTGCCTCATTAGCGTGTAGGCGCTGAGGGCTGGATCGGCGGCCTGCGCGGCACGCCGGCTGGCCCGAATCAGCCACTGTCCTCCGCCATGACCACCGGTGTTCTCGGAAACCCAGCTCATGAATTCCGACCATCGGGCGTCAACTGGAGCGAGATGGCCTCTCTGCCCTCCTCGCTGCAGCCGATCAAGTAGCGAAAGGTGATGGTGTACTTGTGATTCCAGCTCGTCGGAGAGCTTGGAATTCAACAGCCTACTCAGATGCTCGAGCTTCGACAGCCATACAACAACGGACTCGTATTCGCCGCTGGCGAGGATGCCATCGATCTCCCTGTCTGGCAGCGACTGAGCGGTCGATTCGTACGCGGCGAACCCAGCGAGCTCGCCCGTTGCGACGGAGACGCCTCGCGGGATGAACAATCCGATCGAGGCGTCAGAGTGGGCGCCGAGCACAACGCGCAGCGCTTCGCGGCGCTGCACACAGGGCCAGCGGTGTTCCCCACGTTCGAGCTTGCCGATCCATCGAGCATCTACGTACAACGCGAGGCAAATACGGCCAGGATTGAGCTGGCTCAAAGCGGTGTTAACAAGATCGGCAAGTTCGCTGCGTGAGCATGACTGACCTGGGCGGTGGGGTGAAAGTAGCCCGCGCCGCGCGCTGCTCAGTCGTGCGTTCGGGGTGATGATCGCACCGGGCCGGCGCGGCATTTCGGTCTCCCCTCAGTTCCGCATTGCTCGATTGATCTCATGCCGCCTGGGCCAAGCTGGCCGCTTCAGGATCCCAATACGATGACGCTGTGGGCCACCCCTTCGGCGGACCCGCGCCTTTCGCCGAAGCGCCGCGCGTTGGGGACGCTTACCTCAACGCCGTCGGCGAGGCCGCGCGCGTGTGCCTGGTGGCCGCGTGGATATCGTTGGCGATGCCTGAGAGAGTCAGATCCTCCTGCCGACCCTCGCTCGCGTCGTGAACCCACATATCGATTCGCGGAGACGCGATGCCAGCACCCGCCATCCCAACGGCTATGCGCGACAAGAAGCCACGTCCTCGCCGGTCGCGGCCACCGTGCGCCAGGACCGTCACCGACTGCGGCCGCTACTTCTCCCCGGCGAACGTGCCGGATGGCAACAGGCCATCCGCGCTGCGGGATGCCATGGATCGTTCAGCCTGCATCGAGACCCCAGTGTCGACCGCAACGTATCCTCCAACCGTGAACCCTCCGATAGTCGGACAAACGACTCCATCTTCTCGAGCGGCAGTGTAGTCCCCCTGCGCCGGACCGCCCTAGGACACCTCCGGACCGCGCTTATCCGCAGGTCAACTTAGGGTCGGACACAAGGTCGGTACACCAAGTCGGACACAAGGTCGGTATTCCCCGGCGCTCCACTTTCGGTAACCGTTGAGAGCACAAGCAGCAACGGAAGCGGATTAGCTGAGTTAGCCGCCCATCATGAACGACCCCTGCAGGTCAATCAATGACCACGAAAGTCGCTTCGATGGCGGCGCCTCGCCACACCCAAGCCCTGGCTATGGGTAGACCTTCATCTTCGTCGAAGTCACCCCGCCAACACGGCCGGGCCTCCTAAGAGGACCGGACGAGGATTGCCCGGTCGACGCAGTCACCTCACCCCAATCAGCAGGCTCCCATTCCGTCTTGACCACCTCATGTCGTCGACACCCCACCGCCTGAAGAAGGAACTCATGCCCGAGGACCCGCATCCGCCGCATAGCGCTCCAGAGGCGATCACCGTCGCTGAGGCGCACCAGATCATGCGAGACCACATTGGTTGCGCGGGGTCAAGGTGCGCAATGCGCCACATTGCCCTGCGTGTCCTGGTTGAGGCTGGCGCCTACACCCTGGCCTCATGAGCCCCCGGCGGCTTCCCATCGGACAAGGCATCGGCGAGGGCAGAGGCGGGTTGGCTACGCGCGCGGTAGTCGGACTCAGTGCGGCGCGCCCCCAACATGTGGTGCACACCTAGCGGTACGGTCACCACTGGTTGTGTCCCGGCGTGGTGATGGGAGCGGTGAATGTCCGACGCAGTGGCGCCTCGGCAGAGGTCGGCGCGCAGGATGACGCGGATTAGGGTCGGCGAGACGACGCGGTTCCAGGTGGATGATCAGAAGGGCTACCTGACGACAGGCCGGGCCGGTGACGGGTCCGTGGGCGAGGTGACGATTCGGATGGCGAAGCAGGGTTCGACGCTCGCCGGGATGATGGACGCGCTGGGGTCGGCGATCTCGTTGGGATTGCAGGCGGGTGCCCCGCTGGAGGTGTTCGTGTCGAAGTTCTCCAGCATGCGTTTCACTCCAGCCGGGCGTACGGACGATCCCGACCTGCCGATGGCGACGTCGGTCATGGACTACGTGGCCCGTCGCCTTGCAGTGGACTGTCTGCCGGCGGACAAGCGTGTCGAGATGGGAATCCTGACTGCCGGTGAACGGCGCACCGCCATCGATGTTGATGGCACGTGGGCAGACCTTCCCGGCCTGGCGATGTCGGCGCCGCGGGACTCCTGACCCGATACGGAGGCGGACGCCGCCAGCCCGGCGGCCGGTCATTCCGGCACCACGACGGCGTCCCCCGACAACTCCACCTTGGCGGCGTGCGGGATCGCGGCGAGCGCATCATCGAGTGTGGCGACGACGCGGATGCCGGGAAGCATGTCGAAGGAGCAGCGCGGCGGGCCGATGAGGATGACCGGCTTGCGCTGCGCGAGCGCGGCGCCGATCTCGATGCCGACGCCGTGGCTGCGGCGGTGGTCAGCGAACGCGATGACGAGATCGGCGCGGGCGACGTCAGCGAGGCAGACCCGGGCGGCGAGCTGGCCGAAGGCGGGACCAGCGTCAAACTGGCAGCTGGCGCGGGTGAGCGGGTCGATGTCGAGCCACCGGGCCACGCTGACCAGCGGTACGGGCAGTGTTGCGCGGACGCGGCGGGTCTGGTTGCGGTACCGCAGCGTGGCGGCGAGGTACACGCCGACCGAGCCGTCCGGCGCAGGTTCCGGGCGGTCTCGCTGGACCGGGACCGAATCGTCGGGATGTAACGCCGCCATGGCGGGATGCCATGGGTTGGTGGGGCAGCTGCGCGCTGGCCCGTAGGGGATGAGCGGGGCGTACGAGAATCGGCCGTCATCGGCGAGGCTGGGCAGTCCGATGGC
>NZ_JAVROT010000130.1:0-3293 GCF_032162605.1 Mycobacterium sp. | reverse complement strand
ACAGCTACCGGAACAAGCGGATCTTCCTGGTCGCCGGCACCAGTCCGGACCCGCTCAACTGGTTCGACAGCGTGAACGAGACCCAGGTGCTTGCCGGCCAGCGGGAGTTCCGCGAACGCCTCAGCGACGCCGGCATCCCGCATGAGGCGCACGAGGTGCCCGGCGGCCACGTCTTCCGGCCCGACATATTCGCCCTCGACCTCGACGGCATCATCGCCCGGCTGCGCCACGCGATGTAGCGGCGGGGCCGCAGGAGAACTCGCCGATAGCCGCCAACGTCGCGGGTTGGGCGAATCTGGCACCCGCGCTGAGCAACTCGGCGACTGGTCAAATTTCTGCTCCAATGAGCGCAAGGCCACGAGGTTCCCGAGGAGGGGGCCCCCTCGAGTTCGGGCCCGACTCGCCCGTCCATGAAGACCCTGGCCCGGATGTGTCGGCCGCAGACCTGCACGAGCTGGCGCAGCGACTGGCGAACTGAGCGGGTTCGGGGCAACCCCCGGTCGGACTCAAACCGACATCGGGAGCGTCACCTGCAACCGCAAGGCGGCAGCGGTGGCAGGGCCGACAACGCCGTCCACCTTGAGGCCGGGGGTGCCGTCAACGCAAATCAGCCCCACGCTCGACCTCATCGAGAGTCGAACTATCAGGCCCGATACTCCGTGGCTGCAACCGGCCCTTCCAGCTTGGCCAGGGCCGGGATCGAAAGAGCACGTTCCGCTTTCCAGGCGGTTCAGAGGTCGACGGAAAACGACCGCCGCATCGTCTCAAGCAGTTAGCTACGCGCGCACAGCGTCGCCCGCCCGTGTACATGCCGCGTGCACGAACGACCCAACCGCCTGGGCGCGCGCTCGCGTCATCTACCAGGCCTCTTCCCGTGCCCCCAGTCGGACTCGAACCGACACTGTGCGGATTTTAAGTCCGGCGCCTCTGCCAATTGGGCTATGGGGGCGTTGCAGTTCAGAGCATCATCTAAGCCTATTCGGCCTCGTTCGAAGGTCCCGAGTACTGCCGTGATACCGCAGTGCTGTCGATCGCCTTACCCAGCGCATCGGCCACACCGGGTTAAATCGTCGGTGAGGAGATGGCCGTATCGGTCGAGCCTCATCGCAGCTGTCGCGTGCCCCAGGAGTCTCTGCACAACCTTGACGTTAGCGCCTGCACTGATCGCCAAGGACGCCGCGGTGTGCCTCAGGCCGTGAGGTACCAGCCCTTCGATCCCTACGTCGTCGCACGCGTTGTCGAATGCCCAGCGGTATTCGCCAAGAGGCAGAAACCCGCCTTTACGACTCGGGAACACCAGTGCATTCGGGTCCGCGGGCAATTCAGTTGTAACGAAATATGTCGTTCGTCAGCAAGCCATTGCGCGCTCAGCCCAAGCCATTAATGGGACGGTTCCTGGTCTGTATATGGCCACGTGGCGGGATGATCTTGGCGTGGGCATGCGGCACGCGGCATCAGAACGGAGCGCTGAGTGACCGGTAAGGATCACGACAAGGCCTCCGATGACAACGCCGCAGAGATGACTTCGGTGTTACGGGCCGACATCCTCCACACGCCCGACACCTGGGTGACAGCCAGCGAGAGCACGGGGGAGAGCCCGGCCCCGGGCTCGGCTCTGCTCATCGTCAAACGCGGCCCCAACGCCGGATCACGGCTCACTTTGGATAAGGCCGTCACCTCCGTCGGGCGCCACCCCGACAGCGACATCTTCCTCGACGACGTCACCGTCAGCCGCCGCCATGCCGAATTTCGGATCACGGAGAACAACGACGTCCAGGTCGTCGACGTCGGCAGCCTCAACGGCACCTACGTCAACCGCGCGACGGTGGACTCGGCGACCCTGGCCAACGGGGACGAGGTGCAGCTCGGCAAGTTCCGCCTTGTATTTCTGACCGGGGGACCCACGCCGCCCACGTGACGGCCCGAACGGACACGTCGGGGCCGATTGGGTAGCCGCCGCCGGGACAACCCCACGGCCTCATCGAGCAAGCCGCCACGGACTGAACCATCGGTCGTGACGGCCAAATATACCGAGAAGTCCCGAAAACGAACGTTTTTGCGGATGGCCTGTACGGTCCGACTGTCGCACCGCGGTTCACGAAAGTGCGTACGGATCTCGTCCTTGCTGAAGGTCCGCCCGGCGGCAATGTCGGCATCAGCTTCGGCGATCAGACTCGCGGATGCGTGGTCGCGAGAGCCAGTAGCTCGTCTCGTCATCTAATTCCGTGGGGGTAGCCCATGTCGTAGGACTTGCTACGTCCTGACCGGCACAGTTGGATCGGCTGACAGTTGGAAGACCGTGTGGAATGCGTCGATGGCATCGTGTTCGCCGACGAACTTCAAGCGGCGCAGTGCGGTCTTGCGCTGGGCTGCGGTGGTTCCGAAACGGGCGGTGACCAGATCGGCCGCGGTTGCGGTCACCGTTACCGTGGGCGCACCCTGGGCGGCGGTGAGGCGGCCCCGATGCACCCCGAAATCGAAACGGCGGCCGTCGATCGCGATGACGTATGACGCGTTCAGGTCGGTGGCGCGTGCGGGGTCGAACGCGAGCAGGACGCCGGCGAGGAATCCGTTCAACGGCGATACGGCAGCGTTGTCGCTCGGTTCAAGCAGGTCGAGGCCGAACCATGCGATGGCCTGGAGGATGGGTAGGACCCGTTGCCAGCCAACGTCGCTGAGGGTGTACACGGTACGGGCGACCGGTGGTGGCAGCTCGGCGCGATCGATTATCCCGGCATCATTGAGTTCGCGGAGCCGGTCGGCCAGCAGGTTGGTCGCAATTCCGGGCAACTCGGCGCGGAGGTCGCCGTAGCGGCGCGGACCTCCAACCAACTCGCGCAGGATCAGCAAGGTCCATCGCTCGCCCAGTACGTCGAGCCCCTTCGCGATGGGGCAATTCTGGTTTGTAGTTCCTACCGGCGGACATACCGGTGACTTTACCATGAAAACAACTATCTAGTCATATAACTTGTGTTTAATGTCTTTATGATTTATTTTCTTGTCTATGAGCTTCGATTTACGCCGCCCGGTGTTCCGCGACCGGCCGACCGCCGCGCTCGCCGTCATCTGCCTGAGCGTCTTCGTGATCAGCGTCGACGCCACCATCGTCAACGTCGCCCTGCCGAAGTTGTCGCGCGAACTCAACGCCGATACCGCGCAGCTGCAATGGATTGTCGACGCCTACACCCTGGTCATCACGGGTCTGCTGCTGTCGGCGGGCAGCCTGAGCGACCGTTATGGCAGACGGGGCTGGCTCATTGCCGGTCTTGGCGTGTTCGCGATTACGTCCGCCC
>NZ_JAVROT010000129.1:0-6353 GCF_032162605.1 Mycobacterium sp. | reverse complement strand
GAAGGAGACGACCTCATAGTTGCCGGTGTACAGCTTCGCCATCTTGATGGCAGCTTCGTTCGACTCCGCCCCCGTGCTCAACAGTAGGACCTTGGTCAGCTGCGACGGCAGAGTCGCCGAGAGTTTGGAGGCGAGTTCCACCACCGGCACGCTGAGCATTCCGCTGTAGAGATGGTCGAGAGTGGCCACCGCCGCTGACACCGTGGACACGATGTCGGGATGCGAATGCCCCAGGATGGAACTCATCTGCCCCGAGGTGAAGTCCAGGATGGCATTGCCGTCTTCGTCGTAGACGTAACTTCCCTTGGCCCGTTTGATGATTCGTGGCACGAATGACGCGCCGTAGCGTGCCACGTGTTGATCGGCGGCCCGCCAGAACTGCTCGCTGGTCACAACACTCCTCTGGTCGGTCGGGTGTGCCTGCTTGACGAAGTCTGTCACTTAGTGACACACGGTAGTCACGTCACCAAGTGACACGGATCGGAGAAGGGTGGCAGCCATCGTCGACAAGGCCGGGTCGCGGCTCGCGGTTTCCAGGCACGCCTGTGCACTGCTCTGGGCACACGGGGTCGCCGGCATGAGTGGTGACGATATTGCCTCTGCCGCAGGGCTTTCCACACAAGCGATCTGGCGTTACTTCCGGACGAAGGAGAGCTCCGACTCACCGAGAGCAAGACAACGGTGCCGCTCTTCCATCTCACCGCGGATTGCCGGGTCGACGATCTGCTCGAGTTGCGCCGCAGCGTCAACGCGGCCGCCGTCATCAACGTGTCCAATCCCGGAACGTTCGGCGGTCGCCGCCGGATGGATGGCAGCCTTCGTCCGCCGCGTCGAGAATCCATTGACCATCCTGATCTGAGCGCACTTACCGCACGGCATCGCGTGCATCATCCGCCCGAACGGCGCGGGCAAGTCCACGGTCCTGCGGGCCATCAGCGGCCTGCTGCAGCCGCGGGAGGGCGAGATCACGCTGAAGGGGGAGCCGATCCACCGGAGCCCTGTTCGCGAATCTGACGGTGCGCGAGAACGTGCTGCTCGGTGCATACATCGTCCGACGTGACCGCGCGCTGGTGCGCAGGCGCTACAACCAGGTAGCCGAGCTGTTTCCAATCGTCACCGAACGATCACGCGAGACGGCAGGCAACCTGTCCGGCCGCCAGCGCCGGATGGTCGAGTTCGCGCGCAGCCTGATGCTGGACCCCCGTGCTGCTGCTCCTGGACGAGCCGTCGTTGGGGCTCGATCCGAAGGCGTTGCGGGTCGTGTACAGCTCCGTGATGGTGATGCGTGACGCCGGTAAGACGATCCTGGTGGTGGGGCAGAACGTGAAGTTCGGGATGCGGAGGGCGACCGACGGCATCGTGATGGAGAGCGGCCGGGTCGTCACCCAGCGTGCCGCTGCGGACATCCTGGCCGACCCGAACCTGGGCCAGATGTACTTCGGCGGTGGCGTGAAACGCTGAGCGCCCGCTCCCCGCTCAGTACTCGTTGGCGATGACGACCTTATGTGCCCGAGCCGGAAGAGGTCGCGGCTCACCCATTTGCGGCGGTCCCCAGACCGTCGTCGACGTCCGCCTGTTCCGATACCAGCTCGACCCCTGACCGTCGGGCCTGTTCCAGCAGCAAGGTCGCGAAGTCCTCGCTGGTGTGGCCTGCACCGACCGCCGAGGACACCATCTCGGCAGCCAGTGCGGCGACGGGCATCGGCACGCCGTGCTCGCGGGCGGCTGCCAGGCCGAGGTCGAAGTCCTTGCGCAGCAAGACGTTGGTGAACGTCGGCTAAAAGTCGAGGTTCACCAACGCCGGCGACTTGTACCGAGTGAACACCGATCCCATCACCGAGTTGTTCAGGAACTCGAGGAACGCCTGCCGGCTGGTGCCGCCCTGCTCGGCGAGCACCGTGATCTCGGCGAGGGACTGGGCGACGACGCCGAGGAACACGTTGTGGCAGATCTTGACGAGGCGAGCGACCTCGCCCTCGCCGACGTAGGTGACGCCCCGGCCGAGTGGGCGCAGGAGATGCTCGGTGCGGTCGTAGGCCTCGCGCGGCCCCGAGATCGCAAGGGTGAGCTTGCCCGACCTGACGACCTTTGGGTTGCCACTGACCGGCGCAGCCAGAAGCGTGGTTCCTCGGTCGGCGGCAAGGCCTCGGATCCTTTCCGAGACGGCCGCCGAGACGGTCGAGCAGTCGACGATGACCTGGGGTGAGACGTCGGCGGTGAGAAGCCCGTCCTCGCCGACGGCCACGGCCTCGAGGTCGTCGGAGGCCGCGACCATGATGAAGACGACGTCGCGATCAGCGAGCTGCGCGGGGGTGTCGACGAGCTTGGCGCCGCGCTCGGCCAGCGGCTCCGCCTTGGACCGGGTGCGGTTGTAGACCGACACCTCGTAACCGGCGTCCAGCAAGCGTTCGATGAGCGCATAGCCCATGCGTCCGGCGCCGATCCACCCGACGCTCGTCGTCAATTCGCTGTCTCCCATTCAATCTCCCAAGCTCGACTGCAATCGGTTGCAATAGTGCCGTGCGGTCTAGCTCAAGTCAATACCGCAAGATCCTGCGCCGCCTCGCGCGCCTGCCCGGGCACTGCGTCGGCGCGAAGTCCTCAGGCCCCGGCGCGGGCTGGGACCCGGCCGGTGGAGGACCGGATGACCATCGACAATGGGAGCAACATGGAACGCGGATGGCGGGCCGGGTCGTAGAGCACTTCGAGCAACAATCGGGCCGCTTCGGCGCCGAGCTCGTAGTGGGGGATGCGCACGGTCGTCATGGGCGGTGAGACCTTGTCCATGAACGGCATGTCATTGAACCCAACCACGCTGATGTCGTCCGGGCAGCGCAGGCCCCGCTCGGACAGAGTGTCGTAGACGCCCAGGGCAAGCAGGTCATTGCCGGCGAGGACCGCGGTGAACTCAGGACCGGAGTCCAACAGAGTCCGCATCGCCTCCGCGCCCGCCAGCTCCGACCACTCCTGGCAGATGATCGTCCGCGAGACCTCGGCTGGGAGACCGAGATCCTCCAAACTGGAGACGAATGCGCGACGCCGGGTGACACCGGTCGACAGATCTTGAGGTCCGGCGAGATGCACGATCTTGGTGTGCCCCAGATCGACGAGGTGCTGCATCGCCATCGCGACGCCTGCTGCGTCGTCCGAGGTGACCGATGGGATGTCGGCGCTGTTCGTGCGCCGGTTGACCAGCACCATCGGCGTCGATGCCGCAGCGAGTTCGTCGAGAAGGGGGTGCTTCAGATGCGCGGTCGCGAACACGAAGCCCTCGACGTTGCGCTGACGGAACGACTCGATCGCCGCCTTCTCCACCTCGGGTCGGTTGTCGGTGTTGACGATCCAGGCGTTGTAGCCGATGGGCCGTAGTACGTCCTCGACCCCTCGCACGATGGGCGGGAACAGCGGATTGGTCAGATCGGGGATCACCAGGCCGATGCTGGCCGACCGGGAAGTCTTGAGGCTGCGCGCGATCGGGTTCGGCGAATAGCCCATCTCGGCGGCGACCTTCTTGATTCGGGCAGCCGTCTCGGCGTTGACCAAACTCTCGGTCGCCTGGTTCAAGGCGCGTGAAGCGGTGGCGGGATGGACTCCGGCCATGACCGCAACCTCACGCAGCGTGGCCCTGTGCACAGACCCCCACTCCCCTCCCCTGCTGCAAACGGATGCAGCCTCCGGTCAATGATGGAGTTCCCCACCGGCACGTGCAATGTATCGGTCGGTTCCCGTCTCTACGAGCGGCGCCGGCGAACACGCGACCGCTCACGTGCGAGGGCCCGTTCGGAGGGCAGCCGCCCTGACCATGGTTGGCCACTCCGCCGCCACCACGTCGAGATCCGGGCTCGGGCTGTGTCGACGCCTCAGGTCGATCAGGGTGTTGATCGAGGCTTCGTCGACATGCCCATCGGTGATCAGACCGTGGGTGCGATCGAGCAGGCACTCGAGGTGCGCCAGTGCTTCAGGATCCGCCAGCCCGAGCAACCGTCCCGCGGCCTCGAGAACCTCCCGTCGCAGGCGGCCGGTGACGATGTCATGCGAAGTGTCGATCAGGGCCTCGGCCAAACGATTTCGCGGATCGGTGACGGTTGCGTCGTCGGCAGGCAGCGCTGCCATGACCGTTCCGAGGTAGGGACCGATGTCTGCGACCGTGCTCACGACACGGCATCCGGATGCGCCCGCCCGCAACTCGTTGCCCGCATTGAGGACAGTGGCGGCGCACGTTCCCGCTGACAGTGCCGCAGCGCGGCGAGGAGTCGACCCAATGGACTCGACCTTGTACTCGTCCGGGCTGAGGCCGGCGCGCTCCAGAAGGGCGAACGCCACGAACGCGAAGCCCGATTCCGGCACGTCGACCCCGACCACACGATCCCGCACGTCCGCGACGTCCGTCACCGACGGCGCGAGACACAACGACAGCCCGAGTCCCCGATCGATTCCGGCGAAGATCTCCACCGGCAGGTTTCGCCCGAGTGGGTTCGCGCTCAGGAACCGATAGGCGAGAACATTGTCCGGGCTCGTCATCACCACGTCGAACTCGCCGGCTTCGAGCGAGCGGAACTGAGCCGGCGAGGAGGGCACGGGGATTTCGGTGACCTCGAGGTCGGCGCCGTCCAGTCGTCCGGTACAACGAGCAAGATCGATCAACAGCGATGGCGTGAACGTCCCGATGCGTAGCCGCGCTCGTGTCATGACCCCATGGTGCCATAGCTGCAATCGTTTGTAGACAGCCTCTCTGAACGTCTACCTGCCGGTTCTTGCCGTGGCCGACTATTCTTGAGAGCGCCCATTGACATGACCCACGTCACATCGCAGGATGGAGCAAACGATTGCAGTGAAGCTTTCGGGCAGAGAAGAGGCTGGGAATACATGAGTCAGGCTGTTCCCTCGGTGACACGCCACCCGCGACCGAGTGTCGGCGACTCGCCGCCGACACGAGCACCGTTGATCGAGATTCGTGGCGTGAGCGCCGGCTATGAGAACAAGCGGCAGAAGACCCGACTCATTGCACTGCGGGACGTGTTCCTCGACGTGTACAGCGGCGAGTTCCTCGCCATCGTCGGCCCGTCCGGCTGCGGTAAGACCACGCTGATCAACATGATCGCCGGCTTCATGACGCCCCTGGAGGGGACGATCCGGGTCGGCGGTCAGACCGTCGAGGGGCCCGGTGCGGACCGGGCCATGGTGTTCCAGGACTACGCGGTGCTGCCATGGCGCACCGTCTACAAGAACGTGATGTTCGCGCTGGAGAACAGGCATCCTCGCCCGTCGAAGGCGGAGTCGCGGGAGCGCATCGGCCATGCTCTCGAGCTCGTCGGTCTCACCGGCTTCGAGAAGTCCTTCCCTTATGAGCTCTCCGGCGGAATGCGTCAAAGGGTCGGCATCGCACGCGCTTTGGTGTCTGAGCCGGAGATCCTGTTGATGGACGAGCCCTTCGGAGCGGTCGACGCCATGACGCGCGAGGTGATGCAGGCCGAGTTCGAGAAGATCATCGCCGAGACGGGCCAGACCGTCTTCTTCATCACCCACTCGATCGACGAGGCGCTCACGCTCGCGGACCGGGTGGTCGTGGTCTCGAACCGGCCGGGCAAGGTCCTCGAGATCGTCGACGTCGACCTGCCCAGATCCCGATTCGACGAGGGTGTCAGGGGCAGTGCGCGGTTCAGCGAGCTGCGCGAGCACATCTGGGGCCAGCTGCAAGCTCAGGCACTGGGAGCGAAGATCGGTGGAGGGAACAAATGAGCACGGGCACGCTGCCAACGACTGACGCGTCCGCCGACGGGGCCGCCGTCACCGAGTCGATCACGCGCAGCGCGTGGGATCGGTATCGAAGCTTCGTCATCACGGTGGTCAACCTGAGCCTGTTCTTCGTGCTCTGGCAGTTGATCGCACTGTCCGGCATCATCAATCCGCTGTTCTTCCCCAAGGCCACGGACATGTTCTCGGCGATGTACCACGGCTTCGCCGATGGCACCATCGGTCCAGAACTGCTGCACAGCGTGCAGAACTTCACCATCGGCATGCTCATCGCCGCGGCCATCGGCATCCCGCTCGGGCTGTTGATGGGCGGCGTGCGGATCATCGACCTGATCCTCAGCCCCTACGTGTGGGCGATGACGGCGTTGCCGCGCGTCGCCCTCATCCCCCTACTGATCCTCGTCCTGGGCTTCGGTAACTCCATGCAGCTCACGATCATCGTGCTGTCGGCGATGTTCCCGATGATGGTCAACTGCATGGAGGGGGTGAAGACCGTCGATCCGTCGCTGGTGCGGGCCGGCCGGATCTTCGGAGCGAACGAGGCGCAGCTGTACGTCAAGGTGATCCTGCCGTTCACCCTGCCATTCGTCATCAGTGGC